>JANLQP010000192.1:0-11669 GCA_031367895.1 Hyphomicrobiales bacterium
GGAAACGCGTCTCACGACGGGTCGCTCTGCGTGCAGTTGCCTCCGGCTCACGGTTGCTACCAACTCGCCCCGTGAAGGACTTCCACCTCCAATCCAGTGCCCATGCCGGGCACACCTCCGTCAGTCCACCCCCGGCCGCCGTCTCATCTCGACAATCGCGCGGCAGCCCGGCGCACGCTCTCGGTAACATTCCCAGCTGAGGCAATACGAGGGGTCAAAATTGCACGCCTGTTCACATCTCTGCACCCTTAGCCGCAGTTCACTCCAGGTCGAGCGCGTGCTTCTTGAGGTGGGCCAGCTGGCAATAGTCGAGTGCGCTTTCGTGGGTGGCGGCCAGCACCACCTTGGGTGCCATGCCAGCCTCGAACGCCTCCTGCCAGCGCGGTGCACACAGGCACCACCGGTCGCCAAGCTTAAGGCCAGGAAATCCGAATTCCGGCATCGGCGTGGAGAGGTCGTTGCCTGCTCGCGCGCTGAATGCGAGGAAGTCCGCTGTCATAAGCGTGCAAACCGTATGCGAGCCCACATCCTCGGGGCCGGTGTTGCAGCAGCCATCGCGGAAGAAGCCGGTTGGCTGCCGTTCACTGCAGAGCTTCAGGGGTTCGCCAAGCACGTTGCGCGGCTCGCGCCTCTGCGGAATTCCCGACGAGTCTGGCATGATTCGATCTCGTATACCGCGGACTCAGGGTCGTGCACAGGGCGATTGCATGAATCTGCAGGTGACACCGGACGAGAATGCTGAATCTCTTCAGGTCCTTTCGATTCGCGATGAGGACCGCTATGGCCGACGCTCAATCCCAAGCAGAACGCGCTTTCGATCAAGTCGTTCAATGGTTGGAGCATTTTGAAGAACTCGATGACCCGCGCCAGCTCGGCAAGGTCGCCTATCCGCTGGACGAGATGCTGCTGCAGTGCCTGTTGGCTGTGCTCGCGGGTGCCGACAGCTGGGTCGAAGTCGCAGCGTTCGGCAAGAGGAAGCTCGACTTTCTCCGTCGGTTCGCTGCCTTTGCCGAAGGCACACCGTCGCATGATCAGTTCGGCAATTTGTTTGCGGCCCTCGATGCCGAAGCCTTCCAGGGCTGCTTCATCGCGTGGGTTGCCTCGCTCGCGAACCTCGGCCCCGGCATCGTCGCTATCGATGGCAAGACGCTGCGGCGCTCCTATCAGGAAGGCGGCGCCAAGGCCCCGATCCATATGATCTCGGCCTTCTCGAGCCGTCAGCGCCTCGTGCTCGGCCAGAGGAAGGTCGCCGACAAATCGAACGAGATCACGGCGATTCCGGAACTGCTTAATCTGCTCACGGTGAAAGGAGCGATCGTCACGATCGACGCGATGGGCAGCCAGAAGGAGATCGCCAAGAAGATCGTGGAAAAGGAAGCGGATTACGTGCTGGCCCTGAAAGGCAATCAAGGGACGTTGAGCGAGGATGTCGAACTGTTCTTCACCGAGCAAAAAGCCTGCAAATTCGAAGATACTGTCGTCAGCCGACACGAGACGCTGGAGAAAAGTCACGGCCGCATCGAGACCAGAACATACACGTCCATCGACGTTATCGACTGGCTCAAGGAGCGTCACGACTGGGTGGGATTAAAAAGCATCGTCATGGTCGAGAGCATCCGCGAGATCATCGGCGGGAAAACGGAAACTGAGACGCGATTCTACATCTCGTCGCTGGCAGCCGACGCCGTCCGCCAGGGTGACGCGATCCGCGGTCACTGGGCCGTCGAGAGCCATCACTGGGTGATGGACATGGTCTTCCGCGCCGACGAGTGCCGCATCCGCCGGGATAACGCACCCGCCAACTTCGCGACAATCAAGCATATCGCAAGCAACCTGATGCGCGCCAAGGTCGACAAGAACTCCATGCGAGTCAAACGCCGCCTCGCCGCCTGGGACGACACCTATCTCGCTGATCTCATCTCAGGGACGGGGTAGGGTTGTTCATGCGATTCCCCTGGGGTCGTGCAGAGCGATGGCGTGCCCGTCATTGGCGCTCGAATGGCTCAAAAAAAGCGACACGGCAACTGCTCGCCGGGGGAGTTTCCGTCCAGGTGTGAGCTTACCGGGCGGCGGCAAGGCTGTCATCGGCTGGGCAACGTAGACGCCGCCGAATGCCAAAATGGTGTGGATTGGCCACAGTAAGTGCTGACGGGCAACTTCGGCAGCTCCGGGTCATCTTCAAGCGTCAAGGTAGCGCGGCGTCGACTGCCGGTCTACCACTGCATAGCTGCCGATCAAAGAACGCTTGACGAACGCCGACGCGATAGGTTCGATAGCCGACAGTTCAGGTCGAGTGGAACAAAAACAGTCAGGGCCAGGATCTGCCGGAACCGGAAGTAGTGCCAACGACTACAAGCGGGCAGCGGCGGTGCTCGACTTCGACGACTTGCTTCTGCACGCCCGCGCGCTCGTTATCGGCCGCGAAGACGTGCGCAAGGCCCTCGGCCGGCGCTACCAGCATATTCTCGTCGACGAGTTCCAGGATACCGACCTGTTACAGGCGGAAACTCTGTTCTTCATAGGCGCAGAAGTGCGGCCGGAGCAATGGCAGGAGGCAGTGCTTCGCCCCGGCTCGCTGTTCCTCGTCGGCGATCCGAAGCAGGCGATCTACCGCTTCCGAGGCGCCGACATCGGCGTCTATGAGCAGGCGCGAGACAACGTGAAGGATCGCAGCGGCGGCGCCATCGTCCAGGTGACGGCGAATTTCCGTTCCCGGCGCGGCCTCATTGATTACGTCAACGACCGCTTCGAACCTGTGCTGACGCAGACGGATCAGCCCGGATACGTCGCCCTGTCGCATACGATCGATGACAGCGACGATGGATTGCCGTGCATCACCAAACTTACGATCGACCTGCCGCCTGGCGAGAGGGCAGACGCCCAGCGCGACGCCGAAGCCGCTACCGTAGCCGAGGTCTGCGCAAGGCTCATCGGCGCCTTCGATGTGACGCGCGCCGACGGCGCGCGCTCGCCGCTGCGGCCGGGCGACATCGCGCTGCTGGTGCCGACCGGGGCGGAGTTGTGGCGCTACGAGCAAGCCCTCGAGGCGAAAAGGATTTCGATCGCGTCGCAGGCGGGCAAGACGTTGATGCTGCGCCAGGAGACGCAGGACGTTCTCGCCCTCCTGCGCACGCTGGCGGAATCGCGCGACACGCTCGCTTTCGGCGCGCTTCTACGCGGTCCCCTGGTCGGTCTGACTGACGACGAGCTGTTACAAATCACATCCGGCCTGCCCCGAGGGAGCGCATTCAACGTCAGGACGAACCCGGAAAGCGTCACGCATCCCCTGGCGCGATCGGTCCTAGAGAAACTTCAGCATCTGCGGCGACGCGCGCCTGTCACGACGCCTTTGCTGCTTCTCAGTGAGGCTATCGAGCAACTCCGTGTGCGCGTTGTGCTGTCGGCGCGCCATCGCAACCGCAGCTCCAGATCCCTCGCCAACATCGACGCTTTGATCGAAAAGGCGCGCGCCTATGATGTCGCTGGGTTGCAAGCCTTCGTCCGTGACGTCCAGCATGATTGGGAGCTTCAGACTCGCCTACCCGAAGGGCGCAGCGATGCGTCGGAGGATGCGATCGAGCTCGTCACGATGCACAGCTCCAAGGGCCTCGAATGGCCAGTGGTCATACCGATCAATACGGCAACGCGGTTTCCCAGCGCTGATGAATTCGTGCATCGCCGCTCTGACGACACCTTGCATTGGATTCTGGGAGAAACGGCCCCTCCCCATCTTGCCGCGGCGCGCGAGGAGGAGAACCGCAGCGAGGGCCGTCAGCGCGAGCGCTTATGGTACGTCGCCTGCACGCGGGCGCGGGATTTCCTGATCCTCCCGTGCCTGCCGTCCGCGGACGCGAATTCCTGGTCCCGCATCGTCGCCCTTGACCATGCGAATTTGCCAGAACTCGATCTCGATCTTCTGCCGGAATCATTGCCCGGGCCGGCCGCGACAGTGACTAACGAGCAGACTGCCGAACGCTTCGCCGCCCAGGCCGAAGCTGCCGCCGCCGCATCGCCGGCCCTCACATGGCGGCGGCCGAGCGATCATGACCCGGACCGGGCGCTGATCGCCGAGGGCGCGGTCGATCCAACCAATGAAACCGCCGAAGTCGTCATCGCGCCCGGCGCGGGACGGCTGCGCGGCGTCCTACTTCACAAGCTCATGGAGGAGTTTCTGACCGGCGAGCTTGGCGAGGACGGGGAGTCGGTGACGGCCCGCGCCGGAGACCTCCTTCGGCAGCTTGTGACCGACGAGCCTGACGTTCGCAACCTTCCCGAACCGGCCGAGCTGGCGAAGACGGCGCTTCGCACGCTGCACCTGCCGGAGATCGCGGCGCTTCGCCCGAAGCTGGTGCCTGAGCTCGCCATCTGGTCGGCTGCCGAAGGGGAGTTGCTCGCAGGTCGCGCGGATGCAACGGCCTATGAAGGCGCGACTCCCGCCGTCGTCCTGGATTGGAAATCCGACGTCGCCCCGACGGCGCAAAACAGGGCGCAATACCGCGGGCAACTGCAAGAGTACATGACGGCCATCGGGGCAAGCCGTGGCGCGGTCGTCTACATGAGTCTCAGCGAAATCGCGTGGGTATGAACGCTCTCTCTCAAGAATTTTGACAAGCGGCTATCGTGCTCGTGTCCGGTAAGCCTTTAATTCCCGACAAGTCGAAAACCCCGCTTTGAGGCTGTTGCTGACCTTTCGGGTTACAACAACCAAATGCTGTCCGGAATTCGCGCGCCCGTCGCCATCGTGGTGCCAGCTGTTGGCTCCCGCACTAGCACATCAGAGATGGCTTAACCTCGCACGACGGTGCGCAATCGATCGTTGACTTGCTGGTAGACAGGCAACGCCTGACCCGCTTCAATTGTCACGGCAAGTGCATAGCGGATGGATGTATCCAAAGCCCGTTTCAAAGGGCGCTGTGCGCACCAAACACGAAGATCGAGGAAGCCATCATCGAGGAAAACGACGGCGTCCTCACCGTCGTAGATCTCGTGCACGACCGAGCCACGCTTCGAGGCAAAATCACTTGGCTGCGATTGGGTCAGCCGTTGCACTCCGAGACGTTGCGGGTGTTCAGGAGCATCGATAAGCAATTGCGCACGCCGATATTCCTGGTGCGTCGTCGTGATTGGCGACATCCAGGCGAGCGTCACAATCAGTCGTCTGGGCTCGGTTACCTGCGCCAAGCATTCCGGCAGCGGGATGCGGTAGGCATGTGCAGCGCCGGCCTCGAGCGTGCCGCAGCCCGCCAGCGTTGCTTGATGGGTCGCGCAATCAAGCACGCGGGTGATATCCGGCACGCCATATCCGAGAATGCGCGAGACATTGTCGGCGCGCTCGGCGGAGCGCCGGCCATCTGCGGGGCCAAAAATTTCTGCAATTGTTGAAGCGCTCTCTGGCCAACGCGCCGCATGCACGAGCAACCCCTTGATCAGCACGGCGTAGAAGTCGCCGTCGATGTCGGCATGATTGGAGCCGCCGTCACGATCCATAAGCGCGTCGAAGATCTGATGACCCGAACGTGTTGCAAGCGCGGTCGCCGGGCTGGTGCCGAAGTTGAGGCCGCGACGGTCAAGTGCCGCGCGCGGCGAGGTGTCGGGGGCCGCAACGCGCAGCCCGAACCCTTGCGGTACTCGCATCGGTGAGAGCGTCAGCGGCGGATGCGCGCGAAATGCCAGCCGTTGGCGTCCGCCGGATAGCAACAGATCGGGCTTGATGACACGACGGTGCCCAAGCCCCAGTGCCGAGCTGAGCATTGGCATCCCGCCGTCGGGATAGGGATCGAGGTTCCGGTTCGGTGCCGCAGCAGCGACGGCATCGTCATGCAAGCCGCCGATGGTCAAAGGATTGAGCGCCTCGCTTGGCGATAGTAGCGTGCGCCGCGCGTGCAAGGTTTTGAGCAATCCAGTGAAGACACGCAAGCGTTCGTGCGGTTGCGCATCTTCGAGTGCCGCTAAATTTGCAATCCCGGGGAGTGTGACGTCGTCCAGGATATTGCCGGCGCTGACAAGAAACAGGAGATTGTATTTCGCCGAGAGATAGTCGAGCAAGCGCGCCCAAGGACTTATGGCGCCAGCGAACGGACGCCGACGATCCCCCATGGACAGATTGACGAGGAACACTTCCGGTGCGGTTGGGCCGCCGGGCGTGGTTGGGTCTTTCATGCGCACGATGGCAGTATAAATCGTGTCGATCAGCAGCCGGTTCTGATCGGTGCGCTCGTCGATGTCATTGGGCCCAGAAAACATGATCGGCCTGACGAGCAACGGACGTCGCAGGCTATCTTCTGCGCGGTTTAGATCGCCGTGCACAATCAGTGACGCCATTGCGGTACCGTGAACACGACGGCTTACGGTCGCGCGAGGCTCGAGATCATCGCCATCGTCGACGGTGATGCGGCCATCGAGAAGCAGATGCCGCTGCAGTGGAAAACCATCGAGCAACACGGCGATCGGTTGCCCCTGCAGCGCCGCGCCCGGACGCGCCACGGCTCGCCCGTCGGGCGGCAAAGGTTCAGCCGCGTTGGCGCGCATAACGGCCTGTGGCCTCAGAAACATGACCTGGTCTGCCAGAACCAGCTGAACGGCCTCGCGAGCCATCACGCGGCGCAAGCCCTGCGCCGGCAGCCGCAAGAGAGCACCGTGATAGCCGATGGGATCGATCAGGCTTTCCGTGATGAATTCGCCGTCAAGCTCGGCGACCTCCGCTCGCAATGCTTCGATCGCGGCTCGTCGTTCCTCTTCGTCGGCATGAAACCAGAGTTCAGCCTCAATAATGACCGTGTCCACGGGGCCAACAGCAAGATCCTCTTCCCACGCGGCTATCGCCTCGTCGGCAATGCGATCCTGCGGCGCCCACGCGCGCAATGTCTTCAATTGGTCGAACAGGTCGCGCCATGGCGTAAAGCCCCTTGGCAGTGTCTCACCACGATCCCATCGCTCGTAGAGCCCGATCAACTCAGCCAACGCGGCCATGGTCGGCATGGCGATGTAGCGCCGGCCGGGAACGGGACGGTCGGCGGCTGGTTCGCCATGGCTATCAAGTGCTGAAAAGTCGTCGTTGGCGACAAAAGAAAACTCGTCGTCGACCAGAAATTCAAGACCTGGAATTCGGCTTACGGCCTTGTGGAAATCGGCCAGCGAGCCAGCAATTTCCATGACCACGGCGCGCTCAGGTGCGAGGCCGAGCGGATCGGCCCGCAAGATCAGGGCTCCATCGGGACGATCGAGGGCGTCTCTGAGCCGGCGGTAGTGCGGCGCAAGTCGTTGACGCTGGCGCAGCGGCGCGGGAACCTTGGGACGCTTTCCGCCGCCGCGGCCAGGCGGCGGCGCAATGGCCGAGGGTTGGGGCAGGAGGAGTAAGGGACGAAGGGCCAAAGGGACTACGGCTTTCCAGCGGCCCCAGCTCGCTTAAGCCTCTGTTGCCACTGTTTGAGTTGAGCTTGCGCGATGGTCTTGAGTGTCTTGCTGCCTTGGGCCAAAATCTGGCGGCGGCGGACATCGAGACAGAATTGCTCAAGCTCTGAGTAGCTGATTCGGCCTAGCTTGGCAGCGATCGTCTCTGGTGAAACGCCGAGCGGTTCACCAAACGCCTTGAAGAATGTTTCCACATAGCGGGCCATGTCGGTCGCCGATGGCGGCGGAAGATCGAGGCGCAATTGGAACCGGCGCCACGCCGCTCGGTCAAGCAGCTCGGGATGATTGGTCGCAGCGACCAGGACTGTATAGCTCGGCAGCTCATCAATCTGCATGAGCAGGCTCGAGACAACGCGCTTGATTTCGCCGGTCTCGTGGGTGTCTCCACGCTCCTTGCCGATGGCGTCGAACTCATCGAAAAACAACACGCACGGGGTGATGCGTGCATAGTCGAGAATGCGCCGAAGGCGCGCGGCCGTCTCGCCGAGATAGCTCCCGATCAGGAGTTCATAGCGCACGACGAAGAGGCCGATGCCGAGAGCTTCGGCCAGCGCTTCGGCAAGACTTGTCTTGCCGTTCCCCGGAGGACCGACGAGCATAACGCGATGGCGTGGCTCAACGCCGTGGGCACGCAGGATGTCGGCGCGGTTCTGCTCCTCGACGAAGTCGGCGAGTGCAGTGCGCGTCTCCTCGGCCAGCACCAAATCGGCGAGAGCCCGCCGAGGTACAATCTCGCTGAGATAATCGCGGCCCTTCGGCACGGGTCCGGCGATGACGACGTGGCCGCCATTCAGCGAATTCGACGCAGCAGGCGCATTGAGCGCGTTCGACAGGCGCTCAGCGAGCCCATTGTGCTGACGCGCCTTTTCCTCGGCAATCATCGCCTCGACCGTCGAGCGCACGATCTTGCGATCGCCAGTCGTACTGGCCTTGACGAGGGTAATCAGAAGATCACTACGCGCCATGACGACGACCCCTCGCGTTACGGTCACGCACAGGAGGTTTGGCGGACGCTTCCCGGTCGAGCTTCTCGGCAACCGCTTCCAACAGCCAAGTGTGTCGTGGCACGCGCACGCTGCGCTGTCCGACCGCATCATCGAGCTTCGCCAGCAACTCGGTCGGCAGCCGCAAGACAACGGTCTGTGTCGAGGTTTTCGATTGCGTGGTGCCACCTTGAATGGCGTGGCGACCAGTGAGCTTGGCGATGGTGGCGGTCACGGGCGATCCGTTACTGTTGGCGGGGTGGGCGGGCATTTGCACTCGTGCGTGAAGTATAGGGGCGAATCAAGTTGATATCAGATTAATATCGGAGACCTAGGGGCGGTTGGCAAGAGAATCGTCGAACATCCTATCCCGCAGTGCGCATCGAGGCGACCCGGCTGATGCCCGAAGCCGGGACCAAACTACCGCTAGGTGCGACAAGCTGGCCAAGGTCTGCGAAGGAACCGACCTACAGACGCCAATCGCTGAAGATTGCCTGATAGCATATTGATTCCAAGCTGGTTTCTTTCATCTCCATCCCAGTGATGGCCCCATGTCGCTCAGGTGGCATGAGGCGGCCAGATGGCGCAGACAGCGAACACGATTGATCTGATGCAAGCAGGGCCCGTTGGTGCCCAGCCATCGAGCAACGGCGCGACGGTCGACGCCGCAGCCGCTGCCCGCAAGCAAGTTCTCGAATTCGCGCGGGCGCTTGCGCGGTTGGCCGCGCAGGAAGATGATGCGGCAGAGCGCAATGAGGCAGGGCCAGCGGCACGCTCGGAGGCATGTGCTGCGTCCGTGACAGGCTGCAAGGACCCCATGACACATGGGTGACGCATGCGTGCAGCGATCTACGCGCGGTTCTCCAGTGACCTACAGGACGAGCGGTCGATCACGGATCAGATTGCTGCCGCCCGCAAGTATGTCGAAACGCGCGGGCTGACGCTGACCCAGACGTATCAGGACGCGGCCATCTCTGGCGCGTCGACGCTGAACCGGCCAGGCCTGCAGAACTTGCTGGCAGATGCGTTGGTCGGGCGCTTCAACATCATCGTCACCGAAAGCCTCGATCGGTTGTCGCGCAGCCAGGCTGACATCGCCTCACTCTACGAGCGGTTGACATTCCTCGGCATCCGCATCGAAACCCTTGCAGACGGCGCTGTGTCGGAGATCCATGTCGGCCTGAAGGGCACGATGGCTGCCCTGTTCCTCAAGGACCTCGCGCAGAAAACGCGTCGCGGCCAGGTGGGACGCGTCAAAGCGGGTCGCATCCCTGGCGGCAAGAGTTATGGCTACGACATCGTGCACAAGGGCGAGGAGCGCGGGCTGCGCGCGCTCAATGCTGCCGAGGCCGAAGTCGTCCGGCGTATCTTCAAGGAATACGCCGATGGCAAGGGCCCGCTCGGTATCGTCGCCGACCTGAACAAGGACCACATTGCTGTATGGCCGCGCGGCGGTCGCTGGTCGGCGTCCACACTGTTGGGTTCGCCCAAGCGTCGCAACGGCCTACTCAACAACGAACTCTACAAGGGCACCATTGTCTACAACCGCCAGCGGTTCATAAAGGACCCGGCAACCGGCAAGCGCGTGGCGCGCGAGAACCCGGAAGCCGAGTGGCACCGGCAGGAAGCTCCTGAGCTTCGCATCGTCGAAGCCGCGATCTGGGATGCAGTTCAGGCCAAGCACAGTGAGCGTGGCGGACCCCACCTCTATCAAAAGCGCCGACCAAAGCGTCTGCTGTCCGGCTTGCTACGCTGTGGCTGCTGCGGCGGCAGCTATAGCGTCGTCCGGGACGACGTGATGCGCTGCT
The DNA here is from genome assembly GCA_031367895.1 of Hyphomicrobiales bacterium. Taxonomy (GTDB): domain Bacteria; phylum Pseudomonadota; class Alphaproteobacteria; order Rhizobiales; family Hyphomicrobiaceae. Next base: position 10,202 of record JANLQP010000192.1, read on the forward strand.
CGACGCTGACGAACTCGCGCGGCTGCGACAATCGGCGCACCGTTCGGACCGGCGAAATCGAAGCGCGCGTACTGACGGCCTTGCAGCAGCATCTGCTGGCCCCCGATGTGGTGGCCGCTGCGGTCGAGGCCTATCGCGAGGAGCGTCAAAGGCTCGGCACCCGACGCCGGAAACGCCAGGGCGAGCTGACGCGCGACCTAGGCGTCGTCAAACGGAAGATAGAGGCCATGCTCGAAGTCATCATGGCTGGCAACGCCGACGCCAAGTCCATCGGTCGCAAGCTGATCGAGTTGGAAGCCGAGCAGGAACGGCTGGAGGCCGAACTGGCGCAAAGCCCGGATGCCGACGGCATTGCTATCCATCCGACCGCTTCGGAACGCTATCGGGTCAAGGTGGCCGAAATCCACGAAGCTTTGACAAAAGGCGACAGCGCAGCGCGTGAAGCGATCCAACTTCTGCGCGGCTTGATCGACCACATCGTGGTGACACCGACCGTGCGTCCTGCGCCAATCGGTTTGCAAGTCGTTGGAAATCTTGCAGCTTTGCTTATGGAGGCCCCCTCCGGCATGGGGCGCGCTGAATCGATGGTTGCGGGGGCCCGATTTGACCGAGACTTGAGGTGCATTTGCTGAATGTACACCCAGTCTACGAATCTGGGGGTCGTGGGTTCGAATCCTTCCCGGCGCGCCAATAAAATCAAGGAGTTAGCCGGTTTTGACCCTTAACGCAATGGCCGTGGTCTCGCACCGGTCACGCAGCTGCGTGACCCATGGTGACACCCATCGTTAGCGCATGTGCTTTGGCGGCACGCCTCGCGCGCGCGAGGCCACTCTACGCCTTGACCTGCCACCGCCAAATCACCGACCATGCTCGGCATGAGCGAGCCTTTCCAACTGCAGCAGCAGATTCCGCAATACATCGGCTATGAGGGCTTGGCACGGGCCCTTGGAGTGTCGACGAGCACTATTCGGCGCAAGGTGCGACGCAAGGAATTGCCTGATCCTAAGGACGTGTCTCCCAATCGACGCGGTTGGCGCATCGATGAGCTTGCTCTCCGGTATCCCGACAAATTTGGCCAGCTGGTCGCAAACGGTGTCTCCGACCCGAACGATCTCCCGCCGGACGAACTCGAAAACCAAGCCCGCGATCTCGCGGCGCGGGCCCTCACGAAGCGAACCGGCGAAGTTGTTGAGCGGGGTGACATCGCGTTGCATCACTCGCCGCCGCAGAGCGTCGAGGATTTCATCGCTGCGGAACTGGCTGAGCACAAGGGCCGTGGCGAGTATTTGGCGCAACTCTCTCGCAGCCAGGCCATGATGGTCGGAGCAGCTTTGCTTCCTCAGTTGCGGTCAGATCTCGCGGCGATTGCCGATCCAGATGTTAGCGATGCTTTGAAGGGGCCTGGACCAATCGATGTCGACTTCGAGCACGTCAGCTATTTTCTCAGGCTATTTGAACTGGAGACGGA
>JANLQP010000199.1:0-2513 GCA_031367895.1 Hyphomicrobiales bacterium
GAACCGAACCACAAGGCTGTGATCGTAACGGGGGCTGCAAGCGGCATCGGTTTGGCAATGACCATGGGTCTTGTTACCGATGGGCACCACGTGACCGCGGTGGATCGAAATGCCGCGGCGCTGGCGGCGCTCTCCAATCAAGCTGCCGGCCTCAAGGGACGTGCGCAGACAGTCCTCGCCGATCTCGCGCATCCCGACAGTTTTGCGCATGTCGTCGGCACGGCCTTGGTCAAGTACGGACGGATCGACGCGCTCGTGAACAACGCGGGCATTGGGCAAGCCGCGGTGCGCGATGGCGATCGCTCACCGATCCGATTCTGGGAAACGACATCCGAACAATGGGGACGTTTCATCGCCGTCAATGCAGCGGCGCCGATCAACATGGCGCGTGCCGTGCTGCCGCACATGCTGGCCGCAAAGCAAGGTCGCATCGTCACGGTTACGACCAGCCTCGGGACCATGGTCCGAGAAGGATTTCTGCTGTACGGCTCGTCGAAGGCTGCGGCAGAGGCGGCGATGGCGGTGTTGGCCGCGGACCTGGCCGGCACCGGCGCGACGTCCAACGTGCTGGTGCCGGGCGGCACCACCGACACGCCGCTAGTGGGGGTGGCTCCGAACCGCGACAAGATGTTGAAACCCGCCATCATGGTTCCGCCGCTGCTCTGGCTCTTGTCGGACGAGGCCCGTGCAGTCAACGGCAAGCGCTTCATTGCGGCAGACTGGGACTCGAAGCTCCCGCCGGCAAAGGCCGCCGAGAAGGCCGGCGCACCGATTGCCTGGCTCAGCATCGCGCGGATGCCGATCGAACCAGCCTGAAGCCTGCCAGGACAGCGATGCCATTGCCAAGATGCTTGCCTCGGGCGGCAACGGATCGCATGACGATTCCTCACGCTCTGAAGCAATAGCTCGGTAACCGGACGTGGTCGGCGGCGATGGTGTCGTCGCCGTCATTGGCAATGCCGACGACAGCCCGTGGGATGCTACATTGGTAGCGGTCCCGGGGACCGGGGTTGCAGACCAGAGCGATCCGCCACATTTGTTATGGATCAACGTGTTGCGATCCCAACCCCGATGCGTCGAGCGATCGGTCAAACAAGCTCCGGCGCCGGTCGGCGTCTCGGCCCGCGGTAACGCGGTGCGCGCCATGACGTTGTGCAGGTGCCGGCGTCGCGCTCGGCGTTGATGCGCCGGGTCCAGGCTTCGAGCTTCGTGCCCGCCTCGGGTGAGCATTTGGCCAGCCATTCGGCCAGCAGACGTTGCTCGTGCTGCCGCCACTGCTCGGCGCTCCATGCGTTCCGCTCGGGCGGGTACAGCGACGGGTACCGCTGGGACTTGAACCGATAGATCGCGCGGGCGGCAGGATGGGTCGGGGAATTGTCTGGGTAGCCGTCCTCGTCGATCGGCTGCACCCAGGTCAGATGATGATGCGCGAGCAGTGACGATGCATCGGGATCGTCGAGAAGGTCGAGTATGGCGGCGCGATGATGCGCCTCGGCGGTCAGGCTGAACGCAATGCCATGCCGGCGCGCACGTGCTGCGAGGCGGTTCCCCTGCACTGCCGCATGGGCATAGCGCTTGCGCAGGGCGGCATCACAGGCAACATCGATGTCGATATCCTCGCGATCGATGACGATCTCCTCGGCGGCGCCGCGAAACCAGCTACGCCACGATCCGAACAGACGCAGCCCGGCACGGATCGCCGCGCCGAATGCCGCCCCGGCGCCATCGGGCGTGCGGGATGCGGCATCGGTTTCGGTGCGGTCGTCATGGATCATGCAAGTCCTTCTGTGGTCATCAGATATCTTACGCCGCAAGCGCTGAAACTATTCAGCAAAATCGACCCGAGCCGCTCATTTCAGGCTGATAGCCCCCAAAAGTGCGGCCATGAAGTCGCGACGTTCGTCGGAGGCCCGCGTCAGGCGCAACGGCACGGCGATAGCGGGCTTGCCCTTCGGCGCCGATTGGCTGAAGCCGGCAAGCGAGCGGTTGAGGAACAGGTGGCCACCACGGCAGATGGCGCCGACGAAATCACGGTGCGCGCCCGCAACGTCGCCGATGCGCGCGAGAAAGTTGCCGCTGAACTGGCGCGGCAGCCGGGCGCCGCGAAGGTCAGCGACATGCCCATCGGCGGCGCCGCGCCGCGCAAGACCAAGTACCCGGCAAAATCCGCCGGACGTCCCGTTCCCAAGTTCAGACGTGATCAGCTTTCCGCAGTCGCCGCCTTGTCGCGTCCCTTGCGGGCACGCTTGTCGGCGCTGCCACGGGCGGCTTCAGCATCGGGCACTGGCGTGCCACGGCTGCCTTCGCCGCCCGTTCGGCTTCGAGATCGGCCGTCGACTTCCACGCCAGCACGTTGCCGCCGAAACGCAGGCCGCTCTTGCCACTGAGATCGCGCGCCAGCACGGTGTAGCGTCCGCGTGCGTTCCAGAACGAGCCGATGTCGGTGAAGCCTTTGCCCGGACGGTTGCGCAGGGTGACGTACAAGGGGATGTCACGCGCTTCCGGCGCGAACA
>JANLQP010000223.1:0-40271 GCA_031367895.1 Hyphomicrobiales bacterium
GCCACAGTGACGACTTTGGGACCCTCATCGAGGAACGTCGCCGCCGCAGAACGCCGGATGAGATAGCCGACCGCGTGCGAAATCCGCGTTGATGCGCGATGGCAGGCAACGCCCGCCACATCGAAGGCTGGGCTGGCCGAAACATGGCCGTATTCAGCGTAGAACGACACGATTTCGGCGGCGTCCGGCACTTCCTGCGCTGCGTCGACGAACGCGGCGAAGCGGTCGCGCACCGTGGCGTCGTCCTCGAGCACGACAACCTGATCGAGCTTCTCGTCCAGCATGCGCCTGTAGACGGTTCGATGGGACAACGCGCAGCCGATCTCGCCGGCGGTCAGCGGGCGCTTGAAGCGGCGGGCATTCTCGGCGGCGTCGTAAACATCCGCGAGCGCGCCGACCGAGAGCTTGCGACCATCGACTGCGTCAATGAACGCGAAGTCGATCCCGAGACCAGAAAGGGCCTCGGCGATGACCGGTCGACGAGATGATTCAGCGAGGCTGATCACAAAGCAGGGGAGCGACGAGCGATTTGCGCTGGACGGCATGTGGCGGGCGATCTCGGCATGGTGTGAGATGTGAGAGACTCGGTGCGGCCGTGGCGCCCAGTGCCATTTTCCTGTCAGCTGAGCGTGCGCGGCCTTGGACATTCGCAACATAACCGCTACGGAGTTTGACGGGCGCGTTGGACGCCTTTTGTTACCTCAGGCGCTGACGTCCGGGCAACACGCGCGGCCCATGCGACACTTGGCGTCGCGGCTGCATTGCCGGGGTGCCGCTCGCAGCCCTCGGGGCCTACGAACCACGAACCCCACCCACTCGCTCACCCCAACCGCTTCAGAAACAGCCCGAACGACAGCAGCCCCTCGGGCCAGGGGCCATGACCGGATGCAGTGTTCAGGTGGCCGGCCTTGGCGATGATCGACACGTCGGCGCCCCAGGCGGCACCGATCGCCTGCGCTCGCTCGACCGTGCAATAGGGGTCCGTGGAGCTTCCGATCAGTTTCGCCGGGAATGGCAGCTTTTCGGTCGGGATCGGCGCGAAGCCACCGTTGTGTGCAGGCCAGATATCGTGCCGGACCGGATCGAGATCGGGCGCCGCCACCAGGAACGCGCCGGCGATCTTGCCGGCCAACCGCGGTGCTGCCTTGGCCACCGCCGTAACGCCGCAGCTGTGCGCCACGATCACCGCCGGGCGCGTTGCAGCCCCGACCGCCGCGACGATCCGCTCGGCCCAATCGTCGATCCGAGGCGTGTCCCAATCGGTCTGCTCGACGCGGCGCGCGCTCTTCATGTTGCGCGCCCAGCGGGACTGCCAGTGATCCGGACCGGCGTTCGTCCAGCCGGGCACAATGAGAATATCGACTTCGGCTACGCGCATTGCTGACTTTCCATCCGCCTTGAGACGCGACTACAATCCGCCAGTGGCCGGATGACCCAGATTGACCGAGATTTGCCGAAACCGATGACGGGAGAACCGCAAAATGAAGCTCTACTACACGGGAACGTCGCCCTATGCACGTCTTGCCCGGATCGTGGCGCTGGAGAAGGGGCTAGCCAACAGCGTTGAAATGCTGGAGGCGAAGACCCGCTCGCCGAACAGCCCCTACTACAATGTCAATCCATCTGGCCGCGTACCGTTTCTGATCCGCGACGACGGCCGCTCGATGGAAGACAGCCAGTTGATCTGCGCCTACCTCGATCAGCTCGACGGCAAGCCGCGCCTGCACGTGCCGTTCTCGCAGCAGGACTGGACCTACGGCCGCTTAGAAACCTATGCACGCAGCCTGGTTGACGGTTGCTCGGTCTACATCCGCGAGATCCGACGGCCAGAAAACGAGCGCTCGCCGACGACATTGCGGCACGAGATCGACCGCAGCGTGCGGCTCGCGGACTTCTGGGAGCGCGAGATCGGCCAGCCGCTGATGCAAGGACCGCTCAACATGGCGCAATTGCTGCTGCTGGTCGGGCTCGATCTGGCGGCATTCACGAAGATCGCCGATCTCGAGAAGGGCCGGCCGAAGCTTGTCATCTGGGCGCGCAAAATGCGCGAGCTGCCGTCCGCCAAAGCGACGGCGCCGGCGTAAGGCGTAGGGTGCAAGAGCCCCTCCTTCAGGGGCGTATTGCAGTGCGCCGAGCGACGGCGGCCAAGGCGGCGCAATACGGCGGCACGTGCAGGCCGCCTATTGGCGCCCTACTCGATCTCCATACTCACGACACGGTAACGAGCGGCAAGCGTATGGCTGCTGCTGCCGGCGCGGAGCAGCACGAGATCGTCGCCGGCGTTCGCCGTCTCGATGCAGACCATGTGCCGGTAGGCGTTCGGGCCGCCCATGTCGCCAAGGCGCACGGTCTTGTCGCTCCACGGGTTCCACACGACCGCGCTGGCGCTGCCCTCGCTCTCGATCACGAGATGGCGGCCCTGCGCCTGCGAGCCGACCAGCACGATCGATTGCGTGGCCCCTAGATAAATGCGGTCGACCTCGCGCTCGAACGTGATCGGTCCCACCTGCAGATGGCGGACGCTTTCATCGCCGAGCTTGTCGATGTAGCGGCGAACGCCGAGCCCTTTGATGCCTACCGTCGATATCTCGGGTACGCGGAAGTAGGTGTGCAGCGCTTGCGTCAGGGGAATGTCGGTCGTGCCCGTGTTCTGCGTCTCGAGCGCCAGGCTGAGCGTGTCGCCGAGCGTGACGGTCAGGCGAACCGTTGCGTCATGCGGGAAAAGGTGCCGATCCTCGGGGCCTGTTGCCGTCGCCAGCGTGATGGAAGCCGCAACTCTGCCGGCAGCCGTGGCCGCCACAGTCCAATCGCGGGTGCGCACGAAGCCGTGCGCCGGCTTGGCGGCGTCTTCTGGATGCGGCCCGAACCAGGGCCAGCAAACGGGGATGCCGCCGCGCATGGCCTTGCCGGTGCCGAGCCGAGCCAGCGGCGACAGCCACAGCATCTCGGTGCCCTTGTGCCGCCAGCCGAGCACCTGTGCACCCTGCAGCGCAACCGTCGCCTCGCTGCCGCCGATCCGAAGACGCGCCACCGGCCCGCCGAGCGGGGACGTTTCGAAGTTGAGCGCGTCTCCACGTGCGTGCGCGCGGTTGAGTTCAGCGATATCCATCCATGTCCTCCGCTGCCTGCTGCCCGTGCCCTACTGCCCGTGCCGCGGCGTTAACCATTTGTTAACCATTGGGGCGCAGATTTTTTCTTGTTCGGCACGCGAGTCGTGCTGAACGGGCCAGTCCGCTGCCCATGGACTGGTCACGCCACCACGCTGCAGCGGATCAGCCTGCTGTGGCATGCACATCAAGATGGAGCGCAGGCTCTGTCTCATTCTCACTCGACCCAGAAGAGCGGCTCGGCCGGTGCCAACGCACCCCCGAGCCGCAATGCTGTCGTGCGGATGGCGAGGCCCGTCTTATCGTCGGTCTCGACGGCGATCCCGCACAGCGTCGCCGGCCCCAATGCGGGCTCGAAACGGCCACGGGGTATGCGAGTGAGGAAACGGTTGATCGGCTCCTCGCTTTCCATCCCGAGCACCGAGTTGTAGTCGCCGCACATGCCGGCGTCCGACATGAAGGCCGTGCCGCCGGGCAGCACGCGCTCATCGGCCGTTGGCGCATGCGTGTGAGTGCCGACGACGAGGCTGACGCGGCCGTCCAGGAACACACCCATGGCCTGCTTCTCGCTGGTCGCCTCGGCGTGGAAATCAACGACAATGGCGTCGGCGCGGGTTTTCAGCGGGCAAGCCGCCACCTCGGCGTCGATGGCGTGGAAGGGGCAGTCGAGCTCCGTCATGAAGACGCGGCCCATGCCGTTCATCACCAGGACGTCGGCGCCGTTCTTCGCCCGGAAGAGGCCGGCCCCCTTGCCGGGCGTCCCCTGCGGGTAATTGACCGGCCGCAGCAGGCGGTCGTGCCGCTCGATGAACACCAGCGCCTCACGCTGATCGAACGCGTGGTTGCCGAGCGTCAGCACGTCGGCGCCGGCATCGAGCAACTCATGCATGATCGCCTCGGTGATGCCGAAGCCGCCGGCCGCGTTCTCCGCGTTCACGACGACGAAATCGAGCTTGTAGCGGGTGATCAGGCCCGGCAGGCCCTCCACGACGGCTTTGCGGCCGGAGCGGCCGACGACATCACCGAGAAATAAAAGGCGCATCAGGTGCCATCGGGGCAATTCCAGGAGGTGTTGGGTTGGCAGCGGTGGGCGCCCGAGGGCGTCACGATCCAGTCGAGCGCCATGTCATAGGCGAGATGCGGCACGGCGTCGACACGTTGCTCGTCGAACGCGATGCCGATGGTCATGACGCCGCGCAGTTGGCGAAAAAAATCGATCGTGCGGTCATAGAAGCCGCCGCCGTAGCCGAGCCGCATGCCAGCCGGGTCAACCGCGAGTAGTGGCACCAGCATCACGTCCGGCATCAGGCTCGGTTGTGATGCGTTCGGCTCCTGAATGCCCCAGACCTTGGCGACCATGGCGTCGCCGGGCGCCCACTGCCGGAACAGCAGCGGTTGGTTCTTGCCCTGCATGACCGGCAGGCAGAGCGTGTACCCGGCCGAATGGAGGCGTTTCAGCACGGGGCCGGTATCGAGTTCGTCGCCAATCGACAGGAAGCCGGAGACAACTCGGGCGTCGCGCCCGGCAAGACACTGGACGCGCAGCAGCGCCAGGGTTTCTACGGCGATCGCCTCGGCGGTGGCCTGGCGGAGTAATGCCGGAAGCGCCGCCCGCCGCGCCTTCATAGCGGTGCGGAGCGCCTGCTTCTCGGCCTGGATATTTTTGGGGTCGCTCATCCCAGGGGTTTTGCCCGCCGGAACGCCGGAGAGCAAGTGCAGAGCCGCGAAAGCCGTCGCGACGTCGATCCCGCGTGGTCCCTACGTATGTAGGTGGGCACCATTTGACCAAGCCCACGAGCCCGGCCAGCGACAGCACCCATGCGAAATTTATAGGCCCCCGGGTCGAATTGTCCAAACGCACCCCGCAGCCCTGCGAGTCGCAGTATAGCGCAGAAGGGGTAGGCGCGGCAAACGCGGGTTTGGGGGCGCGGGTTTGGGGGTGTGGCGGAGGGAGGTGGGGGCGATGCCGGGTTGTTCGCGTATCCTCCGATTTCCGAGGGTCCGGGTCCACCGTCCGTGGCACGATCATGCCGCAGACGCGCGCCTGACGCCGACCGGCCAAAGGTGCAGCGTGGCAAAACGACACCTCGCCGTAGACGGTGTCTGATGACGAACAGGCGTCCAAAGCCGGTTGGGGATTTTCGCTTTTGGCAATTTTCCGAATCGGTGGTCTGCAATAATCTGACGACTTCTGGCGCCCCGGCGTTTCCGTAACGTCAGGCGCTCCGCAGCTAACCGTGAGGGGCCCATGATCGCAACCGCCGCCGTTCTTCAGCAAGATAACCGCGTTTCAAGGTCAGCGGGCCCATTGAGCCGGGCGGAAGTGCTTGCCCGCTATCGTCAGTTCCGGGAAATCGGCAAGCAGCATCATTCCGCCGTACTGAAATTCGTCGCCACCGACGGCATCCTAACCCAGGCTCGGCGCCTAGGTTTGGCGCAAGGGAAAACGCTGATTCTCGACAGCATGAACGACCTCAATCTCGTGTTCGACCTTTTGATCTACACAACACAGATGAATCGTTCGCGCGCTATTGATCGTTATGCCAGGTCGGCTCAACCCACGCCGGAGACTGACGAGGCAATGGTACTCGAAGCGATGCAGCATGCCCGCTTCTCAATCATAACTTGCACGCGACGGCATCCGGTAGCGGGGTTGGTCGTGCAAGATTTATTTCGCGGGACCGAATGCTGGTTGATCGATGAAGGTCTCGAGCGTTCTCTGCCGGACGGAGCGATGCTCGCGACGCGACTCTATTCCGTCGATGGCTTCAGCATGACGTCAGGCGTTATCGTGCCGCTTGATATAGCTCTGATAGAACAGGTGCTTGCTGATACGCCGCAATTGCTGCGAAAATCGCGCGAGGCAATCATCGGCGACCGGCGTTTTGCGGAAGTCGTTTATCGTACTGCGGTCGTGAGCGGCATTATGGAGCAGGTTGCCTACCAAGACACGATTACACCTGCGAACTGACAGAATTCCGCGCGGCCTCGACAGCCGACGATCCGACCTATCGCGTCGCAGTTCGCCAAGGCGTTCCGACGCGCCAACCGCGCCCCGCCCCCTACTGCGCCCAGACTTCGACGCGGCGGTTGAGGCGGGCGCCTTCGGCGTCGTTGCAGGCGACCGGCGCCAGCGGCCCGTAGCCTTTGACGTTCAGCAGGCGATAATCGAGCTTCTGCGCGCTTGCCGCCAGCAAGGCCGTGCGCACCTGGTTCGACCGCTTGTAGGCATGCGTGAAGTTCGCCTGGAACTTGGCGCCGTTGGCGTCCGTGAAACCAGCGAGAACGATTTTCTTGCCCGCAAACTCCGGCGTCTGCAGCAACGCTGCGAGCCGCGTCACCTCGGCCTGCGAGGCGCGGTCGAGATCGAGCGTGCCGGGCAGGAAGCGAAATGTGATCGAGAGGCGGCGCGCGCCTTTCAGATCAGCCAGCATCTGGCGCATCTGCGGCAGATCGAACGCCTCGCCCTGCGCGTTCAACGCGTGCGCCATGCGCTCGGACTGGTCGGCGAGTGCAACCGCCTCAACCGCACTGCTGGCGATCTGATGATCCGAAATGATCGACTGCGCTTCCGGTGAGACGGCAAAACGCAGCAGCCCGCGGGCGGCCGCCTGTTTCGGCGGCGCTGCGGAATAGAGGTAGAGCTTGTGGCCGAGAGGATATTCGCCGGTCTTCAGCGCGAACGGCGTCGGGCGCTGGATCAGACCGCAGCTGCTCTCGATCGGCACCAACTTGGCGCTGCGCTGGAACGCCAGCGAGACGAGGCCGATGGCGTTGCGGTCGCGCGTCACGGTATCGGCAAGTTCAGCCTCGCCGGCGACGCGCTCGATGCCGTCGGAGAGCTTGGCATTGCGCGGCTTCAAGGCAACGGCATGGAACCGATCGGCGGCTTCGCTGGCGCCTTCCCGCACGATCAGGCGGATCTTGCCCGGCGGCAGGCCGAGCTCGTACCAGTCCGCGATCTGGCCCGAGAAAATCTTTGCGATGACGTCGATCGAGAGCGAGGACACCGGATTGTCCGGCGCGACAATGACGGCGAGGCCATCGACGCCCAACAGGTGCTCGTTCTGCGCGGTCTTGATCTTCGGGCCGGCCGCAACGAGGGCGTCGGTCTCCTCCTTGCTGGCGGCGCGGTCCGTCATCGCGATCGAGGCCTGGTCGCGCTCGACGGCAACGAGGCCTGCAACCGTGTCGTCCTGCGCGATCGCGATCACCGCCAGTTCCTTGCCGCGGGCATCGACCAGGCGAAAGCGCGTCTCGCGCGGATCGTTGCCGATAACCTGGACGACGGACAGGCCGGCGCTCGCCGCATAGCCGCGCACGAGCGCCGGCATCAGCTGATGTGCGATCAGCTCGGAACCACGCATCACCACCGTCTCATGGCGATCGGGCGACAACGGCTCGTAGGTCCAGGCCGCGGCGGTGGCAGGCGCGTTGCAAGCGGCGCCGACGCATTCAAAGCGCGCCGCCTGCAGCGTCAGTTTGCCGAGCTGCGCACTTTCGACAACGTATTTCGTGCCGTCGAACGAGCGGATCTCGCCGGTCACCTGGAAGCCGCCGCCCTTCATGCGCAGCGTCACCTCGCGGCTCTCCTCGGCCAGGACGCCGAGTGAAAGCGTGACCGTGGCAGCGGCGATCGCCAGGGTGCGAATGAGATGATAGCGGCGCATGAATGGGACCTCGATTGGCAGTGCGGTGCGCGACGTCAATGCTTGATGCGAATAGTGGGCATGACGCCCGGATTAAGTCGGGCGGCCGGGCTCAGAGCGCGGCCACATTCGGCAGCGGCGATGATGCCGGCTTCGCGGTTGATCTGGCCGGAACGCGACAGGCTGACAATGCGGAATGCGACCTCGGCATTGGGGCCCTTGCCGCAGCTTGCGCCTTCGGGTTTTTCGCCGCGCGTCTCGTAATCGACAGCAGTCTGGACGAGGCCGGACATCTGTCCATCCTTGTGCAGGAACGTGTACACCTCGAGCCGGTCGCGGGCTGCGTCCGCGCTGCTGTGCGTGCTCAAGAACCCGTGACCGCGTGCGCTCTTCTCGATCCATTCGCGCGCTGCAGCCGGCGACGAGGGCGCTGCCGCATGGATGTGGCCGGGCTGGCCGTGCAGCGCCGCGTACTCGAAGGCGTGCAAGTCGAGATTGACCGGCGCGCGCCAGATGACGGCGACCTTCGAGACTTTGTCGAGATCGCGCGCCTCGACCGGCAACGAGACGATCGTTTCATCCGTGAACTTGAGCTCGACCGGCGTCGCCGTGCCGGCAAACGCATCGACTGTGAACTCGGCCCGGCCGGCATTGTCGAGGATCGCCTGGAACTCAGCCCCGCCGTAGGTCCACACGACCGTTTGCCCGGTGCGGCAGCCCGACATGACCGTCACGCGCATGCGACCGGCATCGAGCGGCAACGGCTTGACCGAAGGCGCCGCGCACGCGCCCGCCTTCTTCACCACGGGCTCGGTGGTGGTCGCGGCAGCCGGTTGTGCGCTGTTCTTCGCCGCAGCGGTCGCGCCTGGTGCTGGCTGCGCTTTCGGCACCCATCGCCGCTCATCGTGGAAGGTTGGGCGCCCAGCCTCCCCCGCATTCGGGTTTTGCGCATGTGCAAGCGCCGGCAGCATCACTGCGGCCCATGATGCGGCGAGGGTCAACGGGATGCGCGTGAAGGGGCTCATCGTTTCACCTGCAACCGCTCGATAGCAAGGTCAGCGTCACGGCAACCGCCCGCCTGTTTCGATTGGCGGTACCAGCCGAGCGCGGTTTCCTTGTCCGCCGGTACGCCGAGGCCGTGCTCGTGCAACGCGGCGACGAAGCACATCGCCACGGGATCGCCGAGCGAGGCGGACAGCTCCCACAAACGCTTGGCCTGGCGGTAGTCCGGCGCTTCGCCTGCGACGGGTTCCGCGTATACGGTGCCAAGTTGCGTCAGCGCCCACATCGTGCGCTCATCGCCGAGCGTCGTCGCCAGATAGCGCTTGAGCAGGAACGCCGCCTCTTTCTTGTCCTGGCCGGCTGCTGGGCCATGCAGCCGAGTGTCGGCGTCTTCGAGAAGCTTCTGCCCAACCAGTCCCGCAGTGTCCGTGCCGCGCGGCGACGTGGCGCCGCCGGTGAGCGTGCTTTGCAGTTGTGTCAAATCGGCAATGCGCGCGCTCGCAGCACCGGGTCTGGCAGCCGACGGCTTGCTGCCGACAACATAACCGGTGGCGAGCGCAAGCAGCGTCACGCCGCCGATTGCCGCCGCCAGCCGTTTCGGATTCCACTGTGGGTTTGCCGGCGAGGGCACCGCAACCGGCGCGGCCACGACCGGTGGCGCGGCCGCGAGACACTCAGGTGGCGTCGCGGCGGCGACCGGATCGATGCCCATCGCTGCGAGCGCGGTGGCCGCTCTGATCGCTTCGGTCGCTGAAATCGTGATCGGTGCCTCGTCCACCGACGGCACCCACTGCGACTCCGCCGACGCGACCTCTGCCCCTGTGAAGGATGTCGTTACGTCGGCCGAAGGCCCGATTTCGCGCATCGGCTGCGGCGCGATCGACTCGGGCTCGATGTGCGAAGACGCATCCGCGGCTTCGCCGAAAGCGATGTCGTTGGCGGGCTCGGACGCCACTGGACGCTGCGCCTTCAGCGCGATCAGATGCCGCCGCTTCGGCCGGGCGAGCGGCTGTATCCGCGGCCACAGGAATTCACCACGTACGCCGCATTTGGCGACCTCGATGACGGCGAGCGTACCGGGCATGAACGCCGGATTTTCGACGATCTCGGGACCGACAACCAGTTCCGCGCCGTCCGTCGTGATGCGCGTCGCGAGCGGCAGCCGCTCACTTTCGACCCAGGCGCCGTTGGCGTCCGCATGCAATGCGGTGTCCACCGGACGAATGCGATACGTGACACCATCAGGCAGGCTCTGCAGACCCATCAGCCGGATCACCGCGTGACCACCGCCCGGGCGTCCGCTCTCCTCCTGGACCTCGACATTCAGCTTACGCACAGGAGCCCTCCTAGAGCTGGACGTTGAGTTCGGCCAGCAGCTCACCGAGCTTGGCATTACGCTCGGCATCGATGTTGCGTCCGACGAGTTCATGCGCGTTGTCGTCGACGAGGCGCATGAAAGCCTGCGACCAATCGGCGAGGAATTCACGGTCGAAATCATGATCGTCAGCGCCACCGGCCCAGACGTCGGTTGCGACTTTCGGCGGGAAAATCGGCGTTTCGCCGCGACCCTTGCGGCGCGGTTGACTGTTCGCGTGCGCGTCGTTGCAGCCGAGCCACATAACGTAATCACCGATAATGTTGGCGGCGCACATGGCAGCGCGCGCGACCCGGTGCGTTGCGTCCGGCGCGTCCGCCATCATCGTCGCGATTTCGCGCGCGATGCGTTCCTCGAGATCGAACCGCGTCGACCCGGCGATCAATTCGTCGACGAGCTGCAGAAGGCTCGAACGTGGCATCTGCAGCATCTGGCAAATACGGTCGGCCTGCGCAAAGAGCCGCGCGGACGCCACCCAATGCGTCATCACCAGGCTCGCGTAGTCCCGCGCGATCGTGTCGGATGCGCCGTTCGCGGCGGCATGATCGTGGCCGTTCGCGTGGCCATTGATGTATTCCGCCTCGAGGCCATTGTGAGCGACACCATTTACCGCCAGCTTGATTCCAGAACCATTGGCAACGCCGTTCGCCGCACTATGCACCTGGCCGTTCATGCCGTTGGCATGACCATTGGCGGCCTTCTCATGCCGTGGCGGCGCGTGAACGGCCTCATGACGCAGCAGCACGTCGTTGAACTCACTATCATTCAATTGCAGCGCGCGGATCAGATGCCCGAGCCGGCGCTCCTCGGCACAGCGCCGCAAGCGCCGCGTCACCATCAGACCCGCGATATGGCGGCGGTCCTGCTGCAAACCCAGATCGTCGGAGATATGATAACGCTGCAGGCGATCGCGCAGCGACTGGCCGAGCAGACCAAGATCGTTCAGCACGTGGCGATGCTTCGCGCGGGCATCGCAGACGTCGCCGATCGATTGCGCCAACAGCGTGACACCGCCATCGTTAAGTTCCATCGCCTCGTTCCAGATCGTCGCGGGATGGGTGACGTGGCGGCGCACGGTGTCATTGCCGACGAAATCGTGCAGCAAACGTTCGATGCGCTCCTTCTGCTCGGGCTTGTAGCTGAGTTCGCGGCTGTCGGCGCCGTAGTTCAGCAGATGCTTGGCGCGTGTTCCGGGATTGCGCAGAAGATGCACGTTGTCGAAGGCGCGGCTCGTCGTCCACGACATCGGCCACGTCTGATGCCGTCCGAAGCCTTCGACCAGCACCGCATTCAAGCGCCGCGCCCAATCGGTGCGCCGCTCCTTGGCTCGCTTGGTCGGATCGGCGAACTCCTTGTCGAACTTGGTCAGGCAGAGGAAAAGGCCGTTCGCTTGCTGCTCGCGGGCCGCGGGATCGCCTCCGTGCGATTTTTCGACCCAGGCGGCGACGCGATCGGCCAACTCGCCGACCCGGGTGTTCCCCGCCTCCATGCACACGACCATGCTGGTGATCGACTGTTCCTCGACGTAACGCTCGATCAAGTACAGCGCCTTGGCACGCATGTAGAGTGCACCGAGCTGGCCCGGATCCCTGCGCAGCCCGCGCACCAGATTGGCGCCTCCGACGGGCGCATCGATCGATGGAAATTCGAGGAGATCGGCCTTCTCCAGCAGTTCGCACGCGGGATTGGCGACCGGCAGGCGCACCTCGGCGATGATGGCTGTGAGTATTGTGCGCGGAATCGACACCCACTGGCCGAACTGGCTGCTGACGACGACCGTGTTGTCGTCGGGTTTGCCGAGGCCCTGCAATGTCTGCGCGCTGATCACGTTGTCGAGCCGCCGCTGGAAGCGGCCCGTGCGCGAGTCGATACCGAGGACCGCGTCGAGCGCGCATCTGGCCTCACGGCCGCAGCCGAGGCTTGCAACGGCATCGGCGAGGGCGATGAATGTGTCGGTGACCGGTGCGAGCCCGCCCCAGAGCACGCTGAGCAGGCGGCCGCGATCGGCGTTCGACAGATGGCCGACGAGCTCCGTCAGCAACTCCCAGTAGCCGCCTGTGAGCAACGCGCGGACCAGCGGTTCATCGCCGAAATGGGTCGTGAAGTAGTGCCGGATATCCCAGACCTCTTCCTCCGTCAGACCGGGTTGGGCCTCGGCCAGCAGCCGGCGCCGCGCATCGGCAACGAGCCGGTCGATCATCGCCACGCTCGGCTCGAGATCAGCACGCTCGGCACCGGATATGAAGGCACCACCGAAGATCTTGATCAGATCGGCAATGCCGAGCAGGCGCACGGCGACAGGAAAGTTTTGCGCCGCCGTCCCGGCCCGCGCCGTAAGCCTGGTCACGGTCGCAGCGCCAAACTTGCCGCCTTCCGGCGAGATGTGCTTGAGGAAGTTCACGTGCTCGCGGATGCCGTCGAAGCGAATCGCGAGTGTGCCGCCGGTCGGCTCGATGATCGACGAGATCAATTGTGTCTTGCCGGCCCGGCTCGGGCCGACGAAGGCGACGCATGGCGCCTCGCGCATGGCACGGGCGAGCGTCGTCGCGGACGTTTCGGTGCGATAAACCTCGTGCAGCAGTGCCACGCGCTCCGCCGCCATCAAGCCGCCGCTGTCGCCGATCCAGTCGAGAATCTTGCGCGCGGTATCGCCGACGCCGACACAGGCGGATGCGAGACGATTTTCCTGCGTGCTCATGTGCCAATCCTGCTCATGCGCTCAACCAATCCTGCTCATTCGATTTGAAACACGCCGGTATCGAGCCAATGTCCCGCCGCCGCCGACAGCGTCTGCAGGCGAAGCCCGATCTCGGTCGTCGCAAGCTCTATGCCATCGGCGTCCGTCGCGCGGACGATGCGGGGCCTGACCGGCGAACCGTCCGCCGACGGCTTCCACTCCAGCGTGACGCGCAACGGCACGTTCGGCGCTCCCTCGGTCGCGATCTCCTCGAAGGCCAACACATAGGTCGGGAGGGCCGGCCAACTCCCGAGCGGCGAACGGCGGATGCCGAGCAGCATCGGCGGATGGACGGTCACTGTCGCCTGTTGACCGGGCGCGGCAGCCTTGCCGTTGCCCTGTCCCTTGGCACTATCGAAGATCAGCGTGCTATCGGCGAGGAGACCATCCGCTCCAATCGGTCCGATCGTTTCGCGCGCCGGCGTCGAGATCGCGCGATGGCTGAGCATCAACCCACCGATGTGCAGCGGTCGCCGGCTGCCGAGCAGCGCCCCGACGGCCGCCAGCGATTTCGGATCATCGACGTTGCCGAGTGCGGAGCGACCCGGAAACCATTCGCCCATACGATACTCGTGCATGGCGATAATGCGATCGGGCCGGATCGGCATGCCCTCAAGCAGCGCTTCCTTCAGCACGGGCAACCGGGAAAGCCAACCCGAGAGCAGCACGACATCGCAATCGAGGGCACGGATCGTGCGCACGGCGTTGACAGTCACCGGCGCCAACACGCGCTTGATGACGGCTGCCACCTCGGCAAGTGAGAATGTTACCGCGGTGCCGAGACAATGGAAGCCGTCGCTACCCTCGTCGGAGGCGAGCGATTCGAATTCGTCTGCCGCTGGCTGGGCGTCGAGGGCCGACGCACCGAGCAGGTCGCCGAGCGTGCGCACCGCCGACTGGTCGTCGGAAGCTGCGCGCAAGATTTCGTGTTCCTTCAGGATGGCGATCGCGGCCGGCATCGCGATCTCACTCGCAAAGCGGCGGCGGAACTCGCCGAGCCTCGAGGCCCGCCCATGCGTGGCGCCATTGACGATGTCCTTCAGGAACTGGCGAGCGTCGGTGAGTTTGCTTTCAGCGAGGCGCTGCTCGATGGCGGGAAGAATGAAGGTTTCGATCAGCGCCTTCAGCACATCGTCGCCGCCGTTCGCAAACCCCTCGATCAGATGCGGTGCGGCAACCAGACCTTGGGTATCGCCCAGACCGTACGTAGTGAGGCCGAGGCTCGACGATCCGCCGCCGACATCGAGCGTCGCGATGCGCAGGGAACGTCCGGAGCCGTAACCCTGGCGCTGGCGGCCGACGAGATCGAAGTACAAGCGTGCGTTGCCGCGGAATTTGTGGCGGATCTCGTTGTCGAGGAACGCGAGCTGCGTGTGGCTGGCGACCTCGCCGGAGACGACCACCTCCGGCAAAGGCGCGGCCGTCGCCTCACGCTTGCCGGCCCAGTCCATCGCGTGCCAGACGAGTTTCACCGCCGCCTCGATACGATGCCGAACAATCGCACGCTCCTCGGTCTGCAGCGCACTTGGCACCGTGACCACCAGACGGGCGAGCTGCCGCTGATCCGCAGGCCGCGCATGCGCACGCCGATACGAGGGTGCGTTGATCGCACTCAACGCGTGCTGAACGAGCTCGGCTGCAAAGAAGGTCAAAAGCGAGGAGCGCGAGAAGCGAGGCTTCGTGGTTGGTGGCCGCTTCACTTCCATGTCGAGGAGATCGCCGGTTTCCGACAGCAGCGCAAGCAATGGACCCGAGATCAGCGGATTGCGGCGCGCCGAACCACCGATGGAACCCGCGAAGCGCCAGACGTGACGGCTGGCGCGGTCGTCCCAGAGATAACGCATCGGGCTCGACAATCCCGTGAACGCGTCGGCCGTGCTCTGCTCGGATGCCAGGCGCGTGGCTTCCGTTCCGATGCGCGCGATGCTCGGCCAATGGAAGGCGTTCGTGCGGCCGCTCCAACGCGAATAAACCTCTTTGCCGAAAGCCGCCCGCGAGAATTCGATGCGACTTGCGAGCGCGCCACGGTGGCTGATCCAGGGTCGCGTCAGATCGCGCAGCGGCAGCAGCTCCATGACCGGTTCCGTAGCGGTGATTCCGGTCGTTTCCGCGAGCAGCGCAAACGTCCGGCTGGCACCGATGTCGATGACCAGATCGACCGGCACGGCACTGCCGGCGCCACTCGTCGCTCCGGCGGGCGGCAGAAACGAGATTCGCGGCAACACGCGCGTCTCGGCCAGGACCGCAAGCAAGGTCAGGTAGTGGGCGAGATGTTCGAGTGTCGATGCGGGGCCGGCAATCGCTCCGGGAACACCGGTAACGGTGCGGGCGCGGCCTTCACGAAAAGTCTCCATCAGCCATTCGTCGACCCAGGGCTCGGTCACGAACCAACCGATGTGATTGACGTCGGCGGAGGAACGGAAAATCGTGCCGTCGATGGCGTCGGCCTGCGACGGGGCCGAAACCGAGTGCGTGTCCCCCTCCCGCGGTGCCTCGAACGCCGTGTCGATGGCAAGTACGACCTTATAGTAGGGACGGGAGACGTTGGTCTGATCCTTGTGGATGAAGATCCGCGCCCAGTTCGACGGGCTCTCCTCGATGGCAGGCGGATCGGTGAAGCCGCCGCCCGAACGCATGAAGGGCAACGGTATCCAGCAATCGAGAAACGCGTCTAGCGCCTTGCGGCCGTTAATCCCGTAGGTCTGCGACGGATCGGTGACGGCATCGGTCAAAGGATGCAGAAACACGCCGTTTTCGTCGAGCGTCACCTGATGCAATGACGGGGCCTCGGCGCCCGCTTGGCTGTCCCGGCATTCGAAATACCGTTCACTGACGCCGGCAGCCACGGCTTCCTCGACGACAAGATCGAAGAATTGGATTGCGGAATTCCCGGCAAGAGTCTGCAGCGGCCGTTCCGCCGCGACTTGCGCCACGGAACTGTCACCGGCGGCCGGATCTTGTGTAAACCCGGTACCTGCTCGCGTCGTCGTCTCGTCCAGCATGTGGCCCGCATATCCGCTTTGCGCGTACCCACAGAAAGGCCGTGAATTTGGACCTTTCCGGCAGCATCAACGGTGCATAGAACAACAACAGGCTCCACAAGGGAAGGTTACAGCGTCATTCAAATGGCATTATCCTTACCCGAAGGAATGCCCCGCCGCGTCGAATTCATGGGCCGCATTTTCGGAGATTGGCACATGACCAGAACGAGACTTGATTGCATCATTTCATTCCCGATTTGGGACGTGCCGAAGCACTTCAAACAGGCTGACCCTGCGCAGCATCGAATGCTGACACGCAATCG
Source organism: Hyphomicrobiales bacterium (assembly GCA_031367895.1). GTDB lineage: Bacteria > Pseudomonadota > Alphaproteobacteria > Rhizobiales > Hyphomicrobiaceae. The sequence goes on from JANLQP010000223.1 coordinate 16,175, forward strand.
ACTGTCGCGCCGCGCGGGACTGAAGAAGTCAGCGTCGCGGCGCCCGTTCATCCGCTTAAGGATGTCTGCGTTTGAGGTTCCGGTCTACACCCGCCTGGGCTATTGTTTGCGCGCCACCGGCAGTGCGGCGGCGCACCGAGGCATGGGCAAGCGGGCGACTGGGCACCAGGCATGAAGTTTCTGCCGACAACATTACGAGGCGCATGGAAAATTGCGCTGTCCGAGTTCACCGACGAACGCGGCTTTTTCGCACGAACGTTTTGCGCGGAGACGTTTATCAGCCACGGCCTTGAGAGCAATTTCATCCAGCACAGCATGTCGTTTTCGCACAAGCGCGGCACCATCCGCGGCATGCATTTCCAGATTGCGCCGCACGCCGAAGTCAAGCTGGTGCGCTGCCTGCGCGGCGCCGTCTATGACGTCCTGCTGGACCTGCGACCGGAATCACCGACCTTCCGGAAGTGGGAGGCATTCGAGCTGACCTCCGAGAACCCGTTCCAACTCTATGTTCCGAAGGGATTCGCGCACGGTTTTCAGTCGCTCGTCGACAACGCCGAGGTCTCGTATCTGATTTCGGAACCCTACCAACCCGAGGCCGCGAGCGGCGTACGCAACGACGATCCGACATTCGGCATCACCTGGCCGCTGCCGGTGGCGGCTTTGTCCCAGAAGGATCGGACGTGGCCGGATTTCATCCCGGGCTGACGGGCTCCAGCAGGCCAGCAACGCGCAGCCGCTCGGCCGCCTCGCTGATCGCGCTGAATGGCAGGCCCGACCGCTCGGCGATATCGAGCAGGCTGTGCGCACCATCGGACAGATTGAGCACCCAGAGCAGGCCTATGCGGTAGGCCTGCGATTGCTTTCCGCTCGTCGTGTCGTAGAGACCGCGCTTGCCGAGTTGCGGCTCGCAGAACGGCGACAGATTGCGATAGCGCACATCGCCTTCGAGAACATCGAGGATTTCGCTGACGAGGCCCAACGACCGCGCCAGATGCTCGGGGCGGATAAAATCCAGATTGTCGGCGGAGGTGTGATACTGCGGGAACGTGCCCCAGCAGCTGCGCTGCAATGAGCCGACCGCGAGATCGAAACCGGGCGAACAATATTGTCGTTCGTCGTAACCGTAGGGTGAGTAGTCGAGGATGCGCTGCTGTTCCAGACCGGAATGGGCGAGCACGTGCGCCGCGGCACGATCGACCAGCGCGTTGCCACGCCGGCTCTTCTTGTAGGTCGGACCGCCGCCGTCGCCGACATTGGAAACGATCAGGCCGTGCTTGATGCGTTTCGCCGCGCCTTGCTGATTGTGCGCAAGCCACGCGATGGCCCCGATCGTGCCGGGCGCAAATAGGAAGCGGTAGCTGTACTGTGTTCGCCGCCGTGACAGTTCTGCCGCCAGCAGTGCGAGCACAGCAAGGCCCGAGCAATTGTCGTTGGCGAGCGAGGGGTGGCAGATGTGCGACGAGAGCAGGATTTCCTCGTCCGTTTCGCCGCGCTTGAAGTATTCGCCGTATGTCAGCGATCCCACTTCGAGGCTCGCGTCGATCACGACGTCGTAAGTGTCCTCAGGCAAGTCCATGAGTTGCGCATGCGCCAGGCAGAAGCCCCAACTCGGCTCGTAGTATGTCGTGCGGTAGGGGATGAGATCGGGCTGTGCCGGCAGCGCATGCAGATGTGGTCGCAGCTCTCCAAGGCTCATCTTGGCCCGGACGGGCGTGCTGTAATTGACAACATGCAGGTTCGAGCGCGCGACATCGACGACGCGCTCGCCGCGGCTGCTGGTGATGTGCGCGGCGCGGAGGTTCCATTCCTTCGGCACCGTCCAGTCGAACACGGCCGTGCCTGAGGGAACCTCGACAACGGTGAGATCGACGTGCCGGCCGAGCAGTCGAAGCGTCTCGCGGACTCCATTGCCGGTGATGCTGCGGCATATCGGATAGAGCGCGGCCGCAAGCGCATAGATCTCGTCACCGCAGACGCGGATATCCGGCGCCATGCGCATGTTACCCCCCGCGCCCATCGCTCAGGCCGCTTTCGCCGGCAGATGCCGCAGTTCCGGCGACAAAACGCCGGTCTCGATCAGCTGCCGGATGTGACCGATGCGCTGGTACTTCGGCCCCTCGAACGCGACGAGATCGAGATTGGCGGCGCGGTAAGCCTGACAGAGTTCCGCAGCGCCGCGTGCCGCATCCCACTCAGGTTTGAAGGCCGGCAGCACGCGCTTGATCTTCTCGAAGCTCACGCGATAGGAGCGCGTATCGGGGCCAGCGTCCGCAGCATACTCGATGCGGCAGCCGGGCACGACCTTCGATGCGATCTCGGCGATGTCGCGGATGCGATAGTTGTGCTCGGTCTGCCCGACGTTGAACGCTTCGTTGTGGATTAGGTGCTCTGGCGCCTCGAGCGCCGCCAGGAACGCCGCCGAGATATCCCGGATATGCACGATCGGCCGCCAGGGCGTGCCGTCCGACTTGAGGTAGATCAGCTGCTTCGTGACGCCCCACGCGACGAGATTGTTGAGCACGATGTCGAAGCGCTGGCGCGGCGAGAGACCATACGCCGTCGCCGGCCGCAGATACGTCGGACAGAATGTCGTGTCGGCGAACCCGGCGATGTCACGCTCGGCACGGACTTTGGATTCGCCGTACGCCGTTACTGGATTGAGCGCGCCCGTCTCGTCGAGCATGTTCTCGCCGGCGAGCCCATAGTTGCTGCACGACGAGGCGAGCAGAAAGCGGCGCACGCCCGCGGCCTTGGCGGCGGCGGCGACTCGCACGCTGGAACGGTGGTTGATGGCGTAGGTCGTCTCCGGATCGAGATTACCCAGCGGATCGTTCGAGAGGGCGGCCAAATGGATCACCGCATCCGCACCCTTGAAGTCGGCGGTCTCGGCGTCACGCACGTCCTTCTTGATCGAGGGAACCTGGACGATATCACCGCCGGCGTCGAACGTGCAGCGCTGGTAGAGGTCGCTGTCGTAGCCGATCACCTCGTGGCCGGACTTCAAGAGGATCGGCACCATCACCGTTCCGATGTACCCAAGATGGCCAGTCACTACGACGCGCATTCCAATCTCCTCACGCGATCCAGAGTCATACAGTCATTGCGGCCGTCTCAGGCCAAGCTCATCTTCGTCACATGAAACGCTTCCGCGAACCGCTCCGGCGCCCGACACTCCATGCCGCGCAGACGCGCCAGCCCACGAAACGTTTCCGCATCGAACCAATCCTTCGACCGCTGCGTCGCGAAATGCGTATGCAGCAGCTCGATCTTGTGCGCCATCGTCGTCGCACTCGCGGGAATGTACAGGTTGGGCCGGCCGAGATCGCCGTCCCACTTCGGGATTTCGTAGGCGAGCGTCAGATGATCGCGAAAGGTCGTCGTCGTGTGCGCGTTGACCTCGCGGTGGTCCTGATGCGCGTCGTCCTTGGCGTGCGTCAGGATGAGATCCGGATTGCAGCGCTGCCGGAGATCCGCGAACCAGGTTTTGATCTCCGCGCCCTGGTAGGGGAAATAGCCGTCCTTGAAGTCGCGCAGTTCGATCTCCGCCCGCGCCGCGCCTTTCAAGAACGCTTCGGCGGCGGCACGCGCCTCGCCTGTGCGTGGTCCGATGGCGCTCAACACGGCCCAATGCACGTCCAGCCGAACGCCTTTGGCGATGAGGCCGAGAATGGTTGCGCCCGCACCGATCTCGATGTCGTCGGAATGCGCGCCGAGGCAGAGGAGCGACAACCGCTCGCCGGGTTGCGCCAGGGACAGGGTTCTCATGGCGCCCTCATGCGAAGTTGCGGGCGTGGGAGCGGTACCACGCGACTGTGCGCGCGAGGCCCTCGTCGAGACTGACGCGCGGCCGCCAGCCGGTCGCGGCGGCCGATTGCTCGACCTCGGCAACGAGCTTCAGCTCATGCACGCGGTCGGCCTCCGCACCGAAAGCGATGCCACCGCGCGGGTTGACGATGTCGCGCAGCTTCAATGCGATGTCGGCGACCGATGTCAGCTGGCCGGTGCCGATATCCATCGTTACCACGTCCGGCCGTGCACCGAGCGTCAGCAGGCCCCCGACGATGTCGTCGATGTAGGTGAAATCTGCGAGACGACGACCGCTCGACAGCGCCGGCGTCTCACGGCGCAGCAATGCCAGCGTCACATAAGGTATCAACTTCCTGGCATCGTGTTGCGCCGGTCCATAGCCCATGAAGATGCGCGCATGCGAGACCGGCAACCCGACCGTGCGCCGGAAAAACGCCGTGTAGGCGGACTGACTGAGCTTCGCCGCCGCATAGGGCGAGTACGGTGCAGTCTCGGGCTCGGTGATCGCGAAGTGGCGCGGCTCCTCGCTGGAGCCGGCAACAACGACGCTCTTCGGCTTGGCCCGTTCGGCGATCGCGGTGAACAGATTTACGGTCGCGACGAGATTGCCGTTGAAGGTCGTGAGCACGTGGACCAGCTCCTGCCGGCCAGTCACCGTGCTCGCCAGATGGAAGATGTGGTCTGGGTTCACGTCGCGGACGAGGGCGCGGCAGGCATCCATGTCCGCCAGATCGGCTGCATGGAACGTATTGCATCCCGCAAGTACGCGTTCCGGTTGCCGCCGCGCAATGCCGTCGACCACGGCGCCAGCGCGTCCGAGCGTTTCGACCAGGCGCGCGCCGATGAACCCGGACGCGCCTGTCACCAGCACGCGGGTGCCTCGATACTGCTCTGCCGGATCTGCCGTCATCCTGCCAACCGCCAGTCCCAAATCCGCTTCCAATCATGACCTCAGTGAACAACGCCGAGGTATGCGCCCTCCCCGGCGCACGGTCGAGCGAACTCGCTTGGCTTAGTTACAGCGGCACTGCTGTGTTAACGTTGCGGCAACAAGCTCACGAATCGGATTCGCACAGGACAATGGCCCCGACACGCCCATGACCAACCCGCGCATCACGCTCCACAAGGGCGATCTTCCCGCCAAGGTGTCGTTCGGCACCTCAGTCGCGATCGATACCGAGACGCTTGGGCTGAAGCCGCATCGGGACCGGCTCTGTCTCGTGCAGCTCTCGGGCGGCGACAACGACGTGCATCTCGTGCAGTTCGACGGCAAGAACTGGGCCGCGCCCAACCTCCGCGCCCTTCTCACCGATCCCAACATATTGAAAATATTCCATTTTGGCCGTTTCGACTTGGCCGTTCTAGAGCGCTATCTCGAGGTCCGAACCAGCCCGATCTGGTGCACCAAGATCGCCTCGAAGCTGGTTCGCACCTACACCGACCGGCATAGCCTCAAGGATCTCTGCGCCGAGTTGCTGGGGCTCGAGATGTCGAAGCAACAGCAAAGCTCCGACTGGGGCGCGCCAGTGCTGACACAGCAGCAGCTCGCTTATGCCGCATCCGACGTCTTGCACCTGCACAAGCTCAAGGCGCGCCTGGAAACCATGCTGCAGCGTGATGGCCGGCTCGATCTCGCCGGGGCGGCATTCCGTTTCCTGCCCGAGCGCGCCCGGCTGGATCTCGCCGGTTTCGAGGACATGGACATCTTCTCCCACTGAGCTACACGGAGTGCTTGCGCGGTTTGTGTGGAGAATCGGCATCAGCGGCAAAAATGCCGCTTTCGGCGTCCCAATCTCTCCCTATTTGTCGCGCATCTGTCAGCAGAGCGGTATGATTTAATTCTGGACCGCTTTCGGTGCCGCAGTCGATTGCGTAATTCGAATTGCGGGCGGCAAACGGGGACACATGGACCAGCCGGGGATGGACCAGCCGACGAGAGTGCGTTCGAACTCGAGCGCGATGCGAACAATCGCGTCGGAGAGCGATCGCGTGCGCACATTCGGGCAGGCGCGCCGGCATTCGGTGTTCGTCCGGCTATTGAAATTCGCGCTGCCGATGGTGGTCGTTGTGATGCTCGGCGGCTACGCGGCGTTGTTCCTGATCCGCAGCAAAGTGCCGCCCGGCCTGGATATCGGCAAGGTCAGCATTGACCCGACCAATCTGACGATGGAAAAGCCGGTCTACAACGGCTTTGGCACCGATGGTTCGCATTACGTTATCCGCGCCAAGAATGCGGTGCAGGATCTGCGCCAGCAAGGGCCGATAAAGCTCAATGAGATCGACGGCGATATCACGCAGCCGACCGGCGTCATTACACATCTCAAGGCGGATTGGGGCACCTACGATCAGAAGACCGAGATCCTCGAGCTTTACGACAAGATCGATATCGACGGCTCCACGGGCATGAAGGCGCGCCTGACGCGGGCGACTGTGTTCTCAAAGGAAAGCCGCATCGTCTCAACGGAGCCTGTTTATGCCGAGACCGAGACCGGCAACATCCGGTCGAGGAAGATGGTGCTCAACTCGAAGTCGAAGCAGTCGACTTTCACCGAGGACGTGCACGTCCGCATGAAGTCGAACCAGCCGGCGCCCCCAGCGAATGGCGCGCCGCCTGCGGCTCCGAAAACTGCCGCCATGCCGGGCCTCGCCGCCAATTCCGGCCAGCCGATCGAGGTCAAATCCGAGCGGCTGGACATCGACGACAACGCCAAGACGGCGCTCTTCAAGCAGAATGTCATCGCCAAGCAGGGCGACGCGATCCTGGAAGCGCCCGAGCTTGACGTGCTGTATGAAGGCAATGCCTCGGCGGGCGGTGCTCAAAAGAAGCCCGCGACCGCTGCCGACGCGACGCCCGCCGCCTCGGGGGCTGAGCCGCAGTCCAAGCTCAAGCTGATCAAGGCGCGAGGCGGCGTCGCCATGACCAACAAGGACGACCACGCCACCGCCGAGACGCTCGACTATGACGCGGCGACCGAGCGCGCGACTTTGAAGGGCAATGTCGTGATGACGTCGATCAACGATCGCCGCGTCACCGCCGCCCAAGTCGATCTCGACCAGAAGGCCGACACGGTGCTGATGAACGGCGACGTCGTCGTCATCCAAGGCAAGAACACGATGAAGGGCCGCCGCCTGTTCGTCGACCGCAAACAGGGTCGCACGCGGCTCGAAAGCCCGGCGGACGGCAAACACGCGGCCGGCCGCATCCAGACCGTTTTCTATCAGAATGCAGCCAAGGAAGCGGACGCCAAGGGTAAAGCGAAGGCTCTGCCCGTCCAGGACGGCGCGGAGAATGCCGGTGGCCTGATCTCATTCAAAACAGATCCGAGCCAGCCGATTGAGATCGATGCCGAGACAATGGACGTCTTCGATGCCAACAAGACCGCCATCTACAAAGGCTTCGTCGTCGCCAAGCAGGGCGATTTCATGATCAAAACCATTCAGATGACGGCGTTCTATACGGGCCAGGCCGCCATCGCATCTGCAGGATCGACTGCGCAGCCCCAAGCGAAGGGGGCCAAGGGCGGCGCGAAAGCTGAAGACGCACAGTCGACGCAACTCCAGCGTGTCGAAGCACGCCAGAAGGTTGTGGTCACCGGCCGCGATAACGAGCAGGCGGTCGGCGACGAGGCGGACTTCGACGTCAAGAGCAACACCGTCGTCATGCGTGGCAAGGTCATCGTCTCGAAGGGTAGCGGAGCCAAGCAAAGCGTGGTGCAAGGGCCGGAGGGCTCGCGCCTGTTCATCGACATGACGACCGGCATATCTCGCTTCGAAACGACGACATCGGTCGAAGCGTCTGCCGGAAAAAACGGCTTCCAGCCCGTCGTCAGCGCCTCGCAGGCTGCAGCCGGTCCTGGTTCGACGCCGAGTACGATGTCGGAATGTCCACCGGGCGCGATCTGCAAGACTGGCCGCATGCGGGCCGTATTCTACCCCAAAGAAGCAACCGAAACGGCCAAGAAGGCTGGCGAAAAAGCCGGCGTGTTGCCGCCAACGGATGCCACCAAGGGCGCGACCAAACCGGCCACGAAGGACCCGACCGCCAGCTCCGCCTGGGAAGCCAGCACCAAAACCTCGACGGGCAAACAATAAATGAGCGTTCTGTCGCTATTTTCGCGTTCGAAGCCGGTTGCCCGAGCCAAAGAGCGCGCCGCGCCGGCCTCTTCAGGCAGCAGCGAGCGTGAGCGAGCACTGAACCCAACCGCGGCCGACGCCGAGATGATGTCGGACGCTGAACGTTTCTGGGGCGGAAACGACGGCTGGCTCACCTGTCACGGCGTGCAGAAGACTTATAAGAAACGCATGGTCGTGAAGGGCGTCAGCGTCGCCGTCCGCCGCGGCGAGGCGGTTGGCCTGCTCGGGCCGAACGGCGCCGGCAAGACCACCACGTTCTATATGATCACGGGCCTCGTGCCCGCCGACGCCGGCCGCATTACCATCGATGGCCGCGATGTGACGCGCCTACCGATGTACCGCCGCGCGCGTATGGGCATCGGCTATCTGCCGCAGGAAGCCTCGATCTTTCGCGGTCTGACGGTAGAGCAGAACATTCTGGCGATCCTGGAGCTGGTAGAGCCTGTTCGCAAAAAGCGGATGGAGCAGCTCGACGGCCTGCTGGACGAGTTCAACATCTCCAGGTTGCGGAAAAGCCCATCCATCGCACTCTCAGGTGGCGAACGCCGGCGCTGCGAGATTGCGCGCGCGCTGGCGTCGCGCCCGTCGTACATGTTGTTGGACGAACCGTTCGCCGGTATCGACCCGATCGCGGTCGGCGACATCCAGCAGCTCGTGCGCCATCTGACCCAGCGCGGCATCGGTGTTTTGATCACCGATCATAACGTTCGCGAGACGTTGAGCCTCGTGGATCGCGCATACGTTATTGCGGATGGTCAAGTTCTGACACAAGGTAAGCCTGAGGAAATCATAGCGAACGAAGACGTTCGCCGGGTCTACCTCGGAGACATGTTCGCTTAATTGCCGTGGCGTAAGCCTTGGTCAAGGAAACGGACATCCCGAGGGAATGAGGAATTGCTATGGCTTTGACGGCAAGGCTCGAGCTCAGACAGAGCCAGCAGCTCGTCATGACGCCACAGCTGCAGCAGGCGATCAAGCTGTTGCAGCTGTCGAACATGGAGCTCAATGCATTCGTCGAGTCGGAACTCGAGAAGAACCCTCTACTCGAGCGGGATGACGACGGCGCCGCGGCACCGGCCGCCTCCACCATCGACACCAGCCCCGTCGATGCGGGGGCCGAGCGCGGGGTGTCCGAGAGCGAGCCGGATCTCGATCTCCAGCTCCAGAGTGCCACGGCCACCAGTGACCTCGACGCCGACTTCGACAACGTTTTCCCCGAAACGGCCGCCGCCGATCTCGGCCCCGATCTCGCTGGCGGCAGTTGGGCCGGTCTCAAGCAATCGAATGGCTCGGGTGGGGACGAGGGTTCGAGCATCGAGTCCTATGTTGCGAATTCCGTTTCGCTGAAGGACCACCTGACCGAACAGGCCAATCTGGCGATCAAGGACCCTGTTGACCGGTTGATCTCGGCGAACCTCATCGATCTCGTCGATGACGCCGGCTATCTGCGTGCCGATCTCGCCGAGACTGCGGCCAAGCTCGGTGCCACGCTCGAGCACATGGAGCGCGTACTCAAGGTTCTCCAGACCTTCGAGCCGGTCGGCGTCCTGGCACGCGATCTGAGGGAATGCCTGGCGATGCAGCTGAAGGACCAGGACCGCTACGATCCGATTATGGCCAAGTTCCTGGACTGCCTGCCGATGCTGGCGCAACACAACCTCCAGGCGCTCCGGCGCGAGGTCGGCGTCGACATGGAAGACCTAGCCGACATGATCGCCGAGGTGAAGCGCCTCAATCCGAAGCCGGGTCAAGGCTACGGCCGTCTCGACGTGCAAACGGTGGTTCCGGACGTGCTCGTGCGGGCTGCCTCCGACGGAAGCTGGCTCGTGGAACTCAATAGCGACACGCTGCCCCGCGTGCTGGTCAATCGCGTCTATTACACCCGGGTCTCTGGCACCGCCCGCAATCCAAAAGATCGCGATTTCCTGCTCGAGTGCCTGCAGACGGCAAGTTGGCTGGTAAAAAGCCTCGATCAGCGGGCGCGGACGATCCTTCGGGTCGCCGAGGAAATCGTTCGCCAGCAGGACCGGTTCCTTGCCCATGGCGTGCAGTATTTGCGGCCGCTCAACCTGAAGACAGTCGCCGACGCCATTAAAATGCACGAGTCGACGGTCAGCCGCGTCACGTCGAACAAGTACATGGCGACATCGCGCGGGATCTTCGAGTTGAAATACTTCTTCACGTCCTCGATCGCGGCGGCAGGGGACGGCGAAGCGCATTCCTCGGAAGCTGTCCGGCACCGAATCAAGACGCTGATCGACGCCGAGAGCGCCGCCAACGTGCTCTCTGACGACAAGCTGGTCGAGATCCTTGGCCGTGAGGGCATCGACATCGCCCGGCGGACCGTCGCCAAGTACCGGGAATCGATGCGGATCGCGTCTTCGGTCCAACGTCGGCGCGAGAAGAAAATGACCGCGCCGCGCCGGGCTTACGCGGTGTGAACGGCGATCAAACCGATTCGAGCATGGTACCGGGAGCGTGAATTGACTTGGAGGCTGGCTTGCACTACTTAGCCTGCAGATACGAGATGTTGGGTTGCAGTTCCGGGACCGGCCGTGTTGGCAGCAGCGTTCGGGACGTGCGTTAATCTAAGAACAAAACCAATGTATTGCGTGCCCACCTCGGCAAGCAATAATGCCCAACCGGTCCGTTCGACAAAAATTCGCAGTGATTCCGTGTCTCCGTCCGGCAACACCGGATGCTGTGCGGCGTGGTGGCATCTGGAAGAGTAGCGCAACAGAGTTCTATGATGGCTTTGGCGCGGCCGAAGCCCAAGATTGTGAAGGGCAGACGGATGGATCTTGGTGATCTGATAGGGCCCGAGTCTGTGATCGCCTCGTTGAAGGCGAAGAACAAAAAGCATGCGCTACAGCTTCTGGCGGCCAAAGCCGAAGAAATCACGAAGCTCGACCAGCGCCGCATCCTGGAAACGCTCTTGCAACGCGAGCATCTGGGGTCGACGGGCGTCGGCCGGGGCATCGCCATCCCACACGGACGCGTGGTTGGCCTCAACCGCATGGTCTGCATCTTTGCCAAGCTCGACGATCCCATCCCGTTCGACGCGATGGACAACGAGCCGGTCGACCTGATGTTCCTGTTGCTCGCGCCCGAGCACGCTGGCGCCGATCACCTGAAAGCGCTGGCACGCATCTCGCGGCTGCTGCGCGATCCGCTGGCGTTGGAAAAGCTGCACGCCTCACGCGACCGCGCGGCGCTGCATGCCGTGTTGACGGAGCCGATGGCGAGCCACGCAGCGTAGGTCAGGGTGAACCGGCCTCGTCGGCTAATGTTGAACGCGCCTCCCAACCCGGGAGATCCGACACGTCGGTCGTAATGAAAGTCGTCGGACTTCGCGGGTAGCAAGGTCCAGGTCACAATCGACATTGCGGGCCCGTTCGCTCCGACCTACGGCTCTTCGCCTCTACCGTCGGCCTCTACCGTCGGGCATTGCCAGCCCCGGCCCGCCCGTGCACTCTGCCGCTTCCCGTTCCCCCAGCTGGAGGCTCACATGAAACTGTTCTATTCGCCGACCTCGCCCTACGTGCGCAAGGTCATGGTCCTGGCCATCGAGAAGGGCCTCGATGGTAAAATCGAAAAGATGACCACGGCCGCGAGCCCGATCAAGCGCGAGGGCGACCTGCCGAAAAAGAACCCGCTCGGCAAGGTCCCCTGTCTGCTGACGGACGACGGTCAGGCACTGTTCGACAGCTCCGTCATCTGTGGCTACATCGACCAGCTCAAGGCGCCGCATTTGATCCCGACCGAGACCAAGGCACGGTTCGCGGCCTTGACGCTCGAGTCACTTGCGGACGGCTTTCTCGATGCCGGCATCCTGCTGCGCTACGAGCACGCAATGCGCCCGGAAGCAAAGCGCTGGGACGATTGGGTGAACGGCCAGATGGCCAAGATCGAAGGCGCCATGGACGCGCTGGAGACGACCTACGCCAGCCAGCTCACGGGACCGCTGACGATCGGCCAGATCGGCGTCGGTTGCGCGCTCGGCTGGTTCGATTTCCGCTACGGCCAAGTCGATTGGCGCACGTCGCGTCCGAAGCTCGCCGCGTTCGCCAAGGCGTTCGGCGAGCGTCCGTCGATGAAGGCGACGATGCCGGTGGGTTGAGAAGGCTCGTAGGGTGCAAAAAGGCGAAGCCGCATTGCACCGATGCGGCGCTCGTTTAATAAGGCGCAATCGGCGCATTACGGCTTCGCCTAATGCGCCCTACGGTACCAACCATCACAAAAAGCTGTACGGGTCGATGTCGACGGTGAGCCGGATGTCGCCTTTGACGTCCGGCAGGCGGGAGAGCCACTCGCGGATATAGGTTTGTACGTCCTGCTCGCGCGGCGCTTTGACGAGAAGGCGCCAGCGATGCCGGCCGCGGATGACGGCGATCGGCGCCTCGGCTGGACCCAGCACCTCGATCGAGGTGGCTTCCGGAGCACGGCGGGCTACCTCGCGCGCATAAGCCTCGGCCATCTCCTTCTGACGTGCCGAAATGACCAGAGCCGCCAGCCGCCCGAACGGCGGCAGCAGCGCCGACTGCCGCATGCGGATCTCGCGCTCCAGAAACGCCTCGCGGTCACCTGAAATGATCGCCTCCATCACCGGATGCTCCGGCAGATGCGTCTGGATGAAGCCGCGTCCGCCCGCGAACGAGCGGCCGGCGCGGCCCGTCACCTGATGCAGCAGCTGGAACGTCCGCTCGCCGGCGCGCGGGTCGGCGCCCTGTGCCAACCCCAGATCGCCATCGACGATGCCGACGGTGGAGAGATCGGGGAAATGGTGTCCCTTGGCGACGATCTGCGTGCCGATGATGATGTTGGCTTCGCCGCGCTCGATCTTCAGGATGATCTCGCGCATCTCGGTCAATCCCGGGATCAGGTCCGACGACAGCAGCACGACCTTGGCCGACGGGAAGCGTTCGGCCACCTCTTCGGCAATGCGCTCGACGCCCGGTCCGCAGGCGACCATCGTATCCTCGGCATCGCACTTCGGGCACTTCTTCGGCAACGGCAGCGAGAAGCCGCAATGGTGGCAATTGAGGCGGCCGCGAAAGCGGTGCTCGACCAGCCACGCCGTGCACTGCGGACAGTCGATGCGGTGGCCGCACGCACGGCAGAGCGTCAACGGTGCGTAGCCGCGGCGGTTGAGAAACAGTAGGGATTGCTGGCCTTTCTCGAGCGTCTCGTTGACGGCCTGCACCAGCGGCGGCGCCAACCACTTGCCCTTTTCCGGCGGCTCCTTGCGCAGATCGATCGGCGTGATCTCGGGCAGTTCCATGCCGGAGAAGCGGCCGGGCAGGATCAGGTGCCGGTAGCGACCGTTGCGTGCGTTGACGTGGCTCTCGACCGAGGGCGTCGCGGAGGCCAACACCACCGGGCACTTGACGAGGCTCGCGCGAACGATGGCCATGTCGCGACCCTGGTAGTGGACGCGGTCCTCCTGCTTGAAGCCGGGGTCGTGCTCCTCGTCGACGACGATGAGACCCAGTGCCTTGAACGGCAGGTAAAGCGCCGAGCGCGCGCCGACGACGAGACGCGCCTCGCCGGTCGCAACCGCCTTCCAGATGCGCCCGCGCTCGATCGGCGACAGCGCCGAATGCCACTCCGCCGGCTGGCAACCGAACCGCGTCTCGAAGCGGCGCATGAACTGGCTGGTCAGCGCGATCTCGGGCAGCAGCATCAAGACCTGACCACCACGCGCCAACGCCCGCCCGACGGCCTCGAAGTAAACCTCCGTCTTGCCGGAGCCGGTGACACCGTCGAGCAGCGATACCGAGAATTTGCCGGCATCGATGCTTGAGACGAGCGCATGCGCCGCCTTCGTTTGATCCGGCGACAGCTCCACCACCGAATGCGTCGGGTCCGGCACCGGAAACCGCTTCTCCGGGATCGCAACCTCGACCAGGCAACCAGCCTTGATCAGCCCGTCGACCACGCCGCTCGTACACGCAGCCTCGCTCGCCAGCGCCGATTTCGCGCGAATGAGCCCGTCGCCGGCGACCTCCAACGCGCGCTGCCGCTCGGGCGTCATACGGGCTGGTGGCGTCGAGCCCTCGACGTGGGCGACGCCGAAGCGCGGCTTTTGCGGCTCGAACGCCGCCTGTGCGCTCATCATCATGCGCGCCACCATGCCGAGCGGGGCCAGCGTGTAGCGCGCCACCCATTCGGCGAACCGCAATGATGCGACCGGCAGCGGCGGCACGTCCATGCGCTCCGTGATGGGCTTCAACTTTTTCTCAGGCACGGGCTTGCCGTTATCGCCAACCGGCCCGTCCCAGACGATGCCGATGCGCGTCTGCGGACCGAACGGCACCAGCACGAAGGCGCCGGGCTCGACCTCGACGCCCTCGGGCAACACGTAGTCGTAGGTCTGGTCGAGCGCGACCGGCAGCAGCACGGGTACGCGGGGGGCCGCGCCCTTGTTGCCGAGGTCTCCGAGATCGAGCAGCCCTTCCAAAGCGTCCACCTTCCGAATAAAAGTCGAGTGATTCGACTGAACTGGCCGACTCTAAGCTCCGGCTTCGGGCGCGCCGATGGCACAAAGGCCCGATACCCCCATGAAATTCTTCGTCGACACGGCCGATGTGGCCGAAATCCGCGAGTTGGCGAGCCTCGGACTCCTCGATGGCGTGACGACCAACCCGTCGCTGATCGCCAAGGCCAACCGCGACTTCAAGACCATCATCGCCGAGATCTGCGCCCTGGTGCCGGGCCCCGTCTCAGCCGAAGTCGCCGCCACCGACGCCGAGGGCATGCTCAGCGAGGGCCGCGTGCTGGCCAGAATCGCGAAGAACGTCACCGTGAAGGTGCCGCTGACCTGGGATGGCCTGAAGGCCTGCCGGACATTGACCGGCGAAGGCACGATGGTCAACGTCACGCTGTGCTTCTCGGCCAATCAGGCGCTGCTGGCAGCCAAGGCGGGCGCCACCTTCGTCTCGCCGTTCATCGGCCGCCTCGACGATATCGGTCTCGACGGCATGGACCTGATCCGCGAAATCCGCACCATTTACGACAATTACCCGGATCTGCGCACCGAGATCCTGGCCGCCTCGATCCGCACCGCGAACCACGTCAAGGATGCAGCCCTGATCGGCGCCGACGTCGTGACCGTGCCGCCGGCGATCCTGAAGACGCTGGTCAAGCACCCGCTGACGGACAAGGGACTGGAAGCGTTCCTCGCCGACTGGAAGAAGACAGGGCAGAAAATCGTTTGAGGCGCATCTGCTCACCCCGCCACATACCCGCGCACGGCAACCACCATCGTGGTCAAGCCGACTGCCAGCAGCGTCGCCAAGGCTGCGCGGCGATAGTGCGCGTGGCCGCCGAGGGCGAAGTAGCGGCTGCCGAAGGCGACCGACACCATGTAAACCGGCAACAGCAACGCGCCGAGCACGACCGAGGCCCGCGTAAAGAGCCCGTACCAGGCGAGCGGCAGCAGCGACGCAACCCCGATCGACGTCATGACACCCAGCACCGTGCCGCGTTGCGATACGGCGCCACCAGGCCGCGACAGGGCAATGGCCACGACCGGCGGCCCCCCGATGCCAGCCGAGCCCTGGATCAGCCCGCCCGCAATGCCAGCTGCCACCAATGCCGGCTTGCCGATTGCGCCCTTGAACTTCCAGCCGCTCGCCAGCATCAGCGTCATTGCCACCACGAGCCCCGAGATGACGATCTTCATCAGTCCTTGGCTCACGGACATGTGAATCCACATGCCGATCGGCGCCGTCAGCAGCACCGCGATGCCCATCGGTACGACCACAGGGCGCTCGGCGTGGCGGATCGCGTCCGGTAGCAGCTGAAAGGTCGACGGCAGGCTCATGACGCTCGACACCGCCAGCGCCATGTGCGGGCCGAACGCCAGACTCAGCACGGGTACCGAGACGAGCGCGCCGCCGAAACCGACGAAGCCGCGCAAGAAGCCGCCGAGCACCACGGATGCGGTCACCATCGCCAGCCGCCAGTCGAGTGGCACACCGAACAGTTCGGTCACGCGTCCCCCTTTGCTTCGCTCAGCGAGCGCCACTGATCCCGCGCGCAGTCTGATGTGGCACGATCAGATCAGATTGCAGTGCGTGCGGATAGAGATTTGAGGCGTCGCCAGGGCGAGCACGAAACCGTTAGCAAGTTGCCGAGCACGGTTGCAGACGGCCCGCTCCCGTACAATCGTTTTAGTTGATGATTCCCGCAGGCGGCGAACACGCTGTCAAAATCGGATTTCCCCGGAGCGAACCCATGCTGCTGAGCATCAATCAGGCGGACCTGCTGCGCGAACTCGGCCGCGACACCGTCGATCTCGGCCACGCTGTGCGGCGCAGCGGTGCAATCCGCAAGACCCTGGTGGCCGATGATGGCGCAATCGTCTCGGGTAGCGTGCAAGGCTCACGTCGCAAGCCCTACAGTCAGATCATCAGTTTCGGTCAACGCGGCGACACGGTCACCATCAACGGTCATTGTTCCTGCCCGATGTCGCGCAATTGCAAGCATGTCGCAGCCGTGCTTCTCGAGTACGTCGCCAGTGGCGGCAGCGCGTGGGATTTGCAGCCAAGCCCGCGCGAAACGGTGCTTGCACAGGGTTCGACATTGCCCGCGGCCAATCCACCGCCACCCGCAACGCCCGCATTCCGGCCAGCCCTCTCTCAGCCCGTCGCCAGCTGGCTCGACAGGCTGAGCGCGCTCGCGAACCCGCCGCCCGAGACGGCGCCGCAACAAAGCGCCAACCAGCGCGTGTTGCTGTTCGTGCTCAACCACGAGCTGCCGTCCTATGCCGTCAAGACGGCGGCGCCGGTGCGCATCCGAGCCGTTACCATGCGCGTCCGCAAGGATGGCAGCCTCACCGACCAGCGGTATTTCGCGCTCGACAACATGCTGCGCGGCCGTGAGCAGCGGCCACGGTTCTTCACCGAGGACGACGAGGCGGTGTTGCGTGACCTGCACTGGCTCGCCCGCTCCAACGGGTCGCATCAGCAAGAGGACGTGACACTGGAACCTGGGATGGCGAGTGCGCGGCTTCTCGATCAGCTGCTGCGCTCAGGTCAGCTCCGCTTCGGCACCGCGCAGGGTCCAGCGCTCAGTCCAGGTCCGGCACGTCGCGCGACGCCGCAATGGATCAAATCCGGACAGGACGCGCAGCAGCTGGTGTTCATGCCGGAAGCGGGTGAGCATCCAGAGGCGACTGAGCGCAACGGCAAGGCCGAGTCGGGCTTCGATCTCGTACTCCCTCTCAGTCCACCTTACTACGTCGGTTGGGGCCAAGGCCTCGCGGGCCAGATTACCTGTGATCTCCCGCCGAGCCTCGCTCTCGAGATCGCCAAGGCGCCCGTTATCGCGGCCTCCGAGGCCGCCGTCGTCAAGGCGATGCTGCGCGAGCGTCTCGCCATATCGTCGCGACCAGCAGACGAGGCTGTGCCGACCGATGTGCCGCCGGCAGGACAAGCGCCGGCGTGCAACACTGCACTGACGTTGCTTCCGCTGCCGGAGGCCCCCGACAACGTCGAGACCCGCCGGGTGACGCCGATCCCGCGCCTGGAATTGTTCATGGCCGACGCGAAGGTTCGCCAGAACCTCGCCTGGTATGTGGCGAACGCGCGCTACCAATCGGCGTTCAAGCTGCCGGTCGCCCGCCTTGCCTTCGACTATGCCGGCGAGATCGTCCCGATCCACGCCAAGCTCGACACGCTCGAGCGCCTGGACGGCCCGAAGCTGATCCTGACGCCGCGCGACCACCGGTTCGAAGTCGACGCCATGCAGCGGCTGCAACAGTTCGGCCTCAAGGCCACAAATGGCCTGCCGATCGAGATCGCAGACAAGGGCGGCCCGTGCCTGTTCCTGGCGCCGGCAGGCAACGCTTCGGTCCACGATTTCATGGCGAATTTCGATGACCCCAGCCGCTTCATCGCGTTCTCGGCGGAAGCTCTTCCGTCACTGATGCAGGACGGCTGGCAGGTCGCCTACAGTGGCGACTATCCCTATCAGATTGCCGAGGGCGCGACGGCGTGGTGGGCCGACGTCGGCGAAGCTTCCGGTATCGACTGGTTCTCGTTCGAGCTCGGCATCGAGTTCGAAGGCCATCGCATCAATCTCGTGCCGCAGCTGGCCTCGATGCTGGCGGGGTTGCCGGCGGATTTGCTCGAATTCGCGACGTCGAACGCCGACACGCCCGAGGCGCGCGCAACATTCGAGCGTCTCTGCGCCAAGTTGCAGCTCTATCATTCCCTGCCCGACGGGCGGCTGCTGCCGCTGCCCGGCGACCGGCTGGCGCCACTACTGCGATCGTTGCTGGAACTGATCGGCCCGCGCCAGCACAACATCGGCGAAGACGGCACGATCAAGCTGCATCGCGCCGAGGCGGGTGCGCTCGCGCGATTCCGGGAAGGTGCCGGCACCGAGGTGGCGTGGGCGGCCAATACAGAGCGGCTGCTCGAGCTTGGCCAGAAGCTCAGGGGTGGCGTCAAGTTGCAGCCGGTGACGCCGCCGCGTTCATTCAAGGCGAGCTTGCGCGCCTATCAATCGGAGGGCCTCGGCTGGCTGCAGTTCTTGAGAGAGGCCGGCTTTGGCGGTGTGCTTGCCGACGACATGGGCCTCGGCAAGACCGTGCAGGCGCTGGCATTCCTCGCCGGCGAGAAAGCCGCCGGCCGCCTCGACAAACCGGCGCTGATCATCTCACCGACGAGCGTGCTGCCGAACTGGCAGGCCGAGGTGGAGAAATTCGCGCCGAACCTCAGCGTGCTCGCCTTGCGCGGGCTCGAACGGCGGGCGCAATTCGGCCAGATCGCGCAGCACGACCTCGTGCTCACCACCTATCCGCTGCTCGCCCGCGACCACGAGGTGCTGCTCAAGCAGGAATTCCACATCGCCATTCTCGACGAAGCGCAGGCGATCAAGAACCCGAGGGCCACCATTTCGGGTATCGCCCACCGCATCAATGCGCGGCACCGTCTCGCGCTCACCGGCACGCCGCTGGAGAATAATCTCGGCGAGGTCTGGTCGCTGTTTCAGTTCCTCGCGCCGGGCCTGCTCGGTGACGAGACGACGTTCCGGCGCACCTTCCGCACGCCGATCGAAAAGCACGGCGACATGGCGGCACAATCGTTCCTGTCGCGGCGCCTGCGGCCCTTCATGCTGCGTCGGACCAAGGCGGAGGTTGCAACCGAACTGCCGCCGAAGACCGAGATCGTCGAGCGCATCCGCCTCGAAGGCAGCCAGCGCGATCTGTACGAAACCGTGCGTGCGCTGATGCACGCCAAGGTGCGCGACGAGATCGCCAAGAAGGGCATCGCCAAGAGCCACATCATCTTCCTCGATGCGCTTCTGAAGCTGCGCCAGATCTGCTGCGATCCGCGGCTCCTGAAGATGCCGCAGGCGCGGAAGGTCAAAGGTTCGGCCAAGCTCGAACGTCTGATGGAGATGGTGCCGGAACTGGTCGGCGAAGGCCGCCGCATCCTGCTGTTCTCGCAGTTCACCAGCATGCTCGACCTGATCAAGGTGGAGTTGGACGCGCTGAAGATCCCGTTCGTCGAGATCACGGGCAGCACCACCGACCGCGCGACGCCGGTGCGCGAATTCCAGGCGGGCAAGGTGCCGCTGTTCCTGCTGAGCCTGAAGGCCGGCGGCACCGGCCTCAATCTGACGGCCGCCGACACCGTGATCCACTACGATCCCTGGTGGAATCCGGCGGTCGAGAACCAGGCGACCGACCGCGCTTACCGCATCGGCCAGGACAAGCCCGTGTTCGTGCACAAGCTGATTGTCGAGGAAGGCATCGAGGAGGCGATCGAGCTGTTGAAGGCGCGCAAGGCCGCTTTGGCCGAAGCCCTGTTCGCGGGTGGCTCGAAGACGCCGCTCGATCTCTCGGAGGCCGACATCTCGGCGCTATTCGCGCCGCTCGGCGCCCAGCGCCTGCAACGCCGCGAGGCGGCGTGAGTTTCCATGTACTCCGTTGACCTTGATCGATGAAAGCTCGCTGCAATGCAGCGTTCGTTGTGGGGTGCAGCTAGTTTTAGAAGAGATTGCGATTTCGGATGAGAGGCTGTGGGCCAAGTGCCAGTTGGTCTCCGCTTGGCACAAGGTCACGGATCGGGGAACCGTTCCTTACCTGGCGGAGCCCGATTTTGATGGCAGGCCAATATGGGCGTGATCAACGTCTCAACCGCTGAAAATCGTCGTGCCGAGATCAAGGTAGCCCTGCCCGCTGCTAGCAGCGACCCGCCCTTCTCACCAACGAATCCGGTGAGAAGGGACGCCCCCGCCCCACTCACGGCATCGGCAGCAACCCCGGCTTGGCGCCGTCCGGCAGCGGCGCCTGGGAGACGTTGAGCACGATCGCGAGCAGGCTGTAGTAGCCGTGAATGCCGCACAGATCGATGACGCCGCGCTCACCGAACGCTTTCTGCGCGCGCTGGTAGGTTGGCTCCGACACCGAGCGCGTGCGTGAGAGTTCGTCGAGGAAATCCCAGATCACGGCCTCGTCGGTGGCCATCTCAGCCGGCCGGCGGGCTTCCGCGATCGCCTCGATGATCGCGACCTTCAGTCCGGCCTTCTCCGCGATCGAGCGGTGCGCGTGCCACTCGAAATTCTGCGACCACAGCCGCGCCGTGATCAGGATCGCCATCTCCGACAGCCGCGGCTCGAAGGCGCTATTGTAGCGCAAATATTCGCCGGTCTTCTGCAGGCGGCTCATGAACTCGGGACTGCGCATCAGCGGAATGAACGGCCCAACGAGATGTTTGCGCGGCCCGGCGACGATGTCGGCGACGACCATTTTCTGCGCGTCCGTCATCTTGTCGTCGGGAATGAGCGGCATGCGGGGTGTCTTCGCGGACATGGGCGCGGCTCCTTAGGCCTTGGGTTGAATGCGTTCGGCCATCGGCCGGCGGCGCACTCTAGTCCCAATTGCCGGCGTTTTGGAACCGGGGATTGGGGTCCGGTGGCAAACCGCAGCCGCAACTCGCCCTGATCATGCCGGCCACTCGTGGAACGAGCCCGGCGGAGCATTTATCTCCGCCGGGCCGTTCACGTTTGCCTTGTTGAAGCGCCACATTGGCCGATAGGCAGAATACGGCTAGAAATTCGGGGTGTTTACACCCGCCGGAGTATGCGTTCCTTGCCCCGACCCCAATCTCGCCTGCGTTCAGTTGCCACACTCGCGTTTGCGCTGCTGTCGACCGCAACGACTTTGGCACCCAGCCGCGCCGCCTCACCCGACGGACTAGCTGTCGACGTTGCCGGCGCCTCCGAGCCCGTACTTTGCGCCGAGAAAGACAACGTCACGCTGACTTTCACCTCCCCCGCGGTTCGCCAGTTCCGCGTCGAGGCCGCGCACCCCGCCTACATCACGAGCGTCACACGCGATAGCTTCGAGGCCGACTGGACCGCCTGCGACATGTCCGGCGACCCCGTGCACACCACGGCTGTGAAGGCGCCGACGCGGCGTACGCTTTACGAGATCCCGGACTTCTGGTTGGTCGGCTGGACGATGCCGAGCTATTGGCGGCCGGCCACCGCCACCGTTCGCATCGGCGATCAAGTGACGACGGGCCTGCATCTCATTCAGCTCTGGATGATCCGGCCCATGGGCGGCGAGGAGGTACTGGTTCTCTACCCGCAGGACGGCTATTGGCGGCTGCGCCCCATGGCCCCCGCTGGCCAGGCACCGACCGCGTTCGGCTCCTCGTTCCTGGTCGGCCCCGTCGAGATCGACGGCCGGCCGATCGTCAGGATCAGGGAGGTCGCGTTCGACCCGGCCGCGCGCACGTTCACGCTGACGTTCGAACGCGGCGGCACCGCCACCTTGAAACTCGCGAAGGTCGACCAGAACCGCCATGCGATCGACGTGACGTTAGATCAGGCCGTCACCGGCCGCCCGTTCGCGGCGCTGCGGTCCATGTACATCACCGAGTTCAATAACGACGTCGCGCGCATCGCCGTCCGCGAAAAGGGCGCCAAGGGCTGGCGCGAAGAGCCGATCATGTCCTTCAAGCGCGCCAACGCGACAGATGTGTGGGCTGGCCGCGCCGCGATATCGCGGCACAACACGTCGTCGCCCGACATGGTGTTCTCGGGCTTTGGCGGCGAGGCGACAGCGAAACCCGTACCGAAGAAGTAGCGGGCGACGGACCAAGCTGCCGACTGCAGCCCGGCATCGCCCACGTGCCTCAGCCGCCGCTTTCCGTGATCACCTTCGCCGCCTTAAGCGCGCCTATGGCGTCCTTGTCCATCTTCAGCCAATCACCGAGCACGTTGCCACTATGCTGGCCAAGCAACGGCGCCGGCTTTACAGCGGGCGGCTCACCGCCGAAGCGCACCGGCCAGCCGCTCATCACGTAATCGCCGACCGCCGGATGCCGCATGGTCTGGCGGATCTTGCGAGTCTCGAAGGTCTTATCGTCGGCGAGTTCACGCGTGTCGAGCACCGGGCCGGCGGGGATCGTCGCGCCGCTGACGAGGCGGGCAGCCGTGTGCTTGTCGTGCTGGCGGGTCCACGTGGTGACGATCTCGTCCACCTCCTTGCGGTGTTCCGTGCGCGCCGCCGGCGTCTCGAAGCGCTTGTCGCCGATCAGTTCCTCGCGGCCCATCACCTTCAAGAGCCGCGTCCAGTGTTCCGGATTGGCTGGGCTCGTGAAGATGTAGACGTAGTCGTTCGGACCACCGCCCTTCGTCGGATAAACGCCGATCGGAGGATTGCCGCCACCAACCGTCTTCGAGCCCGCACGCGGCGCCGGCTGCATGTCGGTCCGTTCCATGTAGGCGAAAGCATTGCGGATGTAGTGCATGATCGAGTCCTGCATCGCCACCTGCAGATGCTCACCTTGCCCGGTACGCAGCCGCCGCACATATGCGCCGAGGATCGAGACCGCCATGATCATGCCGGTGCCGGTGTCCCCAAGGGTCGCGCCCGGCTTGCACGGTGGCCCGTCCTCCTCGCCGGTGAGCGACATGAGGCCGCCGCACGCCTGCGCAATCATGTCGAACGCCAAGCCTTTTTCCATCGGGCTGC
Organism: Hyphomicrobiales bacterium; assembly: GCA_031367895.1. GTDB lineage: Bacteria > Pseudomonadota > Alphaproteobacteria > Rhizobiales > Hyphomicrobiaceae. Next base: position 39,114 of record JANLQP010000223.1, read on the forward strand.
CGGCGCCGAACCCCTTGATCTGGCAATAGATGATGCCCGGGTTGACGGCCTTTATGGCCTCGTAGCCGACGCCCAACCGCTCGATGGCGCCCGGTGCGAAATTCTCGATCATCACATCGGCGTGGCGGGCGAGATTCTTGACCAGTTCGACGCCCTTCGGGTCCTTCAAGTTGACTGCGATCGACCGCTTGGCAGAGTTGTATTGCAGGAAGTAATTGCCGTCCTTGTCCGGCACCGTGCGCCCGATCGAGCGGCCGGGATCGCCGGAGCCGGGGTTCTCCACTTTCACCACGTCGGCGCCCATCCAGCCCAGCGCCTCGGTGCAGGACGGCCCCGCCTCGAACTGCGTGAGATCGAGGATCTTCAGGCCTTCAAGGCAATTTTCTCCGCTCATCGTGCGCTCCCCGGTTGCTCCATTGCGACGTAGCTTACGCCTGGATGTGGGGAAACGTCGAGGTGCTCGCGCATGCGGGTTGCTCGCGGGCGCCAGTGCATTGGACAGAGTGAGCGACACCATCCCCGCAACCTCGCGGCCATCCCGCCCCGAGGCCCTTGTGCCTCATTTTTGGTTGGTGTGCAGCCTTTGTCTGATTTATGATCGGGTCGCGAGGCAAGCGCACTTGCCGATGAGTTTCATTGGCCGATGAGTTTCATTGGCCGATGTGTTTCATTGAAAGCGTGGAGGATTGTCGTGGCGTCAATTACGAATGTCGCAAAGGGCTTTTTCGAAGCTTGCGAGGCAGGCAAGGGCTGGGATGCCTGCAAAGCCTACTGTGTGCCAAGCGCAACATTTGCAGCGCAAGCCGAGCCGCTGGCCGACATCAAAACACTCGAAGGCTATGCCAACTGGATGAAGGCAATCCTCGGCCCATTGCCCGATGGTCGATATGCTTTGCGTTCATTTGCCACCGACCAGGAACGCAACAGTGTTTGCGCGTACGCCGTATTCACCGGCACGCATACGGGCGATGGCGGCCCGATCCCACCGACCGGAAAAACAACAAATACAGACTACGTCTATGTCATGGAATTCGAAGGCGACAAGATCCGGCACATGACCAAGATTTGGCACTCGGGCTGGGCCGTGAAAGAGCTTGGCTGGGCGTGAAACTGCGGCGACGGCCGCGTTGTCCGGCCTGGGCCGAACCGCGCGGCACG
>JANLQP010000242.1:0-74870 GCA_031367895.1 Hyphomicrobiales bacterium
GAAAAATCCCATCGATGCAGATCCAAATGGTTACGGGCCGCGTGCGTTTGCAGCGGCCGGGCTTCAAGCGGTAAATAAGCACCGCGCCCCCACTGCGGCAATGGCCGCGCGCAAATTCAACCTCGCCTGGGGCCACCTAAAGGATGAGCGGCGCGCGGTGGCGCAGAATGGCGTCGATCTCGGGCCGGAAGCCTTGCCCCTCGCCGTGCAGGATCAGCCCCGGCAGGATCGTCAGCGGCGCGCGGCTGCCCTTGATGCCCTGCACGATGATGCGATTGGCCGGCGCTCCCTGCCTGGGGTGGATCGGCAGCATCTTGAGGGCGCCGAAACGCGGTGTCAGCACCGCAATCAGCTCCGGCAGTGCCGCAGCACGATGAACAACCGTGGCTGTCCCGCCGGGTTTGACAGCGGTGGCGAGGAATCGAAGCCAGGCGTCGAGCGCGCCCTCGCCCATGCCGTGTGCCCGCGCCTTGAGGGGCGAGGGCGACGAACTCGAATGCTTGTCGACGTAGTAGGGCGGGTTCGCGGCCACATGATCAAAGCTGCAGGATGCCAAACCATTGCCGTTGAAGCCAGCGCCACCAGCACCGACGTCCGCCTCGACGACAGTCACCCGGGCAACCAGCTGGTTTCGTTCGATGTTGCGGCGGGCGAGTGCTGCCAGCTCCGGTGCGATCTCGACCAATGTGACCTGTGCATCAGTGCAGCGGCGTGCAACGCACAGGCCGACGACGCCGACACCCGCCCCAGCATCGAGGACCTGGCAAAGGCCGTCCCCTGCGGGAATCGCGGACGCCAGCAATACGGCGTCCAGGCCCGCACGGTAAGCGTCGCGCGGTTGCAGGATGCGCAGGGCATCGCCGAGGAAGGCGTCGTCGGTGAGGTCGGGCTCGGCAATAGACATTAGCGGCCGTCCTCCGGTGGCGGATCGGGATCGGTAACACCAAGCCCCGCAGGGGGGATCGCCGCTCGGCCTTCAGGCACCAGTTCGTGGGCTAGTCCGGCGTCTGCAATGAGTTGCCGGGCCGTCGCCACGTCATCGTCCAACACCATGAAACGCCTCGGAAAAGCGCCGATGGAGCCTTCAACGATGCTCATGTGCACATCGGCCACCAGGAAGCGAACATCAGCCTCGTGGAACAAGGATTCGAGGAAGCTCAACAGCACGGGATCGTTGGTCCGCAGGATTTCACGCATGGCAGTGCCTCGTTTCCAGTCACCATCTCCGGTTGCGGGGTTGCGTCAATTCGACTCTGGCACGCCCCGACCGGGACTTGAGTATACTTCGTTCGCAGTATACCTAGCTTGACCACAATTCACGTGAGGAAACCGAGCTTTGGGTGTCGTCGTTCCATTGGATGAAGCGCGCGATCCACTGGCTGGGCTGAAGCCCATCCTGGATCTGGTGACGGCGGATATGGGTGTCGTCAATCGTATCATCCTCGACAAGGCCGTGTCAGACGTCGAGCTGATCCCGAAGCTCGCGCACCACCTGATCGATTCAGGCGGCAAACGCCTGCGCCCGATGCTGACGATTGCGTCGGCCAAGCTCGCGGGCTGCAAAGGCGATGGCCACGTGCGCCTCGCCGCCGCCGTCGAGTTCATGCACACCGCAACGTTGCTCCACGACGACGTCGTCGACGACAGCGACACGCGGCGTGGCCGGAAGGCGGCGCGTATGCTCTGGGGCAACCAGGCAAGTGTGCTGGTCGGCGACTTCCTGCTCGGCCAGGCCTTCCGCATGATGGTCGATGTCGGCTCGCTGCCGGCACTGAAAATCCTTTCGAATGCGGCCGCCGTGATCGCCGAGGGCGAGGTGATGCAGCTGGCCGCCGCAAAGAACGTAGCCACCACCGAAGACGAGTATCTGGCGATCATCAACGCCAAGACGGCGGCACTGTTCCTGGCCGCAGCGGAGGTCGGCCCTGCCCTCGCAGGACGGCCAGCCGAGGAGCAGAACGCGCTCAGGTCGTACGGCCGAAATCTCGGTATTGCGTTCCAACTCGTCGACGACGCACTCGACTACGCCGGCGACAGCAAGCAGCTCGGCAAAGCGGTCGGTGACGATTTCCGCGAGGGCAAGATCACGTTGCCGGTGATCCTGGCTTATCGCCGCGGCTCAGACAGTGAACGCACGTTCTGGCGCGATGCCCTCGTCGGCGGTCAAACGTCCGACGGGAACCTCGTCCAGGCGATCGCACTGATCAAGAAGCACAAGTCGATCGAGGCGACGCTGGAACGGGCGCGCAGCTACGGCGCCTTGGCCCGCGATGCGCTGGCGATCTTCCCCGACAGCGTGCCGAAGACGGCACTGTCGGACGTCGTCGGGTTCTGCATAGCCCGCGCGCATTGAGCTTTCGCGTCTGTCGAGAGCTTCCGCATCTTGCGGGCGGCTTTCGCGCCGTGCACTCTCGGCCGAAACAACCAGCCAAACGAGAGGAGAGCAGCATGCGCTTCAAGGATAAGGGCGTCGTCATCACGGGGGCCGGCAGCGGTATCGGCCGACAGACAGCGTTCGAGTTCGCGAGCGAAGGCGCAGTGGTTGCGGTTGGCGACCTCGATCTCAAGATGGCCGAGCATACTGTGGCCGAGATCACAAAATCAGGCGGTCGCGCCTACCCATTCGCGGTGGACGTGACGAAGCCCGACGGCGTGACAGCCTTCATGGATGCGGTGCAGCGGCGCCTTGGCCGCCTCGACGTGCTCGTCAACAGCGCCGGCATCCGCGAGATCTCGCCCTTGCTCGAGATCACGCACGAGCAGTTCACCAAGGTGATGGACGTCAACGTCACCGGGTTGTTCCTGGTCTCGCAGGCGTTCGCGCGCGCCGTGGTCAAGGCCGGCACTCCCGCCGCGATCGTCAATCTGGCGTCGACGCTCGGCGTCGTCGCGGCACCCGGGCGGCCGGCGTATACGGCGTCGAAGCATGCCGTCGTCGGTCTCACCAAGGAAATGGCGATGGAACTCGGTGAGAAAGGCATCCGTGTCACCGCAGTCGGGCCGGGCGTGACGCGGACACCGCTGACCGAGCGCTATTTCCAGGACCCGGAGATGGCGCAACGCCTGCGCGAGATCCACTCGGGTCTCGGGCGGACCGGTGAGCCGCGTGAGATCGCGCGGGCGATATTGTTCCTGGCCTCGGACGACGCGAGCTTTGTTACCGGAACGACGCTGCTGGTCGACGGCGGCTGGACCGCGGGGAAGAAGCTTTGAGTTCACCACCGGCCTCGCGGCCGACCCGCAGGACATGAATGGGTTGCAAACACGCCGAGTTCACGCCCGCCGATAGCGACATTCTTACGAGGGGAGCGAAATGTAGGGTGCAACAGGCACTCCTTCAGGGGCGTATCGCATCGACACGGCGCTCAAGTCGGCGCAATACGGCGGCGAGGGCAATCCGCCTATTGGCGCCCGACACCTTGCCGCCTAACGCCCGGGACAAACGACATTGCGGGTGTGCAGCAGGGCTTCGACGGCGGTTTCAACGTCGAAGTTCGGCGCGCTGTAGCCGCCCGGCGTGAATGTGAACCGGTTGATCTCCCACGCCCAGATGCCGCGGTGATGACCTGCGCGCAGGACCGCCAGCCCTCCGACCGTCAGCGGCTCGGCAGTGCACCCCCGCGCGGCAAGGTCCGGGTCGGCGCGCAGCAGGCCCAGGAGTTGTGTCTCCATGATCGTTGCAGACATTTTGGGTTCCACCGCTGGCCAAGGCAAGGAAGCTGCCGGGCTCGTCGGTATATGTCGCAATTTGCGGCGATATGCATTGGTGAATCTGCGTAAACCTCAGAAAATTATCTCAAACATCGATACAATTGCTTCCAATCTGCGCTAAGCGCCGTTTACGGCCGTCTGCCGGCTGGCATCGACGATGGCGATCGCCGCCATGTTCAGGAGCCCCCGCACCGTTACGGACGGGGTGACGATGTGCACCGGCTTGGCCGCCCCGAGGAGGATCGGGCCGATCGCGACGCTGCCTGAAACCACCTTCAGCAGGTTGAAGGCGATATTGGCCGCATCGAGGCCTGGTGCGATGAGCAGGTTTGCCGATCCCTTGAGCCGAGAATGAGGAAAGATCTCCTCGCGAATGAAGGCGGAGAGCGCGGAGTCGGCATGCATTTCGCCGTCGACCTCGAGTTCCGGCTGCCAGACGTTGAGCGTCGCCAGCACCTCGCGCATCTTGATGGCCGACGGCGTGTTCTCGTTGCCGAAATTCGAGTGCGAAAGCAACGCCACCTTCGGCTCGATGCCGAAGCGGCGCACCTCCTCCGCTGCAAGCAGAGCGATCTCAGCCAACCGTTCGGCGTCCGGATCGTAGGAGACATAGGTGTCGGCGATGAACAGCGGTCCGGTTGGCAGGATCATCGCCGACAGTGCCGCGAAACCACGCACGCTCGGATCTTTGCCGACAACTTCGGTGACATGGCGCAAGTGCGTCAGATAACGGCCAACGGCGCCGCAGATCATGGCATCGGCATCGCCACGGCGCAGCAGCAGGCCGGCGATAACGGTGGAGCCATTGCGCACGACGCGACGGGCATGCGACGGCGAGACGCCGCGCCGCTCGACGAGGCGGTGATATTCGTCGGCCATATCGTTGAGCCGTGGATCGGCCTCGGTGTCGAAGATGTCGAAATCCTGCTCCGGGCGCATGCGCAATCCCAGATGCGTCATCGTGCGTGTGATCGCATCGCGGCGGCCGACCAGGATCGGACGCGCGATCTTCTCGGACACAACCTGCTGGGCGCATTGGAGGACGTAGGGATGGTCGCCCTCGGCAAAGACGAGGCGCTTCGGCTTGGCCGCATGCGCGCGCTTGGCGGCGTCGAACATCGGTCGCATGACGAAGCCGGACTGGTAGACGAAGCCCGTGAGCTTTTCCCGGTAGGCATCGAAGTTTGTGATTGGTCGGGTGGCGACACCACTCTCCATGGCGGCCTTGGCGACGGCCGGTGCGATCTCGAGGATCAGGCGGGGATCGAACGGTTTCGGTAGAATGTAGTCCGCGCCGAACACGAAGGTGTCCGCGTCATAGGCCGCGAGCACGATGTCGGACGCCTCGCTTTCGGCGATACCGGCGAGCGCGGTGACGGCCGCATGCTTCATCGCCTCGTTGATCGTGGTTGCACCGACGTCGAGCGCGCCGCGAAAGATGAAGGGGAAGCAGAGCACGTTGTTGATCTGGTTCGGATAGTCGGTGCGGCCGGAGGCGATGATGGCGTCGGGGCGCACCGCCTTCACGTCCTCCGGCAGGATCTCCGGCGTCGGATTGGCGAGCGCGAACACCAGCGGACGCGGCGCCATGGATTTGACCATCGCCTGATTGACGATGCGGCCGGCGGACAAGCCCAGGAAGATGTCGGCGCCGGGCATCACCTCGGCAAGCGTGCGCGCCCTGGTGTCTTGGACGTAGGGCTCCATATACGGGTTCATCAACTCGTTGCGGCCGCGATAGACGACACCTTTGATGTCGGTGATCCAGACGTTCTTCGGCTTCACCCCGAGACTGACGAGCAGGTTGAGGCAAGCGAGAGCGGCCGCTCCTGCGCCCGACGTCACGATCTTCACGTCACCCAACGACTTGCCGACGACTTTCAGGCCATTGAGGATGCCGGCGGCGACGACGATCGCCGTGCCGTGCTGATCGTCGTGAAATACGGGGATCTTCATGCGGGCCTGCAGACGCCGCTCGATCTCGAAGCACTCGGGTGCTTTGATGTCCTCGAGGTTGATGCCGCCGAACGTCGGCTCGAGCCGCGCCACGGCCTCGACAAACGCATCGACGCCCTTTTCGTCCACCTCGATGTCGTAAACGTCGATGCCGGCGAACTTCTTGAACAGGACCGCCTTGCCTTCCATCACGGGTTTCGACGCGAGTGGGCCGATGTCGCCGAGGCCGAGCACAGCGGTACCGTTAGTGATCACACCCACGAGATTACCGCGCGCGGTATATCGCGTTGCAGCGGCCGGGTCGGCGGCGATCGCCTCGCAGGCGTAAGCAACGCCGGGACTGTAGGCCATCGCCAGATCTGCTTGGTTGGCCAGAGGCTTGGTGGCCTGGATCGCAATTTTGCCGGGCGGATCGGCCTCATGATAGTCGAGTGCGTTCCGCTTGTTGTTGTTGTCGTTGTCCGGCATCGTCGATAAGACCCCCCGTGTCGCATCGCAAGTTGCCAGTCTAGCCCGAGACGGACGCCGATGGCATGGACAAGATGGCGCGAAGGTGTGGCCGGAGCGGGGCTGGTGCAGTTCCCGTCCTCACCAACCCGGTTTCTTGTCGAGGCGCAGGATCTGGTCTTCGAGGCCGGGTGCCGCTGCGGGATACGCCTTGGTGATGCGCTGATCGTGGCCCGGGATGATCAGGTCGCGCGGTGCTGTTCCCTTCGACGCGCCTTCCGCCGCCAGGCGATTGATCCGGCGGTACCCTTCAAGCATCCCCGGCAGATCATAGAAGATTGCGAACGGGCGCTCCTGATCGACCTCCTCGAAGACGTGCACTGCATCGGAGGCCAGGATCACCCAGCCACGCGCGGTGTGGACGCGCAGGATCGCCTGGCCGCGCGCATGTCCGCCGATCAGCAGGAACTCGATGCCGGGCGCCAACGTCACGTCGCCTTTGTGGAACTGCATCCGACCGGCATAGACGAGATCGATCAGCTGCTTCACGTCCTCGGCGTGATAGGCGGCGCGGAACGGTGGGTGCGTCATGTCGCGCCCGGTGACGTGGATCATCTCCTCGTCCTGAATATGAAACCGCGCGTTCGGGTAATCCTCCAACGTACCGACGTGATCGAAGTGCGCGTGCGTCAGGATCACGTCCGGCTCGGTGGCCGCTGTAATGCCGATTTTCGCCAGTGCTTCCGACGGGCGGCAGACGAAGTCGTACTTGCGGCCCATGCGCTCCGATTGCCGCGCGGTCATGCCGGTGTCGATGATCCAGGTGCGGCCGTTGCCCTTCAATGCGTAAGTGAAGAAGTCCAGGCCCGGGATCATCTTGGTGTGATCGCCGCCAAGGAACATGTGACCCTCGGAACGCAGCGCCTGTTTGGCGTAGCGAATGGCGTAGATCTCGTATTCGGGAAGTGTCGACATCGTCATCGTTCTCCTCGATCGGGCCTGCGCAAGATTACATGCCGTGCGCTGGTTGTATTCGAGCGTCGATCTTAACGCGCAATGTGCGCCTCAGCTATCAGGCTCGCAGACTGTCGGCCAGCGCGCGGAAATAACCTTCGGCGGCGGCGAGTCGTTCGATCCGGCCTGCATCGGCGCCGCGCACGGTTTCAGCGATGCACGCGGTTTCGGCCAGGCCTTCCAGGCGGCGCTTGACGCCGGCGATGCGCCGCCCGTCGACACGGTCGGTGAATGTCGCGACGATGGTCTCGATATAACCGGAGAGGCGGCCGAGTTCCCGAATGGCAAGTCGCGTCGCGGCTTTGTCGGTTGGGTCACGGTCGAGGCGCTCGAAAGCCTCCGATGCGCGGGCGAGGGTGCCCGCTATCTCCTCGGCGTAGCGCGCGATCTTCTCGCGGCGGCGGTCGTCGACGTCGGCGACGACGATCTGCCAGCGGCGCATCGCCTCGGTGATTCCGAGAACCTTCAACGTGAGATCGACGATGCGCATGCGCGGTCCAGCGGTTCAGAACACGTGCGAGGCGCACGCTAGCTGAAAATGCCAGAACGAGCGTTATGGGGGATAAGTTTGGGTCGGAAGTTCGGGGGGTAGGTCGGAGCGAACGGGCCATAGCTTCACTGTTGATCAGTGCGCGCACTCCCGTGAGGTTCGACGACTTCGGCCGGCGCACTCGGACATCGGCGGGTTACGAGCATCGCATTTAAGCGTCGGCCGCTTCACTGCGACCTTCCCCTCACTTCCGTCTGGTTACGCGCATGGCGCCGCAGCCTTCGAGGGCGTCAATTTCCGACGCGTCGAAGCCGGCCTCGCGCAGGACTTCCGGTCCGTCGGCACCGAGTTGGGGGGCGTGGCGGTAGTAGCTGGTGGGCGAACCCGAGAATTCGAACGGGCTCGCGGTGGTGCGAATGCGGCCCTCGGTCGGGTGCTCGCGCTCGGTGAAAAACCCCGTGGCTTTGAGGTGCGGATCGTCAGCCAGATCCTCGAGATCGTTGACGCCCATGGCGGGGATGTCGGCTTCATCGAAGAATGCCAGCCATTCGGCGGTGGTTGCTTTCGGCATCTCTTCCGCGAGCAGGCGTTGCAGCTCCACCTGATTGTTCGAGCGCTGGGCCTGCGTCGCAAAACGCGGATCAGACAGAAGTTCCGGCCGGCCGATGCGCTTCACGAACGCCAGCCAATGCTTCTCATTGTAGACGATGGCGCAGACGTGGCCGTCCTTCGTGGGGTACGGGATGCGGTCGGCGGAGAGCACGCGCTTGTAGCCCATGTCGCCGCGCGGTGGCACATAGGTGCCGTTGAACATGTGCTCCATCAGCCAGAAGCCGGTGATGGTTTCGAGCATCGGCACCTCGACCTGCTGGCCCTCGCCGGTACGCTCGCGATGCACGAGTGCGGCGAGGATCGCCATGCCGAGATGGAGGCCCGTGGTCTTGTCGACGATCAGGCTCGGCATGAAGCGCGGTTCACCGCCATCGACGCGCGATTGCAACATCGCGGCACCACTCGCGCCCTGTACGAGGTCGTCGTAAGCGGGTTTGTTGCCGTAGGGACCGGTGCGCTTGTAGCCGAGGCTGTAGGCGTAAATGATCTTTGCATTGAGCTTGCGGATGTCCTCGTAGCCGAGGCCAAGACGGTCCATCGCCGCGGGCCGCGAATTGTGCACGAACACGTCCGCGTTTTTCACGAGCCGCTTCAACGCGGTGATGGCTTCGGGCTTCTTCAGATCCAGGCAGACCGAGCGCTTGTTGCGATTGACCGCCAGATAAATCGGCCCCATGCCCGGCGTCGGCGCGTTGCCGGCGTTACGCATGACGTCGCCATCGGGGCTCTCGATCTTGATGACGTCGGCGCCCATGTCGGCCAAGTGCACCGTCGCGACGGGACCCAGCACGACGGCGGTGAGATCGATGATGCGGATACCGTGGAGAGGGCCGGGCATGAAAGTTCCGTGAAGCCGTGAGTTGGTGAACTCGTTAAGTCGTGAGGAAGTGAATGCGTGAATGGTGACGACGGATAGCAAGGTTGCAGAGGCCTGGATCGGGCGTCACGAACTCACGCACTCACCAATTCACGACGACACCATGTACGCCTGCACTTCACTTCCCTTTGAAGACGGGCTTGCGTTTATCCAACATGGCGTTAACCGCCTCCTGCTGGTCTTCGGTCGATTGCACCAGGGCCTGCATCGCGGACGCCATTTCGAGCGCGACGGGCAGCGAGACACCTTGGCTTTCGCGCAGCAAGCGCTTGTTGAGGCGGATCGAGTGTGGCGGGAACGCCGCGATCTTCTTCGCCAGCGCCATCGCCTCGTCCATCAGCTTGTCGTCATCGACGACCTTGGAGACGATGCCCCACTTCTCGGCCTTCTCGGCGTCGATGACGTCGCCGGTGAGCGTCATTTCATAGGCGCGCGAGAGGCCGACGACGCGGGGCAGGAACCAGGCGCCGCCGTCACCGGAGACGAGGCCGACGCGCAGGAAGCTTTCCGCGAACTGCGCCTTGCGGCCGGCGATGCGGATGTCGCACATCAGGGTCGTATCGCAACCCGCACCGATCGCCGCGCCATTGACCGCGCAGATCGAGGGCACTTCCAGGTCGTAGAGCGCCTTCGGGATCTTGTGGATGCCGTGCTGGTAGGCGCGGCGCATGTCGACGGGCTGGCCGCCGAACAGCCCCTTCTTGTCGCGCATCTCCTTGACGTTGCCGCCGGAGGAAAAGCCCTCGCCGGCGCCGGTCAGGATCATGCAGCGCACGCTCGTGTCGGCGTTGATGCGCCGGCATGCCTCGACGATGCCGTCGATCAGCGGGTCGGTCAGAGCGTTGCGCGTCTTGGGATCGTTGAGCGTGACGACGACGATGCCGTCGCTGTGCGGTTCGTATTTGACGGCGTCGGCCATGGGGGCTCCAGGAGGCGTGAATTGTTGAATGCGTGAATTGGTGAATGCGTCAAATAGTGAAGTCGTGATTGCGTGAAGTGCGATTTCTGGTCGGCAGATCACATTAGCTGGTTGTGTTCGTCACGAACGCACACACTCACCAACTCACGACTTCACCCCTGCACTAAACTTCACAGCTTGAACGGCACGACCTTCTGCTGCTGGGCTCCAAGCCCCTCGATCGAGAGCTTCATCACGTCGCCAGCCTTGAGGAACATCGGCGTCGGTTTCATGCCGAGACCGACGCCCGGAGGCGTGCCTGTCGTGACGATGTCGCCGGGCTCCAGCACCATGAATTGCGACACGTAGTGCAGAATGAAATCGCACTTGAAGATCATCGTCGCAGTCGAGCCCTTCTGCATCGTCTTGCCGTTCAATTCGAGCGACATCGGCAGATTGTTGACGTCCTTGACCTCGTCCGACGTCACCAGCCACGGGCCGACCGGACCGAACGTCTCGGCGCACTTGCCCTTCATCCACTGCCCGCCGCGCTCCATCTGGAAGGCGCGCTCGGACACGTCGTTACAGATGGTGTAGCCGGCGATGTGGGACGCCGCGTCCTTCAATTCGACGTACCGCGAGCGTTTGCCGACGACGAAAGCGATCTCCAATTCCCAGTCGAGCTTGGTCGAGCCCTTGGGGATCATGACGTCGTCGTTCGGGCCGGAAAGGCAGTTGGTCAGCTTGTAGAAGATGATCGGCTCGGCCGGGATCGGCTGGCCCGCTTCCTTGGCGTGGTCGGCGTAGTTGAGGCCGATGGCCATGAAGTTCTTGACGCTGCCAACCGGGCAGCCAAGCCGCGCACCCTTCGGTGCCTCGGGGAGCGACTTCGGATCGATCGACTTCAAGTGCGCGAGCGACGCCGGTGAGAGCACATCGCCGTTGATGTCTTTGACGTGGCCCGAGAGGTCACGAACGGTACCGGACGCATCGACGAGGCCGGGTTTCTCGGCGCCGGGCGCGCCAAAGCGGACGAGCTTCATGGGGAGTGGCTCCTGCTGCAGGGAAGGTGCAATCGAGGAGCTTAGCTAGGCCGCGGCCGGGCAGGTTGTCCAGACGAAAGGCGCCCGGCCGACAGCAACAGCCGGTCGTCACCACGTTGCCCCGTATTGAACCAACACATATGATGTGTGTATGCAAGATCGCCCTGCCAAACCGAAACAGCGTATGGAACGCAAGCAGATTTTCATCACGGCGGAACAGAACCGCCGATTGAAGATGCTCGCCGCGCAATCAGGTCGCGCGGAACCGGAATTGGTACGCGAAGGATTGGACCTTGCGCTTGAAGGCGCAAGCGTGACCGATGAAAACTGGAGAGAGCGCTTGTCAGAAGTGCTAGCGTCCCTGGATGGAACCAGTTTCGACGCGGCGATCGTGAAGCGGATGCGAAGGAACAAGGCTGAGCAGGCTGCCAAGTGGCGCAAACGACTGGAACGAACGCGTAAAGCGCTCAGCGGCGAATGAGTCATCTGCTCGATACATGTATCCTCGCCGATTTGATGCAGCAAAGAGCCGACGCCGAGACAGCGATCAAAAAATTGCCCCAGCGGCCGTGCGTTTGCGCCGTCTCCGCAATGGAGCTTTATGCGGGTGCTCGGTCACAGCGCGAAGAGGCCAATGTAGAGAGCGTGCTGGGGCTATTCCAGTGGACGATCGTTGACGCAACAACATTTCGGCGCGCGGGCAGCCTAATTCGCCACTACCGCCCAAGCCAAGGGCTCGACATCGCCGACGCGCTCATCGCGGCCGCAGCGCAGCAGCACGAACTCAAGCTTGTGACCCTCAACGTTCGCCACTTCCCGATGTTTCCGAAGTTGAAGCCAGCGTACTGAGGCGCGCCAAACCTACTTCGCGCGCGCGGGCGGAGGGTCCGATATCTTCGGCACGAGGCGGCGGGCGATGTCGTCGGTGGCGCCGGTAGCAGTGAGATAGCCGGTGCCGACGACGATCAAGGCGAGCGCGAACCAGAACACCGGGCGGGCTCGTCGCCACAATACGGCCCATGCGAGAATGACCAGCGGAATGGCGACGATGACCGCGCCTGCGATTGTTGGGGACATGCGGTACTCCTGGCAGGGGCGCGGCTCGACCCCGTGCGGGAGGTTACAGGCACAATGGACTGGCGCGCAACGCGTCCTGACAAGCGAACCGCGCCGGCCACATGTCCTTCGATCAGGCGAGGCCGATCGACAGTGCGAGTACAGCAAGCATCAGAATCATGACGATTGCGACGGTGGCGGCCGTCACACCGGTCGCGGCGAGGCCGCCGACGAACGACGCAGCGGCCAGAAAGCCAAACAACGACGGGTTTTGCGATTTCGGCCACAGCTGTGCGACGGCATATCCGAGCACGACAGCCGCCACACTGATCAGCATGGCTTGGCCCAGGAGCCCCGACAGCGAGTTCGTGGCGAGCCAATTCGAGGCCAGGAATGCACTTGCAACGGCAGCGGTGGTCATGACGCGTTTCCCCCGATCGATGCCGGCAGTCTAAGTGTGCGCGCTTCACATTCGGCTAACACGGATGGTAAATAGACGGTTGACAGACCCCCGCGCTCCACGACATCGACGCGCCGGATGCGAAGTGGGCATCCGAAGGCGCCACCCAAAACGGTGCGCCGGAGCCACAGTCGCCCTGGACGATGAATAGAACCGGCAGGGCGCTCTTGTCCCGGAACGGCCGGTTCGCGTATTCCTCTCGCACTATCGCCGCCAGGATCGCGTCGGGTCGGCTTAAGGGCAAGCTTCAGGGGATGCACGTGAGAGCTTCGATCATCATGCTGCCGGCGTTGGCCGCAGGATTGGCGTTGGCCCCGGTGCCCTCGCGCGCGCAGACCGGCTGGAGCGGAGTGGCCCCCATCTACGAGAGCGACATCAAGCGAAGATCCGAGCTTGGCGAGGCCGAGCGCGCCGAGCGGCGCAAGTCCGCTGGCCCGACCGTCTACCCGAAGCACATGGAGGGCGGCGACCGGCCGGACATCAAGCCCGCCGAGCCGCCGATCGTGTATTTCGACCGGCCGGAGGAGCCCGGCGCCATCATCGTCGATACGCAGAACCGCAAGCTCTACTACGTGCTCCCAGGTAAGAAGGCGTTCGAGTATCCGATCTCGGTCGGCCGCGACGGCTTCACCTGGTCGGGGACCGAGCGCATCAGCCGCGTCACGGCGTGGCCGTCGTGGACGCCGCCGCCGGAGATGCACAAGCGCGTCCCCGGCCTGCCGATCACGGTGACGGGCGGTCTCAAGAACCCGCAAGGCGCCCGCGCGCTCTATCTCGGCAGCACCATCTACCGCATCCACGGCACCAACAACGACCGCACGGTCGGACGGGCGAATTCGTCGGGGTGCTTCCGCCTGACGAACGAGCACGTCGTGCATCTGGCCTCGATCGCCAAGGTCGGCACCAAGGTGACGGTGCTGCAGGCCTACAAGGGCGGCGTCAGCCAGAGCGCGCCGTTGTCCTCGCTGTTCAGCTTCGGCGGATCGGAGCCGGCGGCGGCGACGGCCACGGGCAGCGTGAAGGCGGTAACTCCCATGACCACGGCAAGCGTCAAGACCGCCCAGAAGAAGCCGGTTCCGGCGAAAAAGCTGGTCGCCGTGAGGAAGGCGGCGGCGGAGGAGTGAGTGGCCGAGCGGCGCGGCTGACGCGTCACAAGAAGCCTGCTTGGCAACCCAATGGTCGAACGTGTGCCACTCACCGGCTATTTCAGCCAATCGACGACCTTGAGCCCGCGCACCCGCTTGAACTCCTGCGTATTGGCAGTGACGACAGTCAAGCCGAGTGCCAGCGCGTGTGCTGCGATGAGCAGGTCGTTGCCGCCAATCGGTGTCCCGGCGGCTTCGAGGGTCGCGCGAATGTCCGCATAACGGCGCTCGGCAGGCGACGCGAGGGGGATGACGGGCAGGACGGCCAGAATGGCGTCGAGCTGGCCGGCGAGCTTCTTCGAGCCGTACTTCGCCGCGCCAAAGCGCAACTCTGCTGCGACGATGATGCTGGTCGCGACGGTCGCCTCGCCCTCGGCGGCGATCTTTACGGCAACACGGCCCTGCGGGTTCCTGACCAAGTCGGAGACGATGTTCGTGTCCAGCAGGTACTTGGTGCTCACAGATCGACAGGCTCCGGCGCGGGATCATCGATCCCAGGAAACGCTTCGTCGATGGGCTTCAGTGTGGCGAGCAGCGCAAGCAGCGAACTGGGTGGCGCGGGCTCGATGATCAGGCTGTTGCCCTCTTTTCGCACGTTCACGGTATCGCCCGGCAACTCGAACTCGCGCGGAATGCGAACGGCCTGGCTGCGCCCATTTGTGAACAGCTTTGCGGTTCTGACGGTTGACATCGGCTGCCTCATCAATTGGCATATGCTTAGCATAGGCCGATGAAGCATGCAACCCATCACCCCGCCCCGCCGCCTTCGGTCGCGAGCCACGCCGCGCAGCAGGCCTTGGCCAGTTCGCGGACGCGCAGAATGTAGCTCTGGCGTTCGGTCACCGAGATGACGCCGCGCGCGTCGAGCAGGTTGAAGAGGTGGCTGGCCTTGATGCACTGGTCGTAGGCGGGAAGGGCCATCAGGTGACGGGAGTTGGGAGTAGGGAGTAGGGAGTAGGGTGAGGAACCCTTCGCCGTGCCAACTCCCAACTCCCTACTCCCTACTCCCATATCCCACCCCTTCTCCAGTAGCGCCTTGCACTCGGTCTCTGCGTCCTTGAAGTGGGCGAGCAGCATCTCCGTGTTGGCGTGCTCGAAGTTGTAGCGCGAATACTCCTGCTCGGCTTGCTGGAAAACGTCGTTGTAGGTGAGCTTGCGCGCATCCGTGCGACCGTTGAAGTTCAGATCCCAGACGCGGTCGACGCCTTGGACGTACATGGCGAGGCGTTCCAGGCCGTAGGTGATCTCCCCGGACACCGGGTTGCAGTCGAAGCCGCCGACCTGCTGAAAGTAAGTGAACTGCGTCACCTCCATGCCGTTGCACCACACCTCCCAGCCGAGCCCCCAGGCGCCGAGCGTCGGGCTCTCCCAGTCGTCCTCGACGAAGCGGATGTCGTTCAGCGTCGTGTCGATACCGATCGCGTCCAGGCTCTTCAGGTAGAGGTCCAGAATGTCGGGCGGCGACGGCTTCATGATCACCTGGAACTGGTAGTAATGCTGCATCCGGTTCGGGTTCTCGCCGTAGCGGCCATCTTTCGGCCGGCGCGAGGGTTGTACGTAAGCCGCGTTCCAAGGCTTGGACCCGAGCGCGCGCAGCGTCGTCGCCGGGTGGAACGTGCCGGCGCCCACCTCCATGTCGTAGGGTTGCAGCACCACGCAGCCCTGCGCGCCCCAGAATCGCTGCAGGGTGAGAATAAGGTCCTGGAACGACTCTTTCGGGCGCAGCTCGCCGAGCACGGGCGATTGGGCGGCGGGCTTGACGGCGGTCTTGGTCGACATGGTGTGCGCCTCAGGGCATGGACTTGCGGCGCACTATACGGAAAATCGAGGGGCCGTCATCCCGGAACAACGGGATGGTCGGGAAGGCTGAACATGGAACTGCTCGGCTGGATCTGGTGGCTGATCTTGAAGGTCGTCGGCCTCGCATGGGGGATCGTCTGGTTCCTGCTCGGCGGCTGGGTGGCGACCTTGGCGCAAATCGGCGTCATCGTGGCTGTCATCTTCGGGTACAAGTACGGCTGGCGGCAGGCGCCACAGGAGATCCTGGCGCGGTCGGGCACGGTCGGGCGCTTCATCTGGAGCTGGGTGCGGAAACGGGAGCTGCCAGCACCTTCAGCGGCAGCACCGGCTCGCGCTGCTCCGCGGCCAGCATCGTTGCCCAAGGGTGCGCGTGCGCGGCAACCTGGCGATGTAAACCTTTCGACGCTGCTCAGCGTACTGGCCTTGGCCGGCATAGCGATTGCCGTCTCAGTCTGACCAACCAATTGTCACTTCTGCAACACACGCCCTGGAAAAAGCACCATGACCGCCGACATCATCAACTTGCGCAACGCACGCAAACAGAAGGCGCGGGTGGAGAAAGTGCGTCAAGCAGCGGAGAACCGCGCCAAACATGGTCAGACGAAAGCTGCGCGCCGCCACGAAGAAGCCAACAAGGTGCTCGAGGAGAAAAAGCTCGACGGATCGCTCAGAGATCGGCAGAATCGGGACGACGACAAACCGTCCTGATCTGGCGGCCGCATCGACCCAGACCGCCGACATTGACTAAACCTCGGACCTTGTAACGCGTACCGCATGCCCCGACCTATCAAACGTTCATTCACGATCGACAGCCACCGCACGTCGATTTCTCTGGAGTCGCCGTTCTGGGAGGCGTTGAAGGACGTCGCCAAGGCCAAGCGCATGCCGGTCGCGCAACTCGTCCAGATGATTGATCGCGATCGCGGCGACGGCGGCCTGTCCAGCGCGGTACGAATCTGGTTGCTCGATCATTTCCGCTCAGACGCACGCGCGGCGGTCGAACGTTCGCCGGCACCGCCCACAGACCGTCCCGACTCGCCCTGATCCCCCGCCGGTTCTTCAGGGACACCCAGCGCATCGGCGAGACGTGTGCTGGCTGAGCCCGGCCGCAGTGGCTTCTGCTGGCTCGCGTGTGGCGCCCACCCCGTCATGGTGATGATCTCGAACGTCGCGGTGATGCGCCCGTCGGCCCGCGCGAAACGCTCGGTATAGATCTCCATTGCACGCATGAGCGTGGCGCGCCGCAGAAATGAGCGGCGTCGGTCACGGAGCACATTGCCGCCACCGATAGCGCGGACGTCGCGCATCAAATCCAACGCGTTGGCGTATGCGACGGTGAGTGTGTCCGAGTCCGCCACCGGCAGCGCAAAACCCGCGCGTTGCAGCAACCCGCCGAGATCGCGCACATCGGCGAACGGCGCAACGCGGGGTGAAATGCCACCCTCCAACTCGGATTCAGCAGCGACGAAGGCTTGCCGCAGTTCCGTCAGCGTGGCCCCGCCCAGCATTGCGCCAAGCAAAAGCCCGTCCGGCTTCAGCGCGCGCTGGATCTGGATCAACGCGCCCGGCAGATCGTTGACGAGTTCCAGCGAGAGCCCCGATACGACGAGATCGAGCGAGGCCGGCTTCAACGGCTGCATCTCCTCGTCCGCCAGCACGCGCGGGCCGTCACACTGCGCGAGCAGGCGCGGCGAACGCTCCGCATCGATCATCAGTTCGATACCGGCCACGCCGCGCAGGCGTCGAGAGAGAAGGCCGTGGTGCGCGCCGAGATTGACGGCAACCGGAAACGTACGCCGGATCAATGACAACCTGTCGGCGAAATCGTCGGCGACGTGGGCGAGCAGGAAATCATGTGCTGTGGCCAACGCTGCGTAGCGGTCGCGGCGGCGGGCGAGCAGATCGCGGTCGAAGATGTGATGCTCTGCACTGCTCATCGGCTCGGCCGCGCGGCGAGCAGGGGACCGTCGTCGTACATCAAGGTCAACATCGTCACTGGCATGTCGGGGCGCAACTCCGTCGGGCCCGGCAGGATGCGGCACATCAGGCGCAGACCGTCGGCGAGGTCGACGATCCCGATGTCGTAGGGCGCATCGGCGCGGAAAGCGCCCGGCACGATGTGCAGGCGCGTGTAGCTGTAGAGCATGGCGGTCGGTTGCAGATCGCGCCAGACAACCACTTCAGACCAGCATTCGCGGCAAACGGGCTTCGGCGGGAACGAAAGACGCCCACAACCGCCGCAGCAGCTGGTCATGAGCCGCCCTTCGGCAAGTGCATCCCAATAGGGGCGCGTAAACGTCGAGACGCGCGGCGGGAACGGACGGGCACCGGGGCTTCGGACGATCTCCATCTGTTGCGGGATAAGAGGCGCGGTGTTCATGCCTGTGCCTCCAGGATGTGCACCAGCGCGGCGTTGTAGTTGCCCAGTTCCGAGACGACCATCGCGGTGCGGGCATCACGAACCTGGCGCGGCCCGGCCCGGCCGAGCACCTGGATACACGCCTCGACCACGTCATAGAGCGGGCTCGCCTCCGGAGGATGACCGCGCGAGAGGTGACCACCGGATGTGTTCACCGGCCGCGCGCCATCGAACGCCGCTCGCCCGTCGACCGCAGCCGCCCAGCCCTCGCCGCGCGAAAAGAGGCCCATCGATTCCGTCGCCACCACCTCGGTGATCGTGCAGGGCGCGTAGACCTGGAACATCGCGATCTCGTCGAGCGTCATGCGCGCCTGTTCCAACGCGACCGGCACGGCGCGCGCGATGCTCGGATAATGCGTCATGTCGGTCGGCCGATCGGCGATCTGATGCTCGCCCTCGTGGTGATAGCCGCGTCCGCGCACCACCACATAGGGGCGGCCGGATTTCTTGGCCAGTCCCTCAGAGACAATCACCAGCGCGGCAGCTCCATCTGCGCGGCCCGGTACCTCGAGCAGTCCCAGTGGGTCGACGATCATGCGTTGCGCCAGCACGTCGTCCACCGTGATCGGCGTGCGGAACTGCGCCAGCGGATTGTCGATCGCCTGCCGCCGGTTCTTCACTGCGACGTGCGCGAGATCGGCCCGCGTGACGCCGTAGTCGTGCATGTAGCGGCGCGCCACCATTGCATACCAGGAGATCGGCACGGCGCCGTAGACGGACTGGAAGTCGACATCGCCGGTCAAGCGGATGCTGTAGTCGAGATGGTCAGCAGTTGGCGTTCCGGTTTCGCAGTGCGCAGCAATCACCAGCGCGCAATCGGTCTCGCCGGTCGCAACAATCCGGATACCTTCGTCGAAGGCCAGACCCGCCGTCATGCCGTTGCCCAGAACCTGCACCACGGTCGAATTGGACTTCAAACCGAGATAGGCTGTGAGGAAGGTGTGGAAGTAGCCCTGCCGCGTGTGGTCGCCCGGATGCGCGACGACGACGCCGTCGATATCGGTGCGGCCGAGGCCCGCCATGCGCGCGGCATCGAGCACGACGCGAACGGCAAGCTCGTGCTCGAGCGGCGTGTCGCGGCCGTCCTTCGAGCGCTGATAGACGCCGACGGGCACGGCTCCATAGCCGAGAATGGCAGCGTTGCGCATCGGATGCAGGCGTCCTCGAGTTCAGGTTGCGCGCGGAACTTGGGCTTTGGCGGCGGGCCGGTCAAGCGGCGTGCGGATGCGGTCACGTGCCGATGCAGTCACGTGCGGATGCGGCGCCTTACGCCACGGGCTTCGGGATTGCAGTGGTCCGATCGGCGGTGTCGGCGGTGCGAGGGCAGTGCACGATGGGGCCCGCGCCTTGCGTCATGTCGCGTGGAACCTCCGCCCGGCATTGCTCCGCGGCCAGCGTGCATTGTGCTGCGAAGGCGCAACCACACCGTGCCGATGTTCGCTGTATCCGTTGCATGATCACGCGAGCGAGCGTGGACAGGCCGCAACCGGACTCGCCGACGACACCTGATGTCGCGCCTTCTTGGACGGCCCGGACATGCGGCCGCGTTGGCGCGTTTCCTCGATTATGTGCCGTCGAAACCCGGGCGCCTGGGTCTGCCGCCGCATCGACATCGCCCGGCATTGGCACAGTGTGCATCCAGCAAAAGTCGGATGACGGCTCAGAACCGCGACATGCCGAAGCTGAATGGCTGGACTTTGTCGTAGGGCTGTTTCACCAGCGGGAACGCGTAGTCGGCGCGGAGCGGACCGAGAGGCGAATCCCACGCGAGCCCAACGCCGGCCGAGGCGCGCAGCGCCGGCGTGTTGCCGGCGACACCGGGCAGCGCGGCTGCGGTCTTGCTGGTGCCCCAGAGCGAGCCGGCGTCCGCGAACACGGCGCCGCGAACGCCGAGGTCCCTCGGCACGCCGGGAATGTCGAACATCGCCTCCGCTGTCGTCGTCGCGTACATGCGGCCGCCGAGTGCATCGAGGTTGGCGCTCGCGAGATCGCGCGGTCCGATGCCGGCTGCCGCAAAACCGCGGACGGCATCGTTGCCTTTGTAGAAGAGATCGAGCAGGCGCACGTCCTGGCCGCCCCAGCCGCCGATGACGCCACCCGTAACGCGACCGAACAGCGTCACGCTGTCGGACACCGGATAGTACGCGCGCGCGTCGCCTGTCGAACGGACATACCGCACGTCGCCACCGGCGCCGGCGAAATCCTGCGTCAGCGCGAAGTAGACACCCTGGGTTGGCCGCCGCTTGCTGTCGCGTCCGTCATAGACGGTCGCGTAGCCGATCGAGGACGTGTTGTAGCTGCTCGATGAGGCATTCGGAAAACCGGGTATCGCCTCGCGAACCGCCGCAGACGCATTGGGACCGACGTCGTAGAGCGTGTTGCGCATGAACGTGTAGTTGGCGGTCGTCGTCAGCTCGTCGGTGATCGGCGTGCCGGCGCGCAACGCGCCGCCTGCCCGCGTATTCTTGTAGGACGCCTGCTTGGTGTAATCGATGTCCTTGTAAATGAGGTCGAACCCAGCCGCGATATTCGAGCCGAACGCGTGCGGATCGGTGAAGCCGATGTCGGCCTGAAGACGCGTTGCGCTGCCCGCTACCTTGAAGCGCAATTGCTGGCCGTTGCCAAACAGGTTCTTCTCGGTCACCGAGATATCGCCCATAATGCCTTCCGTGGTGGAGTAACCGGCGCCGACACCGAACTCCGCCGTTTCCTGCTCGACGACGACGACTGTCAACCGTGTGCGATCCAGCCCGGAACCCGGCGTCGCTTTCATCTCGACGCTCTTGAAGAAGCCCAGCGCCCGCACGCGTGCCCTGGCACGCTCGACCAGGAACGGGTTGACCGCATCGCCCTCGACAAGCCGCAACTCACGGCGGATGACGTGGTCCCGGGTGCGATCGTTGCCGACGATATCGATCCGTTCGATATACAGCGGCCGGCCCTTTTCGATGCGGAACACGACATCGAGCCGGCCGGTGGCGCTGTCGACGCGTTGCTGCGCATCGACGCGGGCGAACGGCTGGCCCTGGCGCGTCAACTGCTCGCTCATCGCCTCGATCGAATGGTCGATGGTTTCTCGGCTGTAGGGATTGCCGGCCTTCGTCTTGATCGCACTCTGGAGGGCGGTTTTGTCGACGCCGGGCAAACTGCTCTCGATCGTCGGCGCACCCAACAGATGCCGCTGCCCCTCAACGATCGTGAACGTCACCGTGTAAGCGGTGCCAGCCGGGTTGAGCACAGCATCGGCCGCCGTCACCTTGGCGTCGGGGTAGCCATTGTTGAGATAGTGGCGGCGCACGAGTTCTCGATCATTCTCGATCCGCTCGGGGTCGTAGTACGCGGCAGTCTTGAGGACGTCCAGCCAGCTCGACTCACTGGTGCTGATGACATCACGCAGCCGACTCTCGCTGAACGCATGATTGCCCTGGAAGGAGATGCGTTCAATCTTGCTGACGACACCTTCCTTGATGACGAATGCCACATCCAAGCGCCCATCGGCGCGGGTATCCGCGCGCGGTTCAACCGTCGTCGCCATGCGGCCTTGCCGCCGGTAGAGATCGCGCACGCGCAGCGCATCGGCGTTGACGCGCGCCTTGGTGAAGCGCTCGCGCGCCTTGAGCTTGATCTCGGCCTCAATCGTCTTCTTCTCGATCGCGCTCGCGCCTTCGATCGTCACGACACCGACGATTGGATGCTCGACGACCGTGATGTACAGTTGATTCTGGCGCCGCTCGAGCTTGACGTCGGCGAAGAGGCCGGTTGCCATCAATGCCTTCAACGCGCCATCGTCGTCGGCTTCGGGTGGGCCGGCATGACCGGCGTTACGGGCGCTAACGATGTAGGCGCGGACGCTCTCCGCCGACACGGTTTTCAGGCCATCGACCTCAACGACCTCACCGTCGCGCGCGATCGCCTCGGCAATAGCCGTCGCGGCTGGCGCGGACAGGGCCAGAACGCAAACGCCGACGATGAGGACTGAACGCAACACTGACATTTCCGCAGTCGTCCCGGTCCGCGCGGTTAGGCACCGCCGATTGGTCTCGCCTGCCACTCCACCCGTCGTGGATCTAGGAGCCGATTGCGGCTGAAATACGCGGTGAGCGGTGCGTCCCTGCCGGACCGCCGCACAGAATTGTCGCAATGAGCTGCCACCACTAATGTGGGGTTCGGAAGTTGGCGTCCACTTTTCTGCGGGCTCAATGCGCGAACTTCCGAACGTAACGCTACTAAGGACGATGACTCTGGTGTCCTTATCGTTCGCGACGTTCCGACAGCGCGCGCTGCAGGTGGTGACGACCTTCGCGAACGGGACAACGAACGGGACACTAGTGGCAATACGGCCCGCCGCGACGGAAATCGCGAAGCGGTTACGTTAACCAACGAACTGCGTCAAAGCCGTCCCGGAGACACCCATGCGCCCGATCACGTTGCTTGCGACCGCTGCCCTTGTTGCCAGTCTCTCGACTGCCACCGCCGCGCAGGAGAAAATGGCCGGCGGGCTCGGCCAGGCCTGCAAGACCGAATTGCAGAGCCTTTGTGCCGGGGGAAACACGGGGCCATTCGTCTGCTTGACGAAGAACCAGGATAAGCTCGGGGTCGAGTGCGCCGCCTACGTGAAGGCAGCCGGCGAACGCCGGGCCAAGTTCCAGGCCGCGTGCGACGGCGACCGGATGAAACTGTGCAGCGGAACCGAGTCCAAGGGCGGGCAGGTGATGCAGTGTCTCAATGCCAAGAAGGCAGAGTTGTCGCCGGCCTGCGCCGAGGCCGTCTCAGCGTTGCCAAAGCAGGCTAACACGCAGTAACCGGACGGCCACGCTCGGCGCAGCCGAATTGGTGCCGAAACAAAGTCCAGACAGGTCGGCGGCAGATGGGTTTCGGTGATACAATGGTGGCCTCGGACGAAACCGCCGTCGCAGGTGCGAGCGTAACGATCCGGGCGTTACCGTCGCCACACCCAAGTTGCCCGACCAGGCCCCTGCCGGACTCCAGGCGGCGCTCGCACCAGCCGACGCACCCCGTCCGCGTCACCAACGAGAGGCTCTTATGAGGCGCGTTCTGAAGATGATCGCGGTGTTGGCGGTCGTCAGCGTTGCGTTTTGGCTTCTGGCGCCGCCCGCCTGGATGGAGCCGCTGCCGCGGGTCCAACTGCCTGCCTCGGTCGGGCCAGCAATCGAAACAGCCGAGACGAGCCGAGCGGCGGCGCGCGGCTGGCTGGAGCGCCAGGACCTGCCCGCCACGATCTCGACGGCATTCGGCGCCGCGAGCAAGGACGAGAAGGGCAAACCACCCGGCGAGGCAAAGGCGCCAGCCGACGCCAAGGCGAAGTCCGGCCGGCCGGCACAACCTCCTGCCCCGGTTACCGCTACCGCGGTCAAGCTGATCGACATGCCCGTGATTTTGTCGGCGCCGGGCACTGTCGAGCCACGTGCGACGGTTACCGTGAAACCCCGCGTCGACGGCCAGATCACGCAAGTGCTGTTCAAGGAGGGAGATCTCGTCAAGGAAGGACAGATCCTGTTCCGTCTCGACGACCGGCTGGTCAAGGCGCAGATCGCGCAAGCCGAGGCCAACATCAAGAAGGACGAGGCGAACCTCGCCGACGCCCAGGCCACCTTCAACCGCCGCACGGTGCTGGTCGAAAAGAAGATCACCAGCGAGTCGTCCATGGATACGGCTCGTGCGGCCATGGAGGCGCTAAAGGCCTCGATCAACGCCGGCAAGGCTGCACTCGAAGCCCAGAAGACGCAACTCGATTATCTCGTCATTCCCGCGCCCTTGACTGGCCGCACCGGCAACACCCCGTTCAAACCCGGCGCCAACATTCGTGCCGCCGATACGACGCCACTGGTGATCATCAACCAGACGCAGCCGGTGGCGATCGCCTTTGCACTGCCCCAGACTGACGTAGTGGCGCTGCGTGGCGCGCTGCAACAGAAATCCA
Source organism: Hyphomicrobiales bacterium (assembly GCA_031367895.1). GTDB lineage: Bacteria > Pseudomonadota > Alphaproteobacteria > Rhizobiales > Hyphomicrobiaceae. The sequence continues at coordinate 23,870 of JANLQP010000242.1, forward strand.
AGGCATTGGTCACGATCCCCGGACCGAAGCCCGAGACGCGAGAAGCGACGCTCGAGTTCCTCGACAATCAGATCGACAAGCAAACCGGTACGCTGTTGGCCAAGGTGATCGCACCCAATCTCGATGAATTGCTGTGGCCGGGCCTCGCCGTTCAAGTGGCACTCACCGTCGAGGTGCGCCGCGATACATTGGCGGTGCCGGTCAGCGCCGTCGTGCCATCACAGGCAGGGATGCTGGTGTGGGTGATTGGCGCCGACCAGAAGGTATCGCCGAAGCCGGTCACGCTGCTCCGCGTGGTCGAGCAGACGGCTTTCCTCGCCGACGGCGTCAAAGCTGGCGATCTCGTCGTGACGGACGGCCATGGCCGGATCGCGCCCGGCTTCATCGTGAAAGTGCAGGAACCGGCACCCCTGTCCGCTCCACCGCCTGCGAAATCACCGCCGGCAGCAGAGGCGCCCCCGGCTGCAGCGACCATGCCGGCGAAAAAGGGCGACAAGGGCCAACGCCGCAGCTGAGCCTGAACGCGCACGGACCGAAGCCAAGGACGGACGCCGATGAACATCTCCGAACTCTGCATTCGTCGTCCCGTCATGACCATCCTGCTGATGGCCTCGATAGCCCTTGCGGGCTTCTTCGGCTACCGGCAACTCCCAATCGCCGCCATCCCGCGCATCGACGTGCCGAGCATCCAGGTTTCGGCCACCTATCCCGGCGCCAGCCCCGACACAATGGCGGTATCGGTTGCAGCGCCGCTCGAGCGCCAGTTCGCGACCATTGCCGGCGTCACCGCCATCACCTCGGCCTCGACGGAGGGCTCGACCAACGTCACGCTGGAATTCGATCTCAGCCGCAACATCGATTCAGCGGCGCTCGATGTCCAGTCGGCGATTTCGGTCGCATCCGGCCGCCTCCCGGTTGACTTGCCGGCGCCGCCGAGCTTCCGCAAAGTCAACCCAGCCGACAGCCCCGTCATCTTCCTGGCACTGACCTCGACAACGGCGCCCTCACAGGAGATCAACGAGTTCGCCGACAAGGTGATGAGCCCGCGGCTCTCGATGCTGCCGGGCGTCGCGCAGGTGAACATCAACGGCGCCCAGAAGCGCGCCGTGCGCATCCGCTACGACCTCGATGCGCTCGCGGCTCGCGGCATCGCCATCGAGGAACTGCGCCAGGCTGTGACGTCGTTGTCGAGCGTCAGCCCGATCGGCTCGATCCGAACGGAACGCCAGATCTACATCCTCGAAACGAAGAGCGCCGAGCCGACCGCTGCCTACTTCCGCCCCGTTGTCGTCGCTTGGCGGAACGGCGCGCCCGTGCGCCTTGGCGACATTGCGCGCGTCGAGGATTCCGTCGAGAACGAAGAGGCCCGCGCCGAATTCAACGGCGAGCGGTCGATCATCGTCTCCGTGCAGCGCCAGCCCGATGCCAACACCGTCGCAGTTACCGATGGCGTGAAAGCGTTACTGCCACAGTTCAAGGCCGAGTTGCCGCCGACGATCGCATTGGAGGTCCTGTCCGACCGCTCGGAGTCGATTCGCGACAGCGTGCACGACGTGCAGTTGACGCTGATCGGCACCGCCGTGCTGGTGGTGCTGGTGATCCTGGCGTTCCTGCGTACGTGGGCTGCGACCATCATCCCGGCCGTCGCGCTGCCGCTCTCGATCGTCGGTACGTTCGCGGGCATGTCGCTGTTCAACTTCTCCCTCGACAACGTCAGCCTTCTTGCATTGACGCTGGCGCTGGGTTTCGTCGTCGATGACGCGATCGTCGTGCTTGAAAACATCGTGCGCCACATCGAGGGCGGCATGGAGCCGTTCGAGGCCGCGATCAAGGGGTCCAAGGAGATCGGCTTCACCGTCATCTCGATCACGCTGTCGCTGGTTGCCGTGTTCATCCCGATCCTGTTCATGGGTGGTGTCGTCGGCCGCTTCTTCAACGAGTTCGCGGTGACGATCAGCATCGCGATTCTGCTGTCGGGGTTCATCTCGCTCACGCTCACGCCGATGCTTTGCGCGCGCATGCTGAAGGCCGGAGACCACGACACCAAGCCCAACGCCCTCTCGCGCGCCTTCGAAGCCGGCTACAACGCCATGGCGACGGCCTACCGCGTGACGCTCGACTGGTCACTGAAGGTGCCGGCCCTCATGCTGGCGCTGACCTTCGGCACCGTACTCGCGACCGTCTGGGCATTTGGCGCCGTCAAAAAGGGGTTCCTGCCAACCGAGGACACCAGCATCATTCTGGTGCGCACGGAAGCCCAACCTGACATCGCTTTCCCGGCCATGCTCGAGCGCCAGCGCCGGCTCGCGGACGTGATCCGCGCCGACCCGGACGTGCTCTACGTCAATTCCAGCGTTGCGGCCGGTGGCTTCAACCCGACGCTCAACCGCGGCACCATTTTCGTGCAGCTCAAACCGCGCTACGACCGCAAAGGCTATGCCGACATCACCGCCGTGCAGAATCGGCTGCGCGGCGGCCTCTCAGCCGTCACCGGGATCCGCGCCTTCCCGCAGGCGCTGCAGAATCTCCGCATCGGTTCGCGCGCCGGCGCATCGGCCTACCAGTACACGCTGACCAGCATCAACCAGGCCGAGCTCTACGACGGCGCCGGCAAGCTGATCGAACGGCTGAAGCGCACGCCCGGCTTCGCCGACGTGACCAGCGACTTGACGCTCGGCGCCCGCCAAATCCGGCTCGACGTCGACCGCGATGCGATCGCCCGTTTCGGCGTCAGCATGGAAACGGTCCGGCAAACACTCTACTCGGCGTTTGGCACCCGCAAGATCGCGACGGTGTTCACGCCATCCAACGACTACGCCGTGATCCTCGAAGCCGACAAGGCCAAGACGCTCGACCCGAGCGCGCTGGACAAGGTCTTCGTGCGTGCAAGCTCGGGCCAGCTTGTGCCGCTGAGCGGCCTTGCGACGGTCAAGCTCGGATCGGGGCCGGTTTCGGTCGCGCGCCAGAGCCAGTTGCCAGCCGTTACGGTCACGTTCAATCTGGTGCCGGGCTACACGCTCGGCGAGGCGGTCATCGCCATGGGCGAAGCCGAGCGCGAGCTCAATCTGCCGGTCACCATCCGCGGCCAGTTCGCCGGCACTGCGCAGGTGTTCCAGGACAGCTTCCGCGACCAGCCGCTGCTGATTGCGGCTGCCATCATCACCATCTACATCGTGCTCGGCATCCTCTACGAGAGTTTCATCCACCCGATCACGATCCTCTCAGGGTTGCCGTCGGCAAGCCTCGGTGCGCTGCTGATCCTGTGGCTGTTCGAGGTCGAGCTTTCGGTGATCGCCATGATCGGCATCATCCTGCTGATCGGCATCGTCAAAAAGAACGCGATCATGATGATCGACTTCGCGGTCGGCGAACGTGCCAACGGCGCCACACCGCGTGAGGCGATCCGTCAGGCGTGCCTGCTGCGCTTCCGGCCAATCATGATGACGACGATGGCCGCCCTCTTCGGTACGCTGCCGATCGCGCTCGGCTGGGGTGCGGGCGCCGAGTTGCGCCAGCCGCTCGGCCTCACCGTCGTCGGTGGTCTCGCGGTCTCGCAGTTGTTGACGCTCTACATCACGCCGGCGATTTATCTTATGTTCGAGGGCTTGCGCGAACGTATTACGGCGTGGCGCAAGCGGCGGGCTGCACCAGCGCCAGTGCCGGAGACACATGCCGTGCCCGCGCCCAGCGAATGATCACGACGAGCGCGTCAGCCAGGGAAGGAGCCAACATGACGGACACAAAAGAGCCCTTGGTCCTCGATCTCGTCGAATGGGTGGCGCTCGAGTCCCGCACATACGCCGAGGTGATGGACGTCTGGCGCACATCCTGTCCGCGCCTGACCGTCTGGGAGGACGCCGTCGATCGCGGGCTGCTGGAACGGCGGCGCACCGCACACGGCATCGAAGTCCTGGTGACGGAGGCCGGCCGGCGGTTCTTGGGAGCGCACGCGCGCGGCAAGCCAAGGGCACCGGTGCGCGCGCCAATCCCGGCCTGACGCAAGCTGATGATGATCAAGCGAGACGTCCCCATGCCCGACCCGACGCGTCCCATAGCCCTCGTCACCGGCGCTGCGTCCGGCATCGGCGCCGCGACCGTCCGCCAGATCGCCGCGACTTCCGCGGGCCTCGTCCTGCACACGCGCGGCGAGAGCGAGACATCCCGTGCGAGCCTCGAGATCATCGCGTCGATTGCCCGGCAGGCCGGTTGCGAGGTTGCGACCGCGACGGGCGACTTGAGCATCACCGGCAACGGCGCCCGGCTCGTCGAGACGACGCTGTCCCGCTTCGGCCGCATCGACCACATCGTCTCGAATGCCGGGTTCGCCGACAAACGCGGCATCGCGGAGCTGACACGTGCCGACCTCGACCGGTCGCATGCAGCCATGACCGGAGCGTTTTTCGAGATCGCGAAGGCGGCGCAACCTGCGCTGCGCAACTCGACGCACGGCCGGATCATTTTCCTGTCGTCGTTCGTTGCGCACCGGTTCGTACCCGGCGGCTTGTTCCCGGCGTCGGCTGCCGCCAAGGCCGCCGGCGAAGCCTTGATGCGCGCGATCGCGGCGGATCTGGCATCGTCCGGCGTCACCGTCAACGCGGTCGTGCCCGGCTACACGAAGAAGGACGGCGGCCACAGCGCGCTCGGCGCGGAAGGCTGGCGCAAAGCCGCAGAGGCAACACCAGTCGGCCGCATCGCAGAACCCGAGGATATCGCGGCGCTGATCGCGTTCCTGCTGTCGCCCGCAGCCCGCCACATCACGGGACAGGCAATTGCGGTCGATGGCGGGCTGAGCTTGGGGTGAGCGCCTTCGCGGCGTAATACGGCTGCGCCTATTACGCCCTACGTCCCCGCCGCCTTCTTCTTCAAATCGCGGAAATCGCCACGAAAGTAGAGCATCGGCTCGGCCTTCTCGTCGAAATGGCCATCCTTGACGCGGCCGATGAAGATCGAATGCGTCTCGAACACGTGCTCGTCCGCCAATTCACAATCGAGGCTGGCGATCGTGCCCTTCAGCACCGGCGCGCCGGTTTTCAGCGTCACCCAGGCGTGCGCATCGAAGCGCGCTTCGCCCTCGAGCTTCTTCGAGGAAAAGCGTTTCGCCAACTCGATTTGCGCTTTCGCCAGCACGTTCACCGAGAAGCACTTCTCGGCCCGGATCGGGGAATGTGCGCTCGCGTTCTTGTTGACGCAGATCAGGATCATCGGCGGCGTGTCGCTGAGCGAGCACATGGCGGTGGCGGTGAGCCCGGTGCGATTGCCCGCCTTGCCGACCGCGATGATCGTCACGGCGCCGGCCTGATGCCGCATCAGGTTGCGGAAATGCATGGTATCCATGTGGTCTCGCGCGTGTTGTGAGGCTGCCAGCTGGAGTGGTGCGTTCAGCCGTAGGCGTTCAAGCCTTCAGCTTCCAATCGCCGATCTCGGCCTTCGGAAGCCCGAGGTTATCGCGAAGTGTCGGCCCTTTGTAGTCCTTGTGATGCAGCCCGCGCCGCTGCAGTTCCGGCACGACGAGGCGCACAAAGTCCTCATAGCCGCCGGGGAGATGGGTTGCAGCCACCACGAACCCGTCGCAGCAGGTGTTGAACCACTCCTCCAGCCCGTCGGCGATTTGCTTCGGCGTGCCGACGAAGCGCGGAAATTCGCGGACCGTGCCGCGGTTGGAGAACTGCACGAAATCGCGGATCGTCGGATTCTTCTTGCCCGACAACCCCACCACGCGATCGATCACGGCGCGCAGGCCGCCGATCGATTTCAGTTCCTCGTCGCTGAAGGATGAATCCATCGGCTTCGACGCGAAATCGAAGTTCAGCGCCTCCGACAGCAGCGCCAGCCCGTCCACGGGTTTGGCGAGGCTGTCGATCAGCGCCATCTTGTCCTCGGCCATGGACTGCGTTTCAGCCGGCACCACGTACACCGCCGGCGCCACCGCTACGTTTGCCGGATCGCGGCCGAGCTTGGCAACCTGCGCCTTGAAGCCGTCGTAGGAGCGTTTCCCCATTTCGAGGCTGTGATAGACGCAGAAGACAAGCTCGCCCCAGCGTGCCGAGAACGCCTGACCGCGGCCCGATTGTCCGGCCTGGATCACCACCGGGCGGCCCTGTTTTGAACGCGGTACCGTGAACGGTCCTTTCGAGCGGAAATACTGGCCCTTGTGGTCGAGCTGGTGGACCTTCTCCGGATGCGCGAAGAGGCCGCTGGCCTTGTCGAGGACGATGGCGTCGTCCTCCCAGCTGTCCCAATGACCGAGCACGACCTCCATGAACTCGTCGGCGACGTCGTAGCGCAAATCATGCTCGAGATGCGTCTCCTTGCCCATGTTGTGGGCTTCGGAGTTGTTGAGCGAAGTGACGACGTTCCACGCCGCGCGCCCGCCGACCATCAGATCCAGCGTCGAGAACACGCGCGCCACGTGGAACGGCTCGTAGTAGGTCGTCGAATAGGTGGAGCCGAGCCCCAGGTGCCGCGTCGCCATGCCCATGCAGGTGAGGATCGTCACAGGGTCCATCTTAACGACGCGCACGCCGTGCTTCACGGCCTCCCGATGGTCGTTGCCAAGAATATCGGGCATCGCCAGCCGGTCGTCGAAGAAGCCGAGATGGAACTTGCCGTATTCCAACGCACGAGCGATGCGCTGGAAGTATTCGGGCCCGAGAAAGTCCGTGGTCGATTCCGGGTGCCGCCAGGAGCCGACGTAGTTCGAGCAGTTCTGCGCCTGCAGGAACCCAACCAGGGTCATCTCGCGTTGCTTCTTGGCCATGGCCGGCTGTCCTCTGTCGGGCGCGCGCCGCAGGATCTGCCACGGCGCGCTTGTCCGGACAGGTCTCTAGCCGGTTTTGCGGGCGCCGTCATCTGGCCCGCGGTCGACGGCGGACTCAGAACTCCAGGATCGCACGGCCCAGGATTTCGCCGGCGTGCAGGTCGTCGCAGGCGTCGTTGATCTGTTCGAGCCGGTAGCGGCGCGTGATAAGGCGATCCAAGGGGAACTTCCCCTCCTTGTGCCAGCGCAGATACATGGGGAAGTCGCGATCCGGGAAGCTGGCGCCGAGGCTGCCGCGATACTGGCGCTGGCCGTAAACAAACAAGCCCGGGTCGAGCGTCACCTTCTCCTGGGGGATGCCGACCAGCACGGCCATGCCGCCGAAGTTGTCGGCGCCGATGCCACCTGGACGGGTCGCCTGCAGGATCTGCTCGATGGTGCGCTGCCGGCCGATGGCATCGAACGCGTAGTCGACGCCGCCCTTGGTCAGGTCGCGGATCGCCTCGACCGGATCGACGTTACCGGAGGCGTTGACGGTATGTGTCGCACCGAATGAGCGGGCGAATTCGAGCTTCTTGTCGTCGAGATCGACCGCGATGATCGGATAGGCCTCCAGGATCGACGCGGCGCGGATCGCCGACAAACCGACGCCGCCGACGCCGAACACGGCGACCGACGAGCCCGGGCGGACCTGCGCCGTATGAATGACGGCACCCGCGCCCGTCAGAACCGCGCAGCCGACGATGCAGCTGAGGTCGCGCGGATGGTCGTGCGGGATCGGTACGACAAGCTCCTTGCTGGTCTGCACGTCGCGCGCCCAGGTGTAGACATGGCCGTGCGCGGCCTGCCCTTGGAACATGGCGCCCGTCATTTCCCTGCGAAGTGGGCCGCGTTCCGGCGTCCGCGGCACCCAGGTCACGATGCACAGATCGCCGGCCTTTACGTGCGTCACGTTTTTGCCGGTCCGAGTCACCACGCCGGTGCCCTCATGGCCGAGTAACAGCGGGCGGCCCAGAGCGGCGTTGTGCATCTGGTGCAGCTGCGAGTGGCAGACGCCGCTGGAGTAGAGCTTGACCGTGACCTGATCGGGCCCCGGATCCGGAAGCTCGAGTTCCTCGAGACGGAGCAATCCGCTCATTTCGGTTTGCACGGCAGCGACGGTTTTCATCTGTTGGGCGGCCTTGTTCAGGGTTGCACATGACGATTCCCGGTCGCCACACTAGTCCCAGGCGGGATGTGTCGTGAAGGGGGCAAGCCCTCGCGCGACGCTGCCCGATGCCAACGGCCCGCATTGACCCAGTTGCAACTTTTCGGCCGCTCCGCGCGTGCGCGGCTGTACTTCCCGCCCGTCCTGTGCGATATTTCTGTCATGACAGACGTCTCACTCAACAAGATGCCCTTACCACCCGCCGTGCAGCGCTTTGTGCTGCATTGGGGCGATATGGGCGCCGTATGGGGCGTCAACCGCTCCATCGGGCAGATCCACGCCGTGCTCTATCTTTCGGAGCACCCGCTGACCGCCGAGGATCTGGCGGACACGCTGGCGCTGGCACGCTCCAATGTTTCCAACTCGCTCAAGGAACTGCTGCAGTGGGGCTTGATCCGCCGGGCCTCCGTGCTCGGCGACCGGCGCGACTACTACGAGGCCGAAGTGGATCTCTGGGAGATGATTGCGCGCATTGCAGAGGGCCGTAAATCGCGCGAACTAGACCCTACAATCGCGATGCTGCGCACGTGTATGGCCGAGGCCGAGGCCGACCGCTTCATGAACGCGAAAGCCCGCGAGCGGATCGGCGCCATGCTCTCGTTCACGGAGATGGTCGAGACCTGGGCGACCGACATGCGCAAGGTTCCGCGCAGCAAACTCGCGGCGCTGATGAAACTCGGCAGCACGATCCTGCGCTTCCTGCCGGCGCGGGCATTAGGTGGCACACGAGAGACGGCCAAGGACAAAGACGACGCCAAGACCACAGGCGCGCAAACGCGACCAAAAGCTTAGACCCTTTTTTGCGTGGATGTTTCTGTTATGACAGAATTATTCGTTGTTTCCGACCTATCCCGCGAAGCGTGTGAGGACGTCTTCCTCGATGGGGCCGAGACCGATGAGAGCTGCACCCACGCCAAGCGCCCGACCGACACCCGGTTCCGCGACCTGATGGGCGCGGAAGCCTGGGCCCGGTTGCCGGACGTCGTGCGGAGACGCTTTTCCCGTCGTCTCGAGCCGGGCACGGCCCGCATCTTCGCTGGCACCGTCACCGAGACACGCCTCTCACGCCTCGGCCGCATCGTCGGCACCGTTGCGCGGCTGGTGGGGGGCCCACTGCCGTTCACGGACGGCGCCACCGGCCCGTCCCATGTCGTCGTCACGGAAAGCGCGGAACTCGGCGGTCAGATCTGGACGCGCACCTACGCACGACCTGGCAAATTCCCACAGACCATCAACTCCGTGAAGCGTTTCGCCGGGCCGACCGGCCTCGAAGAGTACCTGGGCTTCGGTCTCGTCATGCGATTGACGCTTGCAGCCGAGGACGCGCCGGATGCCCGCGCGGTTGCGGATTGGGCAACCGAAGCGCCCAAAACAACGGCATCCGAAGCCGCCGGAAACGATGCCGCCCTGGTGTTCCGCAGCGCCGGCTACGACGTAGCCATTGGCCGGTTTCGTTTCGCGTTGCCCGGTTTCCTTTCGCCCGGTTGCTGCACGATCACGCATCGCGCAGTCGGCGGCACGCGCTTCAGCTTTGCGCTCGCCCTCGAACATCCCTGGGCCGGGTGCCTCGCCACCCAAGTCGCGTACTTCGAGGAGATCACGCCATGACCTGATCTACAATTTTGGGCAAAGCGTGAAAGTGCCTACTCCTTCACGTCCGCGCGGAACGACTTCGACACGATCTTCCAGCCGTCCTTGCCCTTGAGCAGCAGGAGGTAGTCGGTGAAATAGCGCGGCGGCAGTTGGCACTCGACCTTCACGAACGCCGTCTCCGGGCCGCTCATGTCGATCGAGACGATGCGGTCGCGCCGCGCCAACCCCTTCGATTTGCCGGACGGGCGGCTCTGCACCATCTCGAACCATTTGGTACGCGCTAAGTCCTGCACGCCCTCGCCGGTCATCGAATAGAGGTGGCTGACCTCGTGGAACGCGGCGCCGAGCTTCTTCGTATCGCCCTCGTAGAGGCCGTCGAAGTAAGTCTGGATGACCGTCTCGATCGCTGGGATCTCGTTCGACATGGGCTGTCCTTTCTGCTCGTTTTGAGCCAACTGCGGCAATCACAGCATTGTTATCGCGAGATAAATTCTTCACCCTGCACTGGACGGACGCGCTGATCCGTCCGACATTACGGCTTGCAGCAACGCTTGCAACAACGGATGGACACCGATGAAGCGCGCGGCCTTTGCACTGTTGACAATGCTAGCGGCCGATGCGGCCCAAGCGCAACCGTATCCTCGGGGTGGTGCCGCGGACCCCCCGCGGGGTTATCCGGGCGGCTACAGCGACGAGCCGCGCTATATGCGGCCCTATCGCGGTCCAGCCGACAACGAGCCGGAGCCCTACGTCCGCCGTGACCGCGACGACCGGGCGGATTGGCGTGAGCCGTATCGTTCTGCGCCGGACTATCGCCAAGACTACCGTTACGATCAGCGTCAGCAATATCCTGTCTATCCCGACCGCCGCCGTCCCGCCGTCGAACCCGATGACGACGAGCCGCCGCGCCGGGCCCCGCAAGCGCGCAATCAGGAACCGCAGCGCGGCTACGCGCCGTCGGACGGTGGTCCGCGCCCCGACATCCGGCCAGTCGCGCCGGAGACGGCGTACTACTCGGGAAAATATGCGCCGGGCACGATCATCATCGAGACCTCGGGCCGCCAGTTGTTGCTCGTCGTCTCGAAGCGCGAGGCATTGCGCTATCCGATCAGCGTCGGCCGCCAGGGCTTCACCTGGACCGGCACGGAAAAGATCTCGCGCATCGCGGAATGGCCCGATTGGCACCCGCCGGAACAGATGCGCGAGCGCGACCCGAAGCTGCCGGAGAAGATGAGCGGTGGCATCCGCAATCCGCTCGGCGCCAAGGCGCTTTATCTCGGCGACACGCTCTATCGCATCCACGGCACCAACGACGCCCGCACGATCGGCTACGCCTCGTCGTCGGGCTGCTTCCGCATGCTCAACGGCCACGCCGTCGATCTGGCGTCGCGCGTGCGCGTCGGCGCGGCGGTGGTGGTCATCGATCGGTTGCCACGCGACGTCGTGGCACCGTACGCGGGCAACGAGCGGCGCGTACCGTACAGGTATTGAGCTTCACCCGCGTATTGCCATCGCCAGCGCGTCGCTGAGGCCAACGCTTTCGACGGCCGGCGTCGCGGCGAATGATCCGACCTTCGCGTTCACCGCTCCGGTCGTGTCGGGATTGATCAGCTGCAGTTTCATGGGCCCTCCACCATGCAGGATCGCATCGCCGTTCCCTTTCTTGACAACCGGGTGGTCATCCGGAGCGCAACGCAATCGACGAGACGCCAAGGAGATATCCATGAGCACATCTGAGTGGGACGAGTTCGGATTCGCGCCCGATCATGACGAGCCGATCCCTTATCGCAAGCGGATCCGCGACTACTACGTGACGCTCGGCTTCGGCACGCCATACCGCTGGGCGCACTACGCCGACGTCCCATTCACGCCGGTGACGAGGCCCGTTGCCAAAATGCGCGTTGCACTGGTGACGACGGCTGCGCCCTACAAGGACGGCGCCGGCGACCAGGGCCCGGGCGCGCCCTACAACAACGCGGCGAAGTTCTACAAGCTCTACACGGGCGATTCATCGAAAGACCACGACCTGCGCATCAGCCACATCGGCATCGATCGCAAGCACACCACGGCTGAGGACATCAACACGTGGTTCCCGCTGCCGGCTCTACGTGACGCGGCAAAGCAGGGTCTGATCGGCGAAGTCGCGCCGCGCTTCCTCGGGCTGCCAACCAATCGCAGCCACAAGTCGACGCTCGACGTCGACTGCCAGGACTTGCTTACCCGCGTGAAGGAGGACAGGGCCGACGCGGCCATCCTCGTGGCGAATTGACCGGTGTGTCACCAGACCGTGAGTCTGGCCGCCCGCACCCTCGAAGCCGCTGGCATCCCGACGATCGTGATGGGTTGTGCAAAGGACATCGTCGAATACGTCGGCGTGCCGCGTTTCGCGTTTTCCGATTTCCCGCTCGGCAATCCCGCCGGCAAGCCGAAGGACCAGGCCTCGCAGACGGCAACGCTGGCGCTGGCAATCCGCGTACTGGAAACAGCGCCGGGACCGCGCACCACCGTGCAGAACCCAATTCGATGGAATGTGGATGGCCTCTGGAAGCTCGACTTCTCCAACGTCGCTCAGTTGTCGAAAGAGGAGATCGCGCGGCGCCGCGCCGAGTTCGACAACGGCAAGGAGATCGCCAAGCAGCGCCTTGCCGAGGATCGGAAGAAGGGCGTGACGTAGTAGCGGCGCAGGTTGGCGCGAACGGGCCCGTGCACTGCCGTCGGCCATCGAGCGATCGCTCCGTGAGGTCCGACGACGTCGAAGCGCGCCAGCACCTGCAAGTGGTGCCGGACTTCGCGAACGCGACGCTACGCGACCTTCGCCATCACCTCGGTCTTGAACTGCTCGAACCTGTCGAGGGTACCTTTCAGATCGCTGCCGTCGCCGCCGATCACCAGGTGCTCGAGGCCCCGCGCGCGGAACGCGGCGATGTCGTCGATGATCGCTTGCGGGCTGCCGGTGAAGGCAAGCCGGCCGCCATCCCGCCCCTTCGCCTCGGGACCGATGCGGCAATGAATGGCGAGCAGCGCCGCCGCGATTTGCGCAGGATCACGGCCGGCCGTCTTCGCTTCGGCGCGCACCTGTTCCAGTCCCTCGCTGTAGAGCGCCGGAGTATCGAGCGGAATGCTCGGATTGACCGCCACCGGATACCAGCCGTCACCGAGCCGGCCGGCGCGGCGTCGCGCGGCCAGCGCCTCGCCACCGACCCAGATCGGGGGATGCGGCCGTTGCAGCGGCTTCGGCTCGAACTTCAGCTTGTCGAAATTGACGAAGGCGCCGTGCTGCACCGGATCGGACTCGGTCCACAACGTGCGAAAGGCTTTGATATACTGATCCGACGCTTCTGCCCGCGACGCGAACGGTGGCGCGCCGAGCAGCGCCATCTCCTCGGCCATCCAACCGACGCCGACACCGACCGTCAGCCGCCCCTTCGAGAGCACGTCGGCGGTGGCGAGCATCTTGGCGGCGAGCACAGGTTGGCGATGCGGTAGCACCAGCACCGAGGTCAGCAATCGGATGTGGCTGGTCGCTGCCGCAAGAAACCCGAGCGTCGTCAACTGCTCCAGGCACACGCCCGTATCCTGCGCGTAGAACTTCCCCGTCTGCGAATAAGGGTAGCGGCTCTCCACCGCGGTCGCGACGACGACATGGTCGCTGATGCCGAGATGCTCGAACCCCAGCGTTTCCAGTTTACGTCCCACTGCCATGAGCGAGTCGGGATGACCAGCAACACCGCGCGATCCCAGATGCACGCCGAATTTCATGAGGCAGTTCCTTTGAGCAGCCAACTTTCGCAATCGCTGGCATCGATGAATACCGCGATCCCGTTCGTCTGCAAGTCTTTCCCCGACCGGCGGGCTTGGCGTCGCGCTAGCCAGGATGTTAGGCATGCCATAGCCGTGATTTCGGCACGCATCAAACCGGGGAGATGGCCGTTGGCTTCGTGCCGACGGGAACGCCGTTCGAGATTGCGGTCGACCACAGCCTCGCTGAGCAGGTGATCGCGGAGACGTCGGCTGCGCCGCTGCGATAACCTGTCGACGGGCAGCGCTTGAAACGTGGCCTATGGTCGATAAGCGTCCCGCGCGTTCCGATTGATCAACCCGTCGAGCAGATCGGCGAGTTCTTCCCGTTTCCGCGCTGGCAACGACGCCAGCAAATCCGCCTCGACCCGCTGCAGGACTGGCAATGCCGCTTGCAACGTGCGGCGGCCTTCGTCCGTCAACTCGACTGCGTACGCTCGGGCATCCAGTTTCGACCGCCGTCGCGACAAGTAGCCACGCATCATTAGCCGCTTCACAATGTCGGCGAGCGTCGACCGGTCGACGCCGGTCACCTCGACGATGGCAGTCTGGCTTGCGCTCTGGTTGGCGGCAATCGCCGAGAGCACGACAATCTGTCGAATGGTCAAGTCCTTGTCGCGAAGTTCTTTCGCGAATCTATCCCCTGCAATCTGTGTCGCTCGATGAAGTCGATGCAGAAGTGAGCTATTGAGTAATGCTCCCACACGTATCTCCGATTATTCGAGCGACTGGATCAATCCGATGCTGTCGCGGCACTGTCCGACGTGTCTTGATCGGTGCTCAACAAACGGAACCCGTGAACGTCGCTGCATGACAAGCTGACCTCCTGTCTGGCCCGATGGGCACACGGCAGGCTGATCCTGGGACGCCATAACAAGGTTACTCGCAACGATCGGAATTCGGACATCCGGCATAACTACGCGACCGCGTACGTATTACGACGCAGACATCTACGTAGAACCACGCGGCCCCGCTGGCGAGGCCACGCTGGCTAATCCGAATGACCCCGAATGACCGATTGCTCCGGCTCAGCGCTCGACAACAGTTGCTGAAACAACAACGTGAAGCTGCTCAATTTGAGGCGCTCGAGTATGTTGGCGCGGTGAACCTCGACGGTCCTGTAGCTGAGGTTGAGTTGCCGCGCGACTTCCTTGGTCTGCAGGCCTCGCAGCAGCAAGTCGAAGACCTCGCATTGGCGCTGGGTCAGCTTGCGTCGATATCCATCGATCGCGGCTCTGTGGGATGCCGACCGTCCCGGCGGTGGCGCGTCGAGCGTCCTGTTGATGACATCGATCAACTCTTGCTCGTCAACCGGCTTCTCGAGAACGCTGAGCGCACCTGATTGCATCGCTCGAACCGCCTGACGAACATCGGCATGAGCTGAAATGATGATGATGGGAACGTCGAACTTTCGGCGCATGAGCTCATTTTGCAGCTGCAGACCAGACATGCCGGGCATCCTGACATCTGTGATCACGCAGGAGCGATCCTCCGCGTTTGGTTGGTAGCCTGCCAGGAACGATTCGGCTGAATCGAAAGTCTCCACCTGCAACTGGACGGATCGCAGGACCAGAGCCAGCGCTTTCCGCACGGCTTCGTCGTCGTCGATGAGATAAACCAACCTAGCCATTGGCGGGCTCCAGCCGTTCCTGGACAGCCGGAAACACCACCTGGAATATTGCGCCCCGGTTTTGGCCCGTCTGCTTACCTATGGTCAGCGTCGCCTGATGCGCGTCGGCAATCGTCCGCGCGATTGAAAGCCCCATGCCCAGACCGTTTCGACGGGTGGTGTAGAAGGGCTCAAAAATCCTGCTCTGCAGATCGACAGGGATCCCGGGCCCGTTGTCGCCTACTTCCAACGCGACGCAGTCAGCTTCGGAAGCGTTGATGGAAATCATGACGTTGCGGTCATTGACAGCGTTCGTTGCGACCGCGTCGAACGCATTGCGGACAAGGTTCAGCACAAGCTGCCCCAGCTGGATTTCATCACCCATCACGAGTGGCGAATGACCTGCAGTAACGTGTTCGACCCGGATGCCCGATTTCCTCGACAACGGAGACAACATGCTGCGGATGTCGTTCACGACGTGAACGAGATTGACGGGGGCTTGGGACAATGGCGCCTTGCGTACATAGTGTCGTATCCGTCGGATGATCTCGCTCGCCCGCCTGGCTTGGGACGAGATGTCGGCGAGGTGCTCTGCCAACTCCTTGCTGCCAATGGTGCCTGCCGTGCTCAATCTCGAACAAGCACTCGCCGTATGCGCAATTGCTGCCAGCGGCTGGTTGATCTCGTGGGCAACGACCGTGGCCATCTCGCCAGCCGTCGCCACGCGCGCCACGTGCCAAAGTTCATTTCGATAGTCGGCCAGTTGTACTTCAACGCGATTGCGCTCCGTCGTATCGAGTGCTGTGCAAAGGACCGTCTTGACATCGCCTTGAGTGCGTTCCGGTTCGATCACGGTCATCAGGCTTCGTACATCTGGTCCGGGAACACAGGTGCGATACTCGATCTGGCCAGCGACGCCGGATCGGATCGCGCGATCAAACTCCGCTGCAACGCGGGCGCGATCTTCCGGATGCACCAGCCGCTCGACAAATGCGGCGATCGACGCTGGTGCGCCAGCTTCAGTGATCGACAGAATACGGCGCGCTTCGTCCGACCAATGGCCGTTCGGTTCCCCATCGTCCCTTTGCAGGACGAAGCTTCCCACGCGAGCCAATCGCTGCGCGGTGCTCAATCTGGCTTCGCTGTGTTCCAGGGCTTCCAGAAGGCTGTCGCGGTGGGCCGCTTCCTTCTGGAGATTGCAGTTTGCCGCGTGCATTTCATCATGCGCATAGCGAAGGGCAATTTCGCTCATGACGGAAGCTGCCAGTTCAGTCATTGTTTCACGGTCGCAACTCGTCCATTGCCGGGGTTGGGTATCGATGACGCAGAAGCTGCCGAGAACTGTTCCTGTGGGTGTCGCCAGGGGGATGCCGAGATAGGCGATAGCATTGAGATCGGCGACCGCTGCATTGTCGTGGAGAAACGGATGCGTGCGCGCATCCTCGACAATCAGTGGTGCATTGTTCGCGACGACATGCTGACAAAATGAATGGGACAAAGGCGTCTCGCGCCCGGATGCCCAAGGCTCTGGTAGGCCACAGGCGCTCTTGAAGAATTGCCTGTGATCATCGACCAGTGAGACCAAGGCGATCGGCGCCTGCAGAACACGAGCGGCCAAGCGGGTCAATCGATCAAATGGCTCCTCCGGTGGGGTGTCGAGCAAGCGCAGCCGCAGCAACGCGTCGAGGCGGGCATCGTCGAGGAGAGCATCTGCAAGTAGCGCACTCATTATTCACGGCTCCATTCACAGCTCCGTGCGAGAGAGTGAAAAGCGTCGAGCACCCGCAACTCGTCGATCCTAGCATCAGGGACGGTCGATAGCGATGTCGATCGTCATGTCACAGTCAACAAGGCACGAGACCGAGACGCCAGCCGCGCGGTCTGTGCGCCACGCGACAGTAAACCACCCCCGCCTGGCGACGGAGGTGGCTTACCAGAACGCAATTGACCCTGAACAATTGCACATGGCCCCAGAATTCTTGGCGCCTGAGATTGGAATATGCAAAGGCTACCAACAGAGCACGCCCCCTCCAATTCGTTGCGAGCACTTAGGGCCATCCGCATCACCACTTAGTCATCCTGAACCGGTCGTCGGAAGCGGGGCTGTTTTTTCGCTTACATATCGGGTTCGCTGTCAGACCGCGACTGCGCAGCATGCGGGTATCGCGCGCCCAACGCGTCCGGCGCTCACCCGATTGCGCCACGCACTTTGGCCACTGTTTCCAGATGCCGCGCGTGATCGCCGACGAAGCGCAGTACGAGATGGCTGCACCCGGCCTGTGCGTAGGCGCCGAGGTACTGTGCCACCGCCGATGCCGGTCCAGCAAAGCACTCCTGGCGCTTGCGGACGCCTGCAGCCGGCAACCCGTAATACTGCGCGAGATACGCGTCGAGACGACTGTTCGCTGCCGCCACGTCCTCGTCGATCGAGAGCGTCAGATACATGGCGCCGATCATCGCGGCCGGATCGCGCCCGGCGGCCTTGGTGTGGGCCTTGACCTCCTGCCACTGCCGGCCCCATTGCGACGCGTCCCCGTAATTCGGCAGCCAGCCGTCGAAGTGCTTTCCCGCGCGCTCCAGGCTCTGCGGCAGCGATCCAGCGATCCAGAGCGGCGGCCCTCCGGGACGATACGCCGGCGGCCCGAGCGCGGCACCTTTCAGGCTCCAGAAGCCCTCATGGTCGACCGGCTCACCCGTCCACAGTTTCCGCGCCAAATCGAGGCCTTCGATCATGCGCCCGACGCGCCGCTCGAACGGAACACCCGCTGCTGTGAACTCGGCGCGGATCGAGGGCACGTCGCGCGCGATGCCAACTCCGAGAATCAGCCGCCCCTCCGAGATCTGGTCGATGGTCGCTGCCTGATGCGCCAGCAGCACGGGATTGCGGAGCGCGGGCAGCAGCACGGCGGTGCCAAGTTCGACACGGGGTACGCGCGCCGCGACTGCCGCCAGCAATGACAGCGGTTCGTGGCGCGGCCGGGCGGTCAGCGAGTCACCGACCCAGATCCCGTCGAACCCCAGCGCTTCTGCGCGGGTGGCGAGTTCCAGCATGCCGCGCGTCTCGGGTCGGCCAGCCATGATCTGTTCGCGCGTGGGCAGGAGGTAACCGAGCTTCAGTGGTTGTGGTGTCTTCGACATGGAACCGCCGCACCTTGTGAGTTCGTTGGAAGCACGTTCGATTGGAGATGGTGGGCCCGGAGGGACTCGAACCCCCAACCAAGCGGTTATGAGCCGCCGGCTCTAACCATTGAGCTACGGGCCCCATCCATCGGCGGTGGCACCTATAACAGAGATCGATGCGCGAACGAAGTGGTCCGAATAACGACCCCAGCGCGATGGGCCAGGGCGATTGCGGCAGGGCCATAGGGAACGCCTAGCCGCCCGCGATCAAGCGCAGATCCACCACGCGCGCCACGGTCCGAACCGCGTCGGCGCCAGGTTGCAGGGCCCAGTCGGCGGCATTGCGCATTTCGCCTGAGGCTTGCAGACTCGCGAGGTGCGCGAAGTCGATCTCACCGATGACGAGTTGCGTATGGTTCAGCTCGCCCTCGGCCAGCACTCCGGTATCCGACACACCCGCTTCAGCCGGCACGAAAATCCCGGCCGCGCCGGCATTGCGATCGACAGCTGGCGACCACGGCGCATCTCCGATCGTCGCCGACATCACCGTCGCGATCGTGTTCTCCAGGGCCCGCGCCAGTGCCGCCGTGCGTACGCGATTGAAGCCCGAAACGCGCTCAGTGCACGCCGGCACCAGAATCAGCCGCGCGCCCGCTTGGGCCATGGAGCGCGCCGACAGCGGAAACTCGCTGTCGTAACAGATCAACACCCCGATGCGACCGAGCGCGGTGTCGAACACCTGGGGGCCTGCACCACCCGTTACGCCCCAGTTCCGCTCGAACGGGGTCATGATCATCTTTTCCTGCACCCCGGACTTCGCCGCAGGTGTTACCAGACAGGCCGTGTTCGCGTAGCTGCCATCCGGCCGGAACGCAGGCCCACTCGGTGTCAGGATGTGGATCCCGTATTGCACGGCAAGTGTGAGCAGGAACGCGTCGATTTCGGGTTTCAGCCGCGCCACCGCCTGCAGTGAGGCCCGCAAGTCACCGGCCGTCCGATCATCCAGCGTGCCGGCGATCTCCATCGCCCCGTACTCGGGAAACACAACGAGATCGGCGTCAACGTCGGCGGCGTCCACCACCCAGCGCGCGAGCTTCGACTTGAGTGCCCCCATGTCGGCCAGCCGCTCGATCGGATACTGCGCGGCCGCGACCTTGATCCGCGCCGGTCCTGCAGTGCCAACCGTCTCCGCCATCTCAGAGCGCCTTCATCCAGAACTGCATCGGCTTTGCCGACGTCGCGGTCTCGCCGATATCCGGCCACTCGAACGAGCCGACCATCCCGTCCATCTTCCGGAACCCGCGCTTCATCCAGAACGCATCGAGCGGTACATGGTCCGCAGGGCGTCGCGGATGATCGTCGGACCGCACAACGCCGCAGAACGTCGCGTGCGTGAAACGGCCAAGGCTTCGCGCATGCGCCTCGCGGTGCTCGAAGAAGGCAACGCCGACGCCTTGGCCGCGATAGTCCGGCAGCAACACGGACTCGCCGAAGTAGAAGATGCGCGCCACATCGTACCCGCGCGCTTTGAACGGCTCGGCGAACGCATCGGCGCGCCCGATCATCGGCGATGCCGTGGCGGCCCCGACAATTCGTTCGCCGTCGAAGGCGGCCACGATCACCGCGCCTTCGCTGGCAGCGAACGTCGTCACATAACCCTGCTCGTAGGCGAGCGTGCCCTCGTAGAGATAGGGCCAGTCGCGGAACACGGTGATGCGCAGCCGCGCCAGATCCGGCAGCGCCTGGCCGAGTGCGCCAGCCGTCAGCGGCTCGACGCGCAGCGCCATGTCACGCCCCTTCGCCTGTGACCTGCATCAACCAGTCCGTCAGGTTGTAGTAGGTGGTAACGCGCGTGATGCGGCCATCTTTCACGGCGAAAAACGTGCCCCCGGGCAGCTTGTATGTCTGCCCCTTGGCCGGCGGCAGGCCTTCGTCGGTCTCGAGATATTTGCCGTTGACGTTGAACTCGGCCGCCGCCCGGCTGCCGTCGGCATTCGCCATGACGACGATGTTCTCGAGCTTCTCCTCGTAACACCGGCTCATGTGCTGGCAGAACACGGCGAACGCCGCCTTGCCCGGGCGGCGCAAACCCTGGTTGACGTCGTGCACCACGTCATCGGCGAGGCACGCCAGCATGCCATCGCCGTCGCCGCGATTGAAGGCCTCGTAATAGCGCTTGATCAGGGTTTCGGTGGCGGCTTGGGACATGAGGCCTCACTCGCTCTCGGGATCGGTCGTATCCGGCCCTGCGAGGTGACACAGGACGGGGCGGAAGAAAAGCGGGAAATGCGCCGGCTCCGTGCGCCGATGGCCGAGCGCCCTGCCGTGCCATCCCACCCCGAGCCATCCTCCGTGACGGCGCCAGTGACGCCCGAGCACTCTCGTCCGGCCCAAGGTTCGGTGTAGCCTCAGCAGCGGACAATCGAGGCGGTAGAGGACAAAATGAGAGTGGGACATAAGGGTGCATCACAAGGACGGTGCGGATTACCTTGCCGAACATCGGTTCACTGGTACCTTATCGGAAATAGACAACTAGGGTATGGTGCTGAAGACTGGACACGTGCCTTCAAGGGAGAGAGCTGATGACGCCTTGGGAAATCCGTACAATCGAGTTGGCAAACTGCAACTGCGCGTACGGCTGCCCGTGCCAGTTCAACGCCTATCCGACCTATGGTAACTGCGAGGCCGTCGTCTGCAATGAGATCACCGAGGGCCATTACGGCGACGTCAAGCTCGATGGTTTGCGTTTTGGCGGCGTATTTCAGTGGCCCAAAGCCATCCACGAGGGGAACGGCAAGGCGCAGCCTTTCGTCGACGAGCGGGCCAACCCGGCTCAGCGCGACGCGATCCTCAAGATCATGTCGGGGCAGGATACCGATCCGTTTGCGACAGTCTTCGCGGTCTTCGCTTCGACATTGACCGAGGTTTATGACCCGATCTTCTCGAAGATCGATTTCGACGTCGATGTCGACGCGCGCAGGGGGCGGTTCGTTGTACCGGGCGTTGCCGAATGCCGCGGCGAGCCGATCAAGAATCCTGTCACGGGCACCGAGCATCGTGTTCGCATCGATATCCCGCATGGGTTCGAGTACGAGGTTGCCGAGATGGGCAGTGGAACCGCGACCACACAGGGCAAGATCCAGCTCAATCTCAAGGACAGCTACGGCCAGTTCGCCCGCCTGCATCTCAACAACCACGGCGTCGTCAAGAGCCGCAAGATTTAACCCGCCGTGACTGGAGAAACGACGGCCGTCGAGTCGGTCCTTAGGCGTGAGCGTCTCGTTGTGTTGGCGGGATTGCTGCTCATCACGGTGTTGGCATGGGGTTGGATCCTGATCGGGTCCGGCACCGGCATGAGCGCGTTTCATATGACGACGTGGCGGTTTCCACCCCCGCTTCACGACGGTCTGGTTGAGAACTGGTCGATCGGTTATGCGGTCGTGATGTTCTTCATGTGGTGGATCATGATGATCGCCATGATGACACCGAGCGCCGCTCCGTTGGTTTTGCTCTACGCCCGTGCGTACCGTCATGAGCAACGGCAGGGAAAGCTCCCAACCGGCGTCGTGCCGACGTTCGTCTTCGTGCTTGGCTATCTCCTATCATGGGGATGCTTCAGTTTGGTCGCGACAGGACTCCAGTGGGGGCTGGAGCGAGCCGGCCTCCTGCATCAGATGATGATGTGGAGCATCAGCCCGCTATTCACAGCAGCGCTGCTGATTGCCGCCGGCCTGTATCAAATCACACCTTTAAAAAGCGTCTGCCTGGAGCACTGCCGCTCGCCGGTGCAGTACCTCGCGCAGCATTTCAAGCCCGGCGCCCTAGGTGCAATACGCCTCGGGTGGAAGCACGGTCTCTATTGTCTGGGCTGTTGCTGGTTTTTGATGGCACTGCTGTTTGCCGGTGGCATCATGAACCTCCTGTGGATTGCCGGCCTCGCAACCTACGTCTTGGTCGAGAAGGTTGCCCCGAAAGGCCAATTGATCGCTCGCTTCGCAGGCGTTGCGATGGTTCTCGTTGGGCTATGGGTGGCAGCTTGGAGTTACGTCGCGTGATTGACACTTGAGCATAAGCCGCAGCATGTTCGCTCTGCTCCAAACCGGAAGTATCAGAGCCATCAGTGATCCGACGGCGTTCTGTTCTCCTCTGGTGCTACGGCTCATCTGCACGTATCAGCGGCTCTTGCCACCCATTTCAGCAGCACCTCGCTGACCGGACAAGCTCACAGCGAGCCTATACCGATCGGGTGCCACGTTTCATTGTGCACCCGATCGCGCACCCCGGTGTTGTACCATGCGGTCAAACCCGCATAAGCTGCACAGATCTCCCAGCCCCGAAAGGACACCTGATGATCCACGTGCTCGCCATCATCACCGCCAAACCCGGAAAGCGCGCCGACGTTCTCGCAGCCTTCCGCGCCAACATGCCGGCCGTGCACGCCGAAAAGGGCTGCATCGAGTACGGTCCCGTCGTCGACGCGGAAGGGTTCAAGATCGCGACGGCCATGGGCCCCGACACCTTCGTCGTCATCGAGAAATGGGCGACCGCCGATGATCTCAAGGCGCACGGCGCTGCCCCGCACATGGCCGCCTACGCCGCCAAAGTGAAGGAACTGCTCGCCACCCGCATCATCCATGTGATGCAGAACGCCTGATCCGGCGAGGTACGAGATCGCCGGTCCCCGGCTGAGAGTGTGCGCTGGCTCGATGCCGGGGAGCCCATGCGCCCCCGAGCCCCGCGCAAACTGCGACGACACCGGCCCCGTACACCGGTTTCAATCCTACGAATTCAGGCGGGGAACGACTTGATCATAGGTACCGCTGGACATATCGACCACGGCAAGACGCTGCTCGTGAAGGCGCTCACGGGCGTCGATACCGATCGCTTGAAGGAGGAGAAAGCCCGCGGCATCACGATCGAACTCGGCTTCGCCTACGTCCCGCTCGCGAACGGCGAGGTGCTGGGCTTCGTCGATGTGCCGGGCCATGAGCGTTTCGTGCACACGATGCTCGCTGGCGCCGCGAGCGTCGATTTCGTGGTGCTGGTGGTCGCCGCTGACGACGGCGTCATGCCGCAAACGCGCGAGCACGTCCAGATCCTCGATCTACTGGGCATCCGGGAGGGCGTCGTCGCGCTCAATAAGATCGACCTCGTCGATGCCGACCGTCGGGCGGCGGTCGAGGCGCAGATCCGCACCGTGTTGGCGGGCACGCCGCTTGCCGACATCGACATCCTCCCGGTCTCGGCCGCCACCGGCGCCGGTATCGCCGCCCTCAAGACACGCCTCGCGGACGAGGCGGAGAGCCGACCCGAGCGCGCCGCGCGCGGTGCCTTTCGCATGGCCGTCGACCGTTCGTTCTCGGTGCAGGGCACGGGGACTGTCGTCACCGGCGCCGTGCAGTCCGGCCGGATCGCCGCCGGTGACAAGGTTATCGCATTACCGCAGGGTCTCGAACTCCGTGTTCGCACCTTGCACGCGCAAGGACGAGCGCGCGAGCGCGGCCAGGCCGGCGAACGCTGCGCGCTCAATCTGGCAGGTGTCGAACGGCAGGCGCTCCAGCGCGGCCATTGGCTCGTCGATCCCGCGCATACGGCAATGACGAATCGCTTCGACGCCGAGTTGCGCCTGCTGCCGAGCGAGACGCGAGCACTGCGCACTTGGAACCCGGCGCATCTGCACGTCGGCACCAGCGCCGTGCTCGCCCGTGTCGTCCTGCTCGAAGACGACAAGCTCGCCCCCGGTGCGCAAGCTCTCGTCCAGGTCGTCGCCGACGCCCCGCTACCGCTGCGCGTCGGCGACCGTTTCGTGCTGCGCGACGCCGCCGCCGAACGCACGATCGGTGGCGGCCGCGTCATCGATCCACGCGCGCCACAAAGGAAACGCCGCACGCCCGAGCGCCGCGCGATGCTGGAAGCGCTCCGCGTCACGGAGCCGCTCGATGCGCTGGAGCGTCTCTTGGAATTGCCGCCGGGCTTCGTCGACGTGTCGGCGTTCGCGGTCGATCGCGGCTTGCACGCCGATGAGATGGCAGCGATCGTCGCGTTGCTGAGCCCGCTCACCGTGGATGTCGAAGGCCGGTCCACGATCGCTGCTGAGTCGACAGTCACGATGCTTGTCGCCGCCGTCACGCCGCTCCTGACGGCACACCATGCGGCGCATCCGGAGATGCCAGGCATGCCGCCAGAAGCATTGCGCCTCAAGCTGCAACCGCGTCTACCAAAGCCCGCGTTCGCCGCGGTGCTGGCGTTCCTCGCAGCACGTGGCACGATCGTATTGCAGGCGGGTACGGTGCGCCTCCCCTCGCATTCGTCGAGCTTGGGAAGTGCTGATCAGAAGCTCTGGGATCGGATCGCCAAGTTGATCGAAGAGAATCGTTTCCGGCCGCCGCAGGTGCGCGAGATGTCGGACATGCTCGGCCAGCCGGTCGCCAGCATCCGCAAGCTTTGCAAGACCATGGCTCGCATCGGCACGCTGGTCGAAGTTGCCACCGATCGTTTTTTCTACAAGACCACGCTGTCGGAGCTCGGCCAGATCGCCGCGGCGCTTTCCGCCGAGAACCCCGACGGAACCTTCACCGCTGCCGCGTTCAAGGACCGCGTCGGTTGTGGCCGTAACGTCGGAATCCAGTTACTCGAGCATTTCGATCGGCGCGGCCTCACGGCCCGTCGCGGCGACGTCCGCAGCGTCGTAAAACCGGCAACCGACGTTTTCGGGCAGGCTCTCCCCCGGCGGTGATGCCGGCCTGTTCTTCAATCGCCGCCTAGCCGGCACCGACCACGTCGCTGGTCAAACGCCCGGCTCGGCTCTCCGTTGAGCTCTGCCGTCATTCACATACACTGACCGCTTCACTCTGTAGAAAACGGAGAAGACGGAGAAGACAGAGAAGACGGAGAAGACGGAAACACTACCGCCCGAAAGAAGTACACGTTCTGGGCGCGCGTCACCCACAACGAGCTTCCATTCCCTTACTGTCTTACCGACCCTGGCGACGTGAAGCCGGCAGTCGGGAGAGCACGCTTGCAATACGTATTCAATCAGGTTGTCGTCATCGTCGAACTCGATCATGCCAGAGCCGACATAAAGCAGCCGCCCGTCTCCGACGTCTTCGACTGATACCGGAAAACCGCTCTTCCCCTCGCCGAACACCGTGACGCCCCGACCGCCTGATTGAACTCGGGCATCTGGATATGCTGCGGCAACAGCGCGTGCCACCTTTTCCACGATGCGTGGGTGTGCCGTCTCCGTCGCGCTTTCGACAAGCGACAGACGGCCGACGGCAAATCCGCCCTTGTTGTTCCTCAAAGCAGCCTCCCAAGACGAAGTACTGTAATAACCAGATCGCCGCATGCAACAAACGCGGCAAGCCATATCATTTATGCATAAAAGATCCCGACGGGCAAGCAACACAAAGTTCACTGAATTATTCAGGCACACTTCGACATGCTAAGATTGCCTGTTCTGGTTGCCGAAACCTCATGTCACCTGCAAACTCTGAATCAGCCGCGTCCAACGCTCAATCACCAACGGCTTGTCGTACGCCTGTTCGAACGCGCGACGTGCATTGTCTCCGAGTGCCCGCGTTCGCACACCATCGCTGGCAAGGGCCGCAACAGCATCTGCCAGTGTCCGCCCGTCACCGGCGGCTACCGTGAGACCACAATCGGCGCGCACCAGCAGGCGCGCCACTTCGCCGTCGGCGTCACCGATGAAGATTGTTGCGCGCCCGGCCGCCATGATGCCGTAAATCTTGCTCGGCACGATCAACCCTTCGAGTTCCGGCCGCAGCGATACGAGATGGACATCCGCCGCCGAGAGACTGTCAGCGAGCGCTTCCTTAGGCTGATAAGGCCGAAACACGACGGATCGCAGGCCACCTTTTTCGGCTCTCGCCTGAAGCGCCTGCATCTGATTGCCGCCACCGACGAACAGCCATACGATGCGCGGGCAACGCGTTGCATCGTCCGGCCCTGCAACAGCCGGAGACATAGTACGCTCTTCCGTCACGGCGATGGCGCCAAGCATTGCTTCGATCTCGTGTGCGCGCCCGAGATTGCCCGAATACGCGACGACGAAATCGTCGGGTCCTGCAAGTCCTGAACGAAATACATTGGTTGGATGTGCACGCGCCGTCACCAGTGTGCCATCCGCCCAATTCGGAATGACGCTGATGCGTGCGCGCGCAACACCCAGCGCCACCAACCGCTCCGCCATGCGCTCCCCGAGCGTTATGTTCATGGTTGCGCACTTCAGCGACTGGTCGCGCAGCCTCCGCAGTGCGGCAAGCGCAAGCGTACCGAGCCGACCGCGTCCAATGCCGACGGCTTCGGCCACCTCGGGAAAAATGTCCTGCAGCCAGTTGATCAGCACCGCACCGCGCAGCCTTGCGACCGGTGCCACGATCACAGACAGCATCGGCGGGTCGGTCTTCGCAACGATTACGTCACCGGCGCCCGCCAAACGCCAGATCGCCAGCGTCGCAGTCAGGTAGAAGGACAGATAATCACACGCCCGCCCCAGGAGCCGGGCGCGTCCAAACCGCGAGGTCCACACCCGCCGTACATCGACGCCGGCAACCCGCTCACGCGCCGGCAGACGGTCACCCGGCGCGTCGTATCGCTGCTGCGACGTGATCACATGCACGGCGTAGCCAGCTTCCGCCAACGCAAACGCTGGACCCGACAGCATCTGGCTCGTCGCCGAATGGTCGGGATGGAAGTAGCGGTTGACGAAGATCAACTTCAACGGGTCGCGGTCCGCCGCACGAGCCAGTCACCGAGCACCAGCACGTCCATGCGCGTGCGCAGAAAGCAGTCGAGCGCTTCTTGCGGCCGGCAGACCACCGGTTCGTTCTCGTTGAAGGACGTATTGAGCACCATCGGCACGCTGGTCTTCGCGCGGAATGCTTCGATCAGCCGCCAGTAGCGCGGGTTCGTCTCCCGATCAACCGTTTGCAGGCGTCCGGAGCCGTCGACGTGGGTGACCGCCGGGATCTGCGGCCGCCTCTCCTCGCGGATCTGGTACACCTGCATCATGAAGGGCACGTCGTCCTCTTCCTCGAACCACTGCGCGACATGCTCGCGTTGTATCGACGGCGCAAACGGGCGAAAGCTCTCGCGCCGCTTGATCTTCAGATTGAGGATGTCCTTCATGTCGGCGCGTCGGGGATCGCAGAGAATCGAGCGGTTGCCGAGGGCCCGCGGCCCCCACTCCATACGCCCCTGGAACCAACCGATCACCCGGCCGTCCGAGATTGCGTCTGCAGTCAGCGCGCACAGGCGTCCCTCGTCGGCGATGTTCTCGACCGTACAGCCTGCCGTCTCCATCTCGTTGCGCCGCGCCGCAACCAGCGCCGCCAGTTCGTCGGCTGTCGCCTCAGGCCCGAGATACGCGTGGTCCATACGAGCGACGCGGATGCCGCCCTGCGCGTGCCAAACCGACAGCGCCGCGCCGATCGCGCCGCCCGCATCGCCGGCCGCCGGCTGCACATAGGCGCGCTTGAATGGTGTCATGCGGCGGATCTTACCGTTCGCCACCGAGTTCATCCCACATCCACCGGCGACCGCGACCGCTTCGAGACCATGCCGCGCATGCAGCACGTTGAGCAGATTGAAGAACGCCTCCTCGTACATCGCCTGCACCGATCGGGCGATGTCGCGATGCCTGCCGGTCAGCGGTTCATCGGGTCGCCGAGCCGGTCCCAGCAGCTCTTCCAATGCGCTCGAGAAGAGCGTTCCGACATGCGGCGCGCCACCCGACCAGGCGTAATCGATCTTCTCGCGGTGGTGCCGGAAATAACGCAGATCCAGTGTGAATGAGCCGTCGCTCGCTGGACGCACGATCTGCCGCATGCGATCCAGCAAACGTGGCTGCCCATAGGGCGCGAGCCCCATGACCTTGTACTCGTCGCCGTAGTGCGGAAAACCCAAATACTGCGTCAACGCCTGATAGAACACACCGAGCGAGTGTGGAAACCAGACGCGCCCCTCGATCGACAAGGCGGCGCCACGCCCGGTGGCCCACGCGGCACTGGCAAAGTCACCGAAGCCATCGACCGAGATGACGGCCGCTTCTTTGAATGGCGAGACATGAAACGCCGACGATAGGTGCGCCAGATGATGCTCGATGCGATGCACCCTGCCACGAAAGTGTGACTGCGCAAACGCAGTCGCGAAATCGCGCTCGACCGACATGCGCCGCTGCTGGTTGCGCAGCCTGTCCAGCACAAGTCGCGGGTCTGGGTGACTCAGGACCGCGTAACGGGCGCGACGCAGCAAGCTCGCGCTCGGATCGCTGTTGAGTGCGACATGCTCGACGTGCTGCAAGGTGATCCCGCCTTCCCGCAAGCAATAACGGATCGCCTCCGACGGGAATCCGGCCCAATGCTTGATCCGTCGAAACCGTTCCTCTTCCGCCGCAGCAATGATCCGCCCGTCCCGGACCAAACACGCCGAAGCGTCGCCGTGATAGGCGTTGAGGCCGAGAATGATCACTGGCATTCACCCCCATCGCGTTCCCGTCTCGGTCGCGAACGGCCCGTCGCCTATGCTGGATACCGCCAACTGAAGGCTGGAGCCAAACTTATCCCCCATAACTGCGCCAACTGCATACTCGGGTTCGAAACAATCTTCGTAACGCGAGAGTAGCCGAATGCCGGACGACCAGACACCCAATCTCAAGCTGCCCTACATCATGGCGGCGCAGGCCCAAAAGCACGTGACGCACAATGAGGCGATCCGTACCCTCGATGCGGTCGTGCAATTGGCCGTCCTCGACAAGGACCTGACCTTGCCGCCGGTCGCGCCTTTCGACGGACAACGCTACATCGTCGCCGCCGCGGCCACTGGCGCCTGGGCCGCCAGATCCAACGCGATCGCCGCATTCCAGGACGGCGCTTGGAGTTTCCTCATCCCGCAGGAGGGCTGGCTCGCCTGGGTTGCCGACGAGGACAGGCTTTATGCCTTCGACGGCACCAATTGGTCACTTGCTTCGGGCGGCTCGTCGGACCCAGTACCGAAGCTCGGCATCAACGCGACCGCCGACACCATTAACCGCCTTGTCGTCGCCGCGCCCGCGTCGCTCTTCAACCACGACGGCGCTGGGCACCAGCAGAAGATCAACAAGGCTAATTCTGCAGCCACCGCCAGTCAGCTGTATCAAGTCGGCTTTTCCGGCCGCGCTGAGATCGGCCTTGCTGGCGACGATGACTTCCACTTCAAGGTCAGCCCGAACGGCGCCGCCTGGTCCGATGCGCTGGTCCTGAAAGCCAGTACCGGCACGCCGCGGCTGCCATCGTTTGCCGCAACCCAACTCCCGTCCGCGGCAGCAGCGGGCGCAGGCGCCATCGTCAACGTTCCCGACGAGATCGGCGGCGCGGTTCTCGCCTTCTCCGACGGCACCGCCTGGCGCCGTGTCACGGACCGGCTGGTCGTCACCAGCGCCGTCGTGCCGCTGTTGATCCTGTCTGGTGAATCGAACGCCGGCGGCCTCGCCGTCAACGCCTACGCGACCGTTACCGAACTTATGGCCCGCTCTGCCGTCCAAATTCTCAACAACACGAGCCTCAGCCTCGAGCCCTTGCAGGTCGGCGTCAACAACCTGATCGGCCACGCCACGCTCGCAGCCAACGCTACCCATGGGTTCGAACTCGGTCTCGCCAACACCGTCGATGCCGGCCGCTGGACCCAATCACAGATCTACATGGTCAAGACGGGCCAGGGCGGATCGACGATTGCGCAATGGGCCAGCGGTAACGCATCTGGGTATTGGACGACGGCACTGGCGCGTTTCAATGCCGTCAAGGCCGCGATCCAGGCAGCCGGTAAGACGCCGTTGCCGGTCATCGTCTGGTCGCAGGGCATCAACGACATGATTGCCAACACCGCCGTCGCGACCTGGAAGGCGCAAACGATGGCGCATTTTGCCAGGCTCAGGACCGAGTGGGGCGCCGCGACGCCGATCCTCATGACCGCGTTCACCAATCCGCCGCTCGGCTCCGGCGCGACGCTTTATGCCACCTACAATACGGCCATGGCCGAGATCGCCGCCGCCGATCCGAACACCTTCGTCATCGATACAGCGGACGCCACAGCTGTCGATCCAGCGCATTGGGACTACCGTGGCCTCCTCACGATCACCGAGCGCATTGTCGATCAGATCGCCGGTGGCAATGGCACGCTGGCGCAACCCCTGATCACACCCGCCAGCGGCACATTCACGGCGACGCAGACCGTCGCCATCAACGGGCCCGTCGGCGCAACTCTTCGCTACACGACAAACGGCGAGACCCCGACATCGCATTCCCCCGTCTTCGCTGCGCCGATCACCGTCACCGCCACGCAAACCATCAAAGCCGTCGCGTTCCGGCAGAGCTTCCGCAACTCTGCAGTAGCAAGCGCGAGCATCACCATCAACGCCGCAGCCGCCTACGTCACATGGACCGGCCTCGTCGCCGCAGCCCAGTCCGGTGACTACCTCGCCTGCTCGGCCGGCGGCACCAACGCCGCCAACCCGTCCGGCGGCCGCGGCACCACCACGATCGACGCAACGCTGCCGTTCTCGGTCATCGTCGACATGCCGAGCGCGACCGAGACCGAAGGCGCCGTGGTCTATCTCGACGATGAGCCGGGCACGAATTACGTCTGGAACGAGGCTTACGTCGCGGGTGTGCACAACTATCAGGGCGGGCTCTATACGTCCTCATTCGGTGGCAGCGTCGTGTCGGCCGGCTCACTCACATGGCCCGCACTCGTCCGGCTGCAGAAGAGCGGCACCGATGTCGTCGTCGCCAAGTCGGCCGACAACGGTGCGACCTGGAGCATTGCAGCCACGCTTGCTGGCGTCCTTGCCGGCAAGACCACGCTCTACCTGAAAGCGCTGTTCTACTTCCCGACGACGGCGCGTCGTGTTCGCGCGAAAATTACATGAGCCCAGTCGTTCCTTGATTTGGCGCGCTTGCCTTCATTGAGCGCGCCAGTCACCGGTATCGGCCGGCATCTCTGAAACCGGTGAACCCCGCCGATCGTCACCCGGCGTATCATCGGTCGCCATCCGAAGGCGTGCCGGCCTTCCAATGCCCACGCAAGCGGCGATCAATGATCTCCAGTGCCAGCATCATCTCGGCAAGTGCGCGCTGCAGCGCGTAAAACCAGCCAGCCCATCCATCCAGTACGCAGCGCTTCACGATCAGCGTGTAAAAAAACACCAGCGCTGGCGCCGGCCACGCCAGCAAGCGGATCCGGTCAATGCGACTACGCTGTGCAAGCGGCATCGCCAGCAGGTGCCCGGCCTCATCGCGCGCATAGCGCTGTTGCGCCTCGAACCAGCGGGACAAGGGCTTTCGGTCGTCGTGATAAATCGAGCCGCTCAGCGCCGCCACCAGCCCATCGATCTGTACACGATGGCCGTGGCCGTCATTGCGGTACCTGGCGCGCTCCCGCCTGTACAGCACCGTGCGCGCCGGATAGAGCGTCGAGCGCAGCGGCCGACCGTGGATGCGATAGACGAACGCGGCGGAGTAGCCGGCCGTTGTTTCCCCTGGCGTCAATGACTGGATCACGCGTTGCAACTCCGGGCTCAACTCGTAATCGGCATCGAGCGAGAGCACCCAGCCGGTCTCGACATGACCGAGACCGAAATTGCACTGCTCGGCGAAGCCCTCGAACTCGCGCGGGACAACGGTTGCTTGCGGGTACGTGCGCACGATGTCGAGTGTCGCGTCGGTACTGCCGCTGTCGACGACGATAATCCTCGGCGCCCATCGCACCGCATCGAGTGTCCGCCGGATGTTCGGCGCCTCGTTGAAGGTCAACACGAGCACCGTGACGTCGTCCTTGAGTTGCATCGGCGCCATCTCGCGGTTTCAGGCCGGCGCCAGCTTCGACGTTGCGGCAGCGGCGTCCGCATACGCCACCTCGAGCGATTGTGCCACTGCATCCCAACTGAAGCACTCGAGCGCGGCGCGCCGCCCCGCCGCCCCCATCCGCAGTCGCTTCGACGGATCACCCAATAGACCGCGAATGGCAGCTGCAATTGCTTCCGGCGCACCATCAACGACGATGCCGGCACCGGTCGTTTCGACGGTCGCTGCGAGGCCGACGCCTGCTGTCACAATCACCGGCACGCCCGCCGCCATTGCTTCCAGCACGACGTTGCCGAAATTCTCGGAGTGTGAAGGCAATGCGAAGATATCCGCGCTCTGCAGCAGTTGCCACTTGGCGTCGCCATGGAGGGCGCCTGCAAACTGCACGCGTGTTGCGACGCCCAACCGAACCGCCAGTTCCTCGAGCGAGGGCCGATAGCCGTCCTCGTCGTTACCGGCGATCACCAGTTCTGCCGACGGGACATGCACCATGGCCGCAATCAGACGATCGAGCCCCTTCTTCCAGGTAATTCGTCCGAGACTGACCACACGTGCGGTGCCTGCCTTTACGGCAAGAGCCGCAACCTTGCTGACTGTTGCCGTTGGCGGCATGTCCACACCGTTTGGCACGACGACGACGCGACGCACCGGCAACCCGAGTTTGTGCAATTCGGCGGCTTCAATCTCGGATGTCGCATGCACGGCCGCCGCCCCCAGCAGGTTCCGCCGTTCGAACAGGCTGATCCAGGTTCGCTTGAGGAAACCGCTCTTTCGCTTGATCAGATCCTCGACCAGCATCCCGCGCGGCGCGATAAGATACGGGACGCCATGCCGTTCGGCCGCCCGTGCAGCGGCCAGTGTCGGCCAGAGAAACACCGAATGAAGATGCAGGCAGTCGAAGGTCGGAACGTCCGCCGCAAGGGCTGCAGCCATCGCCGGCGAATAATAGAGCCGCCTGCCGAAGCCCGTCGAGAAGTACCAGACCTTGACCCCTTCGAGATCGACCGGCGCAGCAATCGGCACGGCCGAGACGCCGGGTCCATCGACGTTGGTTGTGAATACGTGTACGTCGTGCCCGCGACTGGCGAGCGTCCTGCACAACGCGTGCACCGAATAGATCGGTCCGCCATAGCGGGTCGCCGGCAAATAGGTTGGAACAACGTGGAGAAGTCTCACGTGCGAATGCCACTGGCCGGTGCTTCGATCACGAGGTCTTATCGCGCCTGTGGCCGCCGGTTGCGCTCGGTGTAGCGTTGCGCGCAATAACCGACGAGGGCCGCAGCAGCGACCGAGCCGGTCACCTCGACAAGCTGGCCAAGGGGCTGCCCCAGAGCAACGCCGATCGCGAACCACATGCCGACGACGGACCATATGTGGCGCTGAATGCCGTTCGCCAGCCGGAAGTCGACGTATCGGATCACGACTCCAAGAATGAAGAAGCCGATTGCTACGCCCGGCCAACCGAAATTCACGTAGAACTCCATCACTTGCCCGATGCCGACACTCGTATTTTCACCGAACGAGACACCCGTATAGCGCGTTACCAGCCCCATACTGCCGCCAAACACCGGCTTGTCGGGCCATAGGGCTCGCGGAACCACCGAAATTAACGCCATAAAGAATGTTTCACCCTGCGCAAATTCCCTGACACTCGGAACATAGCCCATCGCGGCGCCGACCAGTTCGTTCTGATTGAGCCGCAGATCGATAGCTGCCAAATGATTGGGCTTCGACAGGTCGAAGGGCTCGACCGACATGATCATGTCCAACGCCGCATTGATACGCACCTCGGCGCTTTGCTCTGCCCACACCACCGCCCGCAGATTGTCGCGATGCTCCAGATAGGCCACGAACAACGACAATGCACCGAACAGCGCCACTGCGCCGCCGAGAATGATGTGCCAGCGCGGCCGGTAGAAACTCCCGACAAAAATCAAGATCGTTGCCAGGAACGCGACCCCAAATCCCAAAAACCCCTGCATCAACACCGTGAAACACGGAAAACCAAGCGAAATTGCGAGCCATTGCGTGAAGCGGTTTTTCTGGCCTTGTTGCCACAGCAGCCAGCAATTGAGGCAAATGCCTGCGATCAGCATCTGCTTCCCACCCGCAATCGTCGCGCTCATCGACGGCAAAGCGGCAATCCACGTGCCGTCCAGAACGAACGAGACGGCTCCCAACCCCGACAAAATCTTCGCTACGCGGAAACCATCTTTGAAGTCTCCCGCTGCACCGGCACTCAACTTCGGCGCCTGTGCCAGCTCGGCCCGCGCATTCGGCACGACGAGAGTGCCCAATACGAAGCACAGAAGTCCCCACGTCGTCAGGCCAAACCCGAGGATGGTGTTGGCCGATGAGAGGAACGGACGCGCCGGCATGCTGTGGACCAACGCGCCGAACCAGTGATTGATCGCCAGGCCCGCGATGTAGGAATAGCTCAGGAACAGCGGCAACCGGCCATGGCGCTTGTCAACCCAGACCAGCAACACGATGAGCGCCGGCCACGCGGCCAGCCACTCGAGCGGCAGTTCGTCGTATTCGGTCATGGCTCAATCATTGCCAATATTGCTCGCGGCGCACCGTGTATCGAGACTGTTAGTGTCCAGACGCAAGCAATGCGTCGAGCATTTTCAATTGTGTAGCTATGCGGTCAAGGTGCGCCATGTCCATGGCGCGCGGACATGCGGACACGGCCGTTTGTGTTTCGACCAAGAGCTCATTTCTGTCCGAGCAGGGTGGCGAGTTCATCTGCGGCTACGCTCCATTGCCGGTTATGCGCGCAGGCGGGCGCCGCCTGCGACATGGCAGCCAGTTCGGCGCGATGCTCGTCACACCAGATCAGCCGCTCGATGAAGGCTTCGCCATTGCGGATCGGCAGAACCCATCCGGTCTTTCCCTCGACGATGCAATCTGGTGCCGCGCAATTTCCGGTCGCCAGAACCGGCAGACCGCCTGCCGCCGCCTGGAGGATCACGGCAGCGAACCCGTCTTCGATGGTCGGAAACACGAAGACATCGCCCCAGGCATACTGCTCCGGCAGACTGTCCTCGCTGACGCGATCAACGAAGTCCATGACTGGTGCTGCCAGCAAACACAATTCGCGCGTCTCTTCCGGACGATTGCCGACGAACCGAAACTGCATGCGCCCATTGAGTGCCCGAGCCATCCGCTCGAGGTCATGCGCACCCTTCCGATAGGAAAATGTGCCAACGCTCAACACCCGAAGCGGTGCTCCGCTCAAAATGCGACGCTTGCGTTCTGCAGCGTCGTCACCGGCGACACGGAACCGATCCATGTCGACGCCCAGCGGATTGACCAGGAGACGTTCCCTCGGAACGCCACCCGCGACGAAACTTTCGTGCGCGAACGTCGAGAGCACGATGATCCGGTCCGCCAGCGCATACTCCCGCTCCTCCCTGGCAATCATCCACTCGCTTGGCCGGTCGATGGGAACGCCAACCCGCTGTTCTTCCTCGAGTAGCAGGCGTGCCTGCTCACGGATATGTGCCGATCCCCGGACAATGGTTCGCAATTGCCGCGCAACTGAGCGCGCCGGTAATTGCAGCGTCTCTTCCATCACGCCGCTGAAGCCGTGCACGATGTCGGCTTCTGGCCTGATACCCCGCGCAGCCCATGTCCCAAATGCCGTGTGCAGCACTCGGTCCCCGACACTCTTCGGAGCCCAGCGGCCAATCCGATCGAAGCTCCGGCTGAGCAAACCATGCGACAGGCAGGAGCGTATGCAATCCGCCGGCAAACCGAAACGTGCCGCGATCAACTTCGGATAGTTCGTATGGACGAGCACGTCGTGGCCAAGCGCGCGCAAGCTGTTGGCGAGTTCGAACGCGTGGAAACGTCCATTTACGACAATATCGATTTTCAGCGACTGCGGACCCGCGGTTCGTTTCTCGGTTCCAGCCTGGGCAGTCATACCCGTAGTGTATCCAGGATGTGCCGCAAGCGGTCGGAGTAGGTATGTCGTCCGCCGACGACATGGCTGTGCGCCGCAGCTGCCATTCGTGCCCGCTCGGCCGGTCGTGCGAGCGCCCATTGGGCTTTTTCGGCGGCCATTTCGGGCGTCGCGAAGTAGAGGACACAGCGACCTTCCTCTCCGAACATTTCCCTATGGTCCTGCGTGTCCTCTGCGAGCATGAAACCGCCAATCGCCGGGATTTCGTAGGAACGCATCACGTGGCCGTCACGGTTGGCCCGCCGCACGAGGCAAAGATTGACGGCTGCCGATCCCGTCGCGAGCCGCACCTCATCGGGAGCCAACAGTCCTCGATCCAATGTGCGCAAATCTGTGTACTGTTCCCAGTAACCCCCAACGAGCGTCGGCGTTGGCCCCCTCGCTATGAACGCCCGCATGAAACGGGCGCGATCGTCGTCCGCGCCACCGACGAACAGAACTTGCGGACCGCCTTTCGCACTCAATTCCACGGGCTTGAACAACGTCGCGTCGTACCCGAAGGGCAGGTGGCGCACGTCGCGGCATCCGAGGCCCGCGAAGTCCGCCATGTTGGCCCGCCGCGGTGTGAAGACGACATCAAATTCCTTGAGTGCCTCGATATGCCGTCGCGCGTAGTGCGCCGGATTCCACGGGTCGTCCGTTGAAAACAGGGCGCACAGAACGCCGTGACGCCGCAACGCGCTGATCGCAGCAGCAGTCAGCGGAGCGCTTCCTGTCGCCAACAGCATTACCGCCCCTGACGGCAGCCGGCAGCAATCCGCCACGACATCGCGCGAGAACTGCCCCAGATGTAATGGGCGGCGGCCAGCGAGGCGCCACGCGGCTGCGCGCAGTAGGCGTGGACCGGCAAATGCTGCCCGCACGTCAAAAAAGCGTGTTTGCAGTCCAAGCTGCCGCGCCGCCCTGGTCAGGCTCTCACCGACATGCGTCCCACCGGCGATGCCGACGATGGCAAGTGCGCAGCTGTTGGGGCGATCTCCTGCAATCACGGCCTCATGTCCATCGCCCGTCACCCCGTCAGCCATCGGAACGCCTGCCGACCGTTTGATCCAGCGCCGCAAGTAACCCCTGCCGGCATTCTTCATAGCTCCATCGCGACACGATCTCGCGGCTGGCCTGCCCCATGCACGATCGCAGTTCGTCGGACTGCAGTAGTGGGGCCAGGGCACTTGCCAATCCCACGATGTCGCCTGCCCGAATCGACGCGCCGTTGACGCCCTCCCGAACGAGATCCGGTCCGCAGCCGACCTCCCGTGATGCGACGATCGGCAAGCCAGCGCACATCGCCTCGTTGATTGCCAAGCCCCACGGTTCATCCGACGACGGCAATACGAAGACGTCGGACGCTGAGTAAACCTGCGGCAACCGGCTCTGGTTGACGAACCCGGCGAAATGGATGCTTTCGAGCCCGAGCCCCGTGGCGAGCGCACGAAGTTCCGCATCCATTTCGCCGGATCCGACCATCACGACCTGAAACGCATGTCCCCTCTCTTCCAGACGGCGCGCGGCACGGATCAGATCGTCGGGTCGTTTGCGCCGTTGGAATTTCGCCACGTAGAGGATAATTGGCCTGATGTCATCGACGCCAAGCTCGCGGCGGACCTCCCGGCGTGCGTCGGCGTCGAGTTTCGCACCGGCTATGAAACGCGCATTGTCGATCGTGTACGGCATTGAAAAGATGCGGGGCTCCGCAACCCCCATGGCACGGTAGAACGCCGCATTCGCCGTGCCGATTGCCAGCACGCCCGCGATACTCCGATAGAGCCCACCCATGAGTGGCCGGCGCAGCACTGCTTTGACGCCGCCGCGCACGAGCCCCAGATGCGTTTCGCCGCGCATAAAGACCGGCGTCCGAACGCTTTTCGCAGCTGCGATTGCGAGCACATGTGCGGCGGGTGTGTGGCCGTGCACGATCAGGGCATCGAATTGGCCGCGCCGAACCTCGCCCCAGATGCCGGGAGCAAACACCGAGAAGAAACCACCCGGCTCTCCGCGTTGCGATGCCCCTGCGACGAAGCGGGCATCGTACCCATTCAACATGTCCACGTCCCATCTGACGACCCGCCCGAAAGCGCGATCCGTTGCCCCACGCACGGAGAAGTCGGAAAGATAGAGCGCGCTCACCTGCAGGTCGCCCGACGCATCGAGCATCCGATACAGCGGTGCGAAATATTGGATTGGATGTGTATTGATGAAGGCAACGCGATAAGGTCTGGCGCGGCGAGCAGCAGTGATTGCTTCTGGGTCAGCCCTCACGTCCGGCACCATGACACCATTTCCTCGGCGACCGACCGGAAGTGTTCGTCATAATTCCACTCCGCCGCGATCTTTGCGCGGTTCCGGCGCGCCATTCGCTCCCGTAGCTGCGGATCCTCCAGGAGCTGCGCAATGGCGCCCACAACCGAGCCGACGTCTGCCGGATCACATGCGAGTGCGTGTCCGGGCGCGACGAACATCCCGCGCCAATCCGGCAGATTGCTGACGATCGGAACGGGGCCGGCGGCCATGTAGTCGAACGCCTTGTTGGATGCCCCCGTCATGTTGCGCATGTTGACGTCGCCACCTGTCGCCGGCATCAGCGCGAGACCAACGTGCGCCTGGGAGGCTGCTGCCAAGACTTCATCACGCCCCATCATGCCGAGCTGGCGCACGATTTGCCGGTTTGCGCGCGATCCCCACTCTTGCAGTTCGGCAGCGTAGCCTTCAGTCCCGGCAACCTCGTAGCCCGCAAGATGCAATTCGACCCGTCCCTCGAACCGCATGACCGCATCGACGACAGTGCGCGGGACACGGGCCGGTGTCAGTGTGCCATGGTAATAGAGGACCAGCGGTGCCTCCGGGCGCTCGCACGCGGCCTGCATCTCCGCCCGACGCGGCACATTCCAGACGATCCGCAGCCGTTCCGTCGGAAATCCGATATCGGCCTGTGCCAGCCGCCCGCGTTCCGCATTCGGTAGAATGACCAGATCCGCCTGCCGCGCCGCCGTCCGCCGCAGCTTACTCGTTATCGATCGCGCGCCTGGCTCGGGGCTGTCGTGCTCGTGATAAATCAGCCTTGCGCCCGACGCGCGCGCGGCAATGACTCCCGCCCCGCCACCGAGTGGATCAGACGCATAGACGACGTCGACGCGGAGTTTGTGCGCCAACCAGATCGCCTCCCACGTGTAGCGCGCATAGTCCGCCTTCGACATCACGTGCGTTGGCCGTTCGCGAAATCGGTGCAGGGCAATGCGCGGATGCGTTGGGAACGTCATGATTTTCCCCGCGATCGGCGCCGTAATTACAGTCACCTGCCAACCCGCTTCAGCCAACAGCATCGCGGCATGGATGATGGGCGGATACGCCTCCGCCATCGTGGCCTGCACGAAAAGAACGCGAGGCTCTGCGATGCCTCGCACTCTCAATCGGCGCTCGCGGGCATATGAGATTGCGCCAAGACCCGCGCATAGATTCCGGCCATGTCACGGGCGACGTCACGCATCGTGCGCGGCGGTTGGATACCACGGCGCAACACCTCGATCCGCCCCCGATCGGCACTGACCGCGGCAATCTCGCGCGACCAGGCTCCGACGTCGTCGGACGGAACCAGCACGCCGTCGATCCCATCGCGAACCAGTTCCGCGATCCCACCGAGCCGCGCCCCGAGAACCGGTACCCCCGCCGCAAACGCCTCCAGCACGACGAGGGGGCCCGTCTCCAGCCAGCGCGACGGCACCGCGATCATGTCGTATTCGGCCATGCGCGTGACAACCGCGTCTGCCGGCAGGGCATTTCGGATCGAAATCCGCGCGTCGCCGGATACTCTTGCAGTGAGCCGTTCAAACGGCGAGTTATTGTCACCCTGGCGCACGGCGTAGATGTCGAGTCGCGCGAGCACTTCGGGGTGCTGCAGGAGGGCGTCGACAAGCAGATCCGGTCCCTTGGCATGATCGACCCGGCCGAAATACGCGAGGCGCAAAGGCCCGTCCGGAGACCGTTCCGAGCCCCTCACGCCGGCAGTCGGCACTGCATCAACGCCTTGCCGCGATAGTGTCAGCTTCGCCGCTGGCACTCCGTTGCGTTGCAGGACGTCGAACACCCATTGGCAAACAGCAACGACATGATCGGCCGTCCTCATCAACACGTGAAATCGCTCCTGCGCTGCTGCCAAGTAGCCGGGGACAGCGACGGCTGCAAGAGTCCGGCCGTGCCTCACATGCCGTGCTGCAACCGCACTGAATGGTCCAACTACCCGCGCTATCCCAGCCGCTACAGCCTTCGGAACTCCATGGCTCGTCAACAAGCAGGCCGCGCACCGATGCGCATGCAGCGTGCCATCACACGGTTCCGTTCCATAAAGCAGCATTGTGCCGCGCGCACACGACACTGTCGGCGTGTGATACGTGACAACGACCTTCGCCCCGGCCATGTGCGCAATGTCGGCCAACCGCTCCGAAACCGCTGACGTCCGCGCATGCAGATGCACGAGTTGCGGCCGCACCCTGCTGACTATGTCGCAAAACCCATCTGCAGCGATCTCGTCCGGCATGCCGTAAGCCAAGTCACGCCGCGGCCGCAGGTCGGTCGCGAAACGGTAGACGTCGATCCCGTCGGCGACATACGTCGACGCAACCGGCGCTGGCGCGGCAACCGCAGAGCCATAGCCAACGCGCGCCAACTCCCGGACGAGCCCGCGCACATACACTTCCGTTCCCCCGCACGGGTCCGGGAAATAGGTGTAGGGCACGTGCAATATGCGCACTATTTGCCGGCTCCCGTTGACGTCCTGTCGGCCTGTCCGAGGAACCGCAGCCAGGAGCCGACGCTCCGAGTCGTTGTCATCGCGGTGCTTGCCAACGATACACCGAGCGTGCGCACGAGGGGCGCCGCAATGCGATTGTGCCGCGACAAGACCGCGCCCAGACGGTGCAAGGACGCGAAGGCATCCGTGCACAGTGGGCTATTCGCATAAAGCAAACCAGCCGCTGCGCAATTGTAGACGCCAGCAATCGCCTGTTGCCGCGCGTCATCGAACGTCCCTGACGCGCGCCAGAGTGCCTCGATCTGCTGCCCGTTCAACAGAATATCTGTCGCGAACTGCTCTGGATTACGTCGCGACAGACTGCCAGGCGCTATCCGATAGCGGGCTCCAACGTGCGCAGCATGAGCGAACCGTGCCCCGAGAAACGCCGCGTCGAAAAGAAAACGCGCATCTTGGATGACCGGGAGATCCGCCCGGAAGCCGCCAATGGCTTCGACGATCGAGCGGCGATATAGAATTGCCGCAGTTGTGGCCCAAACGCCGTTCGCTATTGCGAGTTCGGCATCCTGTTGCAACGCCGTCCAATCGACCGAGCGCCGTGAGCCTTCGATCGTCTCACCCGTTGCATCGATCTCCTCCCAGTCGGAAATCACAACGTCAGCCCCGGCAAGCTCAGCCTTGGCGAGCCGCTTTTCAACGGTTCCGGGTCGCAGAACATCGTCTGCATCGAGGAAAATGATCCAGTCCCCACGGCTCTCGTGTATGCCGCGGTTTCGGGCCGCCGAAACGCCGCGGTTCGAGCCGCTGAGGACCCGCACGTTGGGCCCGAACGTTCGTGCAATGTCCAGAGAGTTATCGGTCGAGCCGTCATCGATCACGATCGTTTCGATTGTCGATGCCGACGCTTCAGTAGATCTCAGCGCTTCCGCGATCGTCTTCTCGGCGTTGAAACACGGAATGATGATGGAAAGGATCACGAACTAGGCACCTTGGCTTGGTGCAGGCCTTGGTTTGCACTTTGGAGTACGGATCAACTGTTGCACGATCCGCAGCCAACGCCGTGTCATGACAACAGGTGGCCAGTGCAGGGCTGCCCTTGCGACGCATCCGCACGCCAGAGTTCGTTGCCTGGTCGCCATTGCTTCGATGGCGAACCCGCACCACGCCTTGCACCGGGCGCGTTGCAAATTTGCGCGGAGTTGGAGCTGCCTCAGGAACGACAAGTCACCGCTGTAGCGATCGAGCAATTGCTGATATTCGTCGAGCACCTGCACCGGATACGCAAATGTCTTTGCTGTCTTGTGGACGCGCATGATTGAAAGTTTTGAGTGACCGATCTGCAATCGATATTTGCGGGACAAGCGCAACCAGAGATCCAGATCCATCGTCATGTGCAGCGACTCATCGAGCGCACCGACGTCACGGAGCGCGTCGATCCCGACAAAGACCGATGGCTGTGCCAGAAATAACTCAGGATACTGCAAGAGCTCTTCGAAACTGGCTGGTAGGATGTCGACGGCCCATACGTGCTTGTCCAGCGTTGCATCGCAATACGCGGCGGCTGCCGCGAAAAACAATGTCCTGATTGTGTGAAGGTCTTGAGCAGCAACGTTATACAGGGCACCAGCCAGATAGATGTCGTCTGAGTTGAGCCAGCCAACGACCTCTCCCGTGGCACGGGAAACTCCGTTGTTGATCGCGTGCGATTGCCCTCGGTCCTTCTCGCTGACCCAATACGCGAGCCACCGTTCGTACTTGCGGATGATTGCAACGCTTTCGTCGGTGCTGCCGCCGTCCATGACGATGTATTCGACGTCCGGATAGCCCTGCAGCAGCACGGAGCGAATGGTCTCCTCGATGTATTCGCCCTGGTTGTAGGAGGGCGTCACGATCGAGATGCGCGGCCACGGCGAGCCATCCTGCCGCACCGCCGGCAAAGGCGGCGTCGTCTCCGTCCACGGCCAGCCCAACCGGCCCAGTGGCGGCGGCGGGAGATCGGCGAGGGTGGGGGAACTCAAAGCTTCGCTCGCACCCAAGGACGCCTCTTTGCGCCAGACCCATTCCCCAGATGCTCAAGTGGCGCGTCATTCCGGAGGCACGGCATGACGTAAAGCCCACCACCGGCGTCGCGAACTGCAGCGTGAAACACAACATGCTCACAGACGGTCCGTCCAGCAGGGTCACGGCTACCATACCAACTGGCGGCGAGCGCAGAAACCCTATAGACCGCAAATCCTCCAAATGCCGAGTTTACCGCAATTGGGCTCTCCGAAGGATCAATGTATACTTGCTTGCAGTGCACATATCGCTGAATGCGACTGGGTGAGTATTGCAATCTCAGCAGGCGCCACAGTCTGCCGCCCGCGACCTCCGCCCACGCGTCCGTCGGACACCAAGTATCATGGCGCAGCGCAGAGACGTCATAAAACCCCCCGTCCTGACACGGAAACAACCCGGCCCAGTCGCTCGGCGCCTGCTCGATGGCGTCGACCAGACATGCCCCGGATGGCCCATGCCTGTTCGGACCATCCATGTCAGCGACAATAAGAAAATCAATCTTCGATCCACTCTCGGTCAGTTCATTCAGATGCAGTAAATAAGAATTCCGCGCGAACGCCAGCCGGTCGATCTTGTTGTTGATCGCCCCAGCTGCGCCGTCCACGACGATCACCTTTGCCACATCCTCTTTTCCAATGAGCCAGCGGCGCAATATGTCAGTCGTCGAGTCACTGTTATCGTTCGTCACGAACACGTAGCGCGCGCTCGGAAAGCAGTTGCCCCAAATCGTAATATTCGCGAGAGTATCGCTGAGTGTGCTCATACAGTCGCGTGCAACCCCGCAAATCAGCACGCTACTTGGGGCACCGGAGGAGCTCGTCACGTCTGCACCCCCTGTCGCATTTCAGAGAACATGCGGAAGCCTTCGAGGCGTCCGTCAATGTGTGAACGGTGGAAGGCCATCGACCTTCGACCGTGCTGACACAGCACCAGGAGTTCGCGCACCTTGCGTCGAAACTTGCTCCGCGGCAGATGAAGCGATTGCCCGCGCACCGCATCAAGCAACGCTTTCGAGCAAGCATCGCCCTTGATGAGCCGCAGCAGATAATCCTCGGTCAGGCGACTGGCTGGTATAAGGTGGCGCATCGAGAGCTGCGGAAACACGCCCACTCCGAGACCGGCTTCCAAAACACACCCCACAAGATCGGTATCACCGTTCGACATCAGGTTTAGACCAGTACGATCCAGCTTGCGACGCAAGGGCTCTGATTTCACTATCTCTGCGTAGACTCTTCCGATATTCGACCTAATACACAGTCCTGCTCCTACAGGTCGGCTCTCCCAATCATCCGGATTGTTCGACCATCGTGCGGCTGTACACGGCCTGATTGCCAGATATCCCCAATATGCCTTCGTCCACTCCGCCGGCTCCACCTCGAACTCGCCTTCGACATGCCCGCCCCAGGCACCGAGGATCGGCCACGTTTGCCCGATCTCGACCGCTGTCGCCAGATAATGAACATCGAGCACGTTGTCATCATCGACGAAAATCACGACGTCCGCCTTTGACTCCCCGATGCCCCGGAGGCGTGCCGGGGTCAAGCCCAACTCGTCCTCTCGCACGTGGCGTCCGGACGGATGCCAGCTGATGTCGAACCGACCCGCAAGCGGCTCCGTCGACGCGTTGTCGATCACCAGCAATTCCCACTC
Organism: Hyphomicrobiales bacterium; assembly: GCA_031367895.1. Classification (GTDB taxonomy): domain Bacteria; phylum Pseudomonadota; class Alphaproteobacteria; order Rhizobiales; family Hyphomicrobiaceae. The sequence continues at coordinate 68,232 of JANLQP010000242.1, forward strand.
GGCAAGCGGTAATGTCTGCGCGTGCAACGCATCCAACACCCGCGTCAGGTACGCGGGGCGCGGGTTGTGGGCGCAGATGATGATGCTGGCTTGCATGAGTTCAGCTGACCCTGCGGATCCAGCCGAGACTGTCGACCAGGCCTTCCAGTCGCCAATGGCTTGACGCAAGAGCCTCCCCGATCACGACGCCAACGCCAGGGAATGCATCGGACACATCATGAAATGCAATCCGCCCACCGATCGGCACCCATGCGCCAACGGTTTTCAAGTCCGCCCTCACTGCCATCTCGCTGTGGTCGCCATCAATGAAGACAAGATCGACGCGCGTTCCGCAGTCAGTGGGTTGCAAGCGCTCGCTGCGTTTCCTGACCGGCGTGATCATCGCTGTGAACCGCTCCGTATTGCGTCGAAATTCCGCGAAGGTATCCTTGACCCCATCCGGCATCGTCTCGTTGCTCCAGGTATCGACGCAGAACAGATGCCCGCCGCCGCGGTTGAGACCAGCGCACAGGAACAGCGCCGAGGAACCGATGTGCGAGCCGATTTCGAGGGCCGTGCCGCCTCTCGGCACGTGCGTTGCCAATTGAAACAGTTGGAACCTCTCGCGGCGCGTCGAATGGGAGAATACCTTCATGTGCTGCGAGAGCCCGTGCCGCATGACTTGCAATTGATCCAGATTATGCCGGAGCTGCGACAACACGGTTTCTAACCTTCCTGCATTGCGCCGGCGGCCCGTTGCCCAACCACCCGCGCTGGCACGCCGGCGACAACCATCCTTGCGGCGATTGACTTCGTCACGACGGCACCTGCAGCAACAACTGCGCCATCTGCGATCCGAACCCCATCGAGTATGCGGGCACCGGAGCCGATCCAGACGTCATTGCCGATCTGGATACCTTCGCTGGTCGCGCCTTGCTTCGCGATCGGCTTGTCGGGTTCGGAAAACCTGTGATTGCTCGGTATGATCGTCACGTGCGACGCGATCAAAACGTCGTCGCCGACGACCAGCCCCCCATGCCCGTAGAGGACCGAGTACGGCCCGACATAGACCCTTCGGCCCAAAGTAACGCTGCCGCCGTAGGGCGAAATGATCGCTCCATGCGAGACGCGCAAACCTTGTTCTGTTCTGACTGAGCCACCTGTGTTGAACCCCTCCGCCGAAAAATCAAACCGAGCGCTCCAGGCAATGAATGCCGGGTCGATGATTTCGCAACTGTGTCGCAAGTTCAGCGAACACACGCGGATCCGCTGCATCTTCGACCTAAACGACAATGGTGTCGGTCTCCACGGTTCGTCTGGATGACCACTCTGCCTGCAAATAGATCACACCGAGGTGCCCGAAGGGTGCCTTGCCGGTCCCATAGATATCATTCGCGTCGATCGCAATCTCGAACGCCGACGACACGTGGTCAATATTGCTTTCGCCATCCCCGAGCCACAAGTCGATCGCGTAGTTGCCGGGCAGCAGCGGTATCGGGGAAAGCTTGCACGCGTAGCGATAGTCCCCCGCCTTCGCGGGCGCGCCGTTGAACCCCGTCATGCGCGTGTTGACGCCGCCGACGACACCTTTCATCGCGTGGTTGATGACAACGCCCATCACCGGGCGCTTGATCTCGACACCCGCAGGCACCTGCAGTGACATCACCACCGTCAAGGACTCTCCGAATGCGAACCGTGCCGTCGTCCGGCCTTCGGCATCCTCGCAAAAGGCCCGCGCGATGTACGGTTTCGCCCAGGACGGTCGCGGCGCTTTGAGCAGATCGGACATGGTCTGCGCACTGCCCGCGCGGTGATAAGCAGCAATCAGATCGCCCGCGTCGCCCGCCAGCCGGAGTTGTCCCGCATCGAGCCAGATTGCCTGACTGCACAAATTCTGCACCGCCGCCATATCGTGGCTGACGAACAGCACCGTCCGCCCGCCCTTGGCCACCTCGCCCATTTTGCCGAGGCACTTCCTCTGGAACACGGCGTCGCCGACCGCCAGCACCTCGTCGATGATCAGGATCTCCGGCTCCAGGTGAGCCGCCACCGCGAACGCGAGGCGCACATACATGCCGCTCGAATAGCGTTTCACCGGTGTATCGAGGAATGTCCCGACGTCGGCGAAAGCGACGATCTCGTCGAACTTCCGGCGGATGTCAGCGCCGGACATGCCGAGGATGGCGCCGTTCAGGCGGATGTTTTCGCGTCCCGTGAGTTCAGGATGGAACCCGGTGCCAACCTCCAGCAGGCTCGCAATGCGACCATCGATCTCGATGCGGCCCTTGGACGGCGGCGTGATGCGCGAGAGGATTTTGAGTAGCGTCGACTTCCCCGCGCCGTTGCGGCCGATCACGCCGAGGACCTCGCCGGGTGCAACCGCGAGCGACACATCCCGTAGCGCCCAGAAACGTTCTTCCGGCGCCGAGGCGGCGCCCTTGCCGATGAGCCGTTTCACTGGTGCCAGCACGCTCTCGGTCAGCACTTCCCGGAACGTCTGGCCGACGCCCGGATTCGGGCCGATCACGTACTCCTTCCAAAGGCCCTCGACCTTGATTGCAGGTTTGCTCATGCGCTCAAATAATGTCGGCGAAGCGCCGCTCTACCTTTTCGAAGTAGGCGACGCCGGCGGCGAACATCGCCACCGCCACCGCGAACGAGATGCAGAGCGCCGTCCAGTCGAAAGCACGCGCCAGGAACGCGGAACGAAACCCTTCGATGAACCCGGCCATCGGATTGAGGAACAGCAGCCAGCGCCAGTGCTCCGGCACCAGGCTCGCGGGATAGACGACGGGCGTCGCGAACATCCACAACTGCACCAGGAACGGGATCACGTAGCGGAAATCGCGATAAGCGACGGTCAATGCCGACAGCAGCAGGCCGACGCCGAGGGCGATGAACACGGTGCCTGCGATCAACAGCGGTGCCATCAGCAGGTTGCGGCTGCAGCCGACGCCGTACCAGATCATCATGCCGAACAGGACGACGATCGCGACAGCCAGATCGACCAGACCACCGCCCGCCGCGGACAACGGCACCACGAGCCGCGGAAAATAGACTTTGGACACTAGATTCGCTGAGCCGACCAGCGAGCCCGCCGATGCCGCGATGGCATTGGCGAAGTACGTCCACGGCAGCAATCCCGCATAGACGAAGATCGGATACGGCAAGCCATCCGCCGGCATCTTCGCGAGGTGGCCGAAGAAGATCGAGAATACGATCATCATCATGACCGGCTGAATGATGGCCCAGGCGGAACCCAGAACGGTCTGCTTGTAGCGCACCTTGACGTCGCGTTCGATCAGGACCCACAGCAGCTCCCGATAGCACCACAGCTCCTCGAGGTCCAAGGTCTTCCAGCCGTGCGGGGGTTCGATGACGGTCGTCACGCTCGCCGTCGGCACGCGGTGTGGAGCGGTGCCATCTGGTCTGACCGGATTGTTACGCAAGGTATTCTCGGACCAAGTCATCGACATGCTTTGCAAAATGCGGAACGGCGAAACGCTCGACTGCTGCATTCGGCTGCGCCAGCAGTCCCGCCTGTAGCGCTGCAACCAGGGCCGATTCGAGCGCATGACTATCATCCGGATCGAGCACCGTGCCGACTGCTCCGTCGGCCAATGCATCGACACTGCCGTCCTTGTTCCCGCCGATGACGGGCAAGCCGCACCGCGCCGCCTCGAGAAAGACGATGCCGAACCCCTCGCCTGTGCTTGGCATCGCGAAGACGTCAGCCACGTTGAAGTACAGCGGCAACTCATCCTCGGCCACGCTGCCGGCGAACGCGACTTTGTCAACAACGCCTGCTTCACGCGCGATGTTCGCGAGGCGGGGCAGATCGTCGCCGCCACCTACCACTAGGTACAACGCCTCCGGAACACTCCGCAAAACCTGCGGCATGGCCCTGATGATCCGATCGTGGCCTTTGTAGCGTTCGTCTGCCACCAGCCGTCCGACGGTCAAAACCACCCTACGGCCCTCGAGCCCGTGACGTGCAACCAGATGCTCCGGACGAGCACGCCTCACAAAACGCGCCGCAACGGTGTTCGGCAGCACACGCACGCGCGCCGGATCGATGTCGGACCATGCCAGCAGCCGCGCTCGTGTGTATCGGCTCACCGCGGTGACCAATCGCGCCTCGCGCACGGCGCGCTGCACCGCGATCTCTGGCCGTTGCCAAGCCTCGATGCCGTGCGCCTGGAGCCACAATGGTTTCCCGCGCAGCCGCGCCAGCGCCGCGGCCAAGGGTGCCGCATTGAGATGCCCGCAGAAAACGGCATCGAACCGGTGCCTGAACGCCAGCGCTATCGCTGCCCGCATCCAACCGAGGCGGCCAGGCTCTGCCCTCAAGTGTTTAACGCGCGGCGGCAGCGCGATCACGGCAGCACCAAACCGCGGCAGCGCGACAACCGAAGCAATAGCCGACGACTGCTCTAGCGCCATGATGAGATCTTGGTTGTAGCGCGCGATACCACCCGATGCGCCAAATCCGTCAGTGAGAAGCGCAAGAAGGTTCACGGCCCCAACCCAATCGAGAACTTTCTTGTCATCACGCGACTTGCGTCAATAGTTGCTGCTCGCCCACGTGCCGGCTCCAGTCCCGCGCCCATGGAACGCGCCGCACCACGCCGCTGCGCGCATTTTTGCTGACATGGCCTGTGATCCCGGCCGCAACCGGCGTCGTGAACCCGGTTTTCGCACGGTTGACCACGGCGTCCGGCAATGGCCGCGACGGTGCCGCAGCCAACAGCCGCTTGCCGCCGCCCGTTCCTAGTGCGCGCGCACCGGGCGCCAGGGCCGTCAGTAACCGGCTGTCGACCAACGGCACACGCACCTCGATCGAATGCGCCATGCTGGCCCAATCCGTGTCGCGCAGGAGTTGGTTGCGCATATAGAGCCCCGCCTCCAACGCGGCGACGCGAGCCAGAACCTGCCTCGGGCGAGGAGTTAACTCCCGGTCCATGAGTTGCATCGGCGCCAGCCGGGCGAGCCCGTCCCGCACCGTCGCTGTATCGAGTACATTCGTGAGTTCCCAGGGCATAAACAAGCCACGTCGCAACAGGTAAGCGCCGGCGTAGCTGCCGCCGTACTCGATAAGGCCGGCGGCCTTCGGGTTGCCCGCCAACCGCGCGAGAGCAGCCCCTGCCAGATAGCGCACGCTGCGGCCGAGCAGCGGCACGCACGCGGGCAACCATGCCGCTCGCACCCAGCGCGGAACGTCTCGGAACGCCGGATAGCCACCGAACAGCTCGTCGCCGCCAAGACCAGAAATCGCGACTTTCAATCCACGTTCCCGTGCGGCCTTCGAGACGAACCACGTATTGATGCCATCGATCGACGGTTGGTCCATTGCTGTCATGATCCGCGGCAGATCCGCCTCGAACTCCGCACGTGTCACAATCCGCGTCGTGTGCAGCGTCGCATAGGTGCTGGCGACCTCGCCCGCCAGCACCGTCTCGTCTTCGGGCTTGCCCTGGAACTCCTCGAAGCCGACCGTCACCGTTTCAATCTCGCGGGCACCAGCGTCGCGCATCAGACCGACCAGGGCGCCTGAATCGATGCCGGCCGACAGAAATGCCCCGACCGGGACATCGCCGACCAGATGCGCTCGAACCGAGTCGAGCAGGGCCGCGCGCGTTTGCTCTGCGATATCGCTTGCGCGGGAGACATCGGCATTGCGGCAGTATTCCGCGGCAATCGAATGGTACCGGCGCGGCGCATGTGCACCCGTGCGATCGACGAGGACCGTTGCCCCGGCGGGCACGGCCCGGATAGCGCGATAGGTCGTGAACGGCTCCGGCACACTGCCGAACAGGTAGAAGCCCACTCCACCAGCAGGGTCGGGATCACGTGAGATACGCCCGCCTGCAAGTAGCGCCTTCACCTGACTCGCGAACCGGCACGTCCAACCATCGTCACTGTAATACAGCGGCTTGATGCCATAGGGATCGCGCGCCAGCAGCATCGTCTGCGAGCGGCCATCCCACAGCGCGAACGCGAACATTCCGTGCAAATCGTGCACCATCTCGACCCCGCGCGCGGCATACAAGTGCAGCAGGACTTCGGTGTCCGACTTGCTCCGGAATACGCATCCCTTCGCCTCGAGCTCGGCGCGCAGAACGGCAAAATTGTAGATCTCTCCGTTGAACGTGACGACCAGCTGCCCATCTGCGGACTGCATCGGCTGACGGCCGTTCTCAGTGAGATCGATGATCGCCAGGCGGCGATGCCCGAGACCGACGCGACCGTCCTCTGCGTGCCAATCGCCGTGCCCATCAGGGCCACGCGCGGCCATCTGGTCACGCATCGCCGTCAGTTCCCCCCGATCGACCGCATTGGCCGCGTAGTGATAAGCGTGGATGCCGGCTATGCCGCACATGGAAATGGCCAACTCAGCCGCGTGCACGTGAAACGTTCGTGTCGAAATACGCGATCGTTGACGTGAGGCCTTCGGCCAATCGCACCTTCGTCTCCCAGCCGAGCTTTGTGGTCGCTAAGGTAATATCCGGCCGGCGCTGCTTCGGATCGTCCTGCGGGAGGGCCAAATGCACCAGCTTCGACTTCGACCCCGTCAACGCGATCACCAGCTCCGCCAGCTCCAGCATCGTGAACTCGCCGGGGTTGCCGAGGTTGATGGGGCCGGTCACGTCCTTCGGGCTG
>JANLQP010000300.1:0-2346 GCA_031367895.1 Hyphomicrobiales bacterium
GGCCGCCGTTGCCGACGATGGCATTCCAGTAGCGATCGGTCTCTTCCTGCGAGTCGGTCGGTACCATGAACGAGAACGCCTCGGTGTGTTTGAAGTGCGGCCCGCCGTTGAGCCCCACGCAAGCCAGCCCCATGACGGTGAACTCCACCGTCAGCGCATCGCCTTTGTGGCCGTCGGGATAATCGTCCGGCGCGCGCTGGACCGCGCCGACGTACGTGTCGGGAAATGTCGCGGCGTAGAACGTGGCGGCGTCCTCGGCGTTGCGTTCGTACCACAGGCAGAGGGTCGGGGTTCCGGTCATGGCATCAACCTTTCTTCTGGGCCGCTTCGATCAGCGCGTTGTCGATCGCCTTGGCGGCCATCTACCGTTCGGCATAGGCGACGTGAGGCGATCGAGCCAAACGGCAGCCCCCAACCGACCTGGCAGCCCAGATAGACATCGACCGCCGCGCGGCTCTCGACCGTCAGCGCCAGCGCGACCTCGCTCGATCCCGCCGCCACGATCCCGCGCGCGGCGATCGCCTCACCCGACCTACCATACCAACCGGTCGATATGGCTCAAGCCACGCCGGCCGCTCGCGCCGGAGTGGCGCCAGAGTGGAGCCAGAGTGACGGAAGAATCAGTAAGTTACTGATCAGTTTCGGTTTTGCAATTGTGTGGCAGCGCAATTGCTCGTTGACTTTGGCGCTCTGGACAATAGGCTTGGCGTCAACAACAAGATGGGTCGGCTGTTCGTGCGCCACTATGGGTTAGTGGCGCTTTCTAACCTGCTAGGGGAGATGGACTATGCGTAAATTGATCCTGACGACGGCGCTCGCGGTCGGCATGGCTGTGGTTCCAGCCACCGCGATGGCGAAGGCCCAGCACGCCAAGCACGCGATGACTCATGAAAAGAGCCTGTATGAACGGCTCGGCGGGGCGCCCGCGATCAAACTTGTGGTCGAAGATTTCGCCGGGCGCGTTCTCGCCGATAAGCGCATCAACGCCAAGTTCGCCAAGTCTGATCCGACCCGGCTCGTGGCCAACCTGAAGACTTTCGTCGCTCAGGCGAGCGGCGGTCCGAAGCTCTACAAGGGCCAGTCGATGACGGCGGCGCATCACAACATGGGTGTGACCGACGCGGAATTCGGCGCACTGGTCGAAGATCTCTCGGCCTCGCTCGACAAGTTCAACGTGCCGGCCAAGGAAAAGGGCGAACTGCTCGGCGCGCTCGGCCCGCTCGGACCGCAGATCGTCTCGGTCCACAGCAATGCCACCGGTGGCCCGCTGCCCGCCAGCTTCAAGCCCGCTCCGGCGGCCAAGGCGATGAAGAAGTAAGGCAGCAACGCCCCGCTCTGGCGGCGTTGACGACAAGAATCGAAAGGCCCGCACTTTGGTGCGGGCCTTTCTCGTTTGGCCCGAACTTCGCCGGTCATGCCTCGGGCCATCATGCCGTGCCCGCTTGCCTGGCTGGTCGGGGACTGGTCAGATCGCTGCGGTCTGCCACAGCAGGAAGGCGTAAGTATCCGCCGCCTCGCGATCCTGCTGCGCGCGGGTCGAGCCGATGCCGTGGCCGGCATCGTAATCGACGCGCAACAGCACCGGCTTGCCCGAACTCGACGCCACCTGCAGCCGTGCCGTCATCTTGGCGACGTGGAACGGCGCCACGCGCGGATCGGTCACCCCGGTCGTCAGGAGCACCGCCGGATAGGCGGTCGCATCCTTCACCGCCTGGTAGCTGTCGATCGACTTGAGCGCGCGATAGCCCTTCTCCTCGGCAATCGCACCCCACTCCGGTTCCTCGCCATAGCCGTTCTGTTCGACCACGTAGCGCAGCGGGTTGGACCAGCCGACCCCGTCGATCACCGCCGCGAACAAGTCGGGCCGCTCGGTCATCGCACGGCCGACGGTGATCCCGCCGGCCGACCGCCCGCCGATCGCGAGGCACCTGGGCGAGGTGTATTTCCGGGCCACCAGATCTTCGCACACCGCGATCAGGTCGCGCCAGGTGTTGGGCTTGTGCTCGAGTTGGCCGGCCTTGTGCCATTCGCGCCCGTACTCGCCGCCGCCGCGGACATTGGCGTAACCGACGATCGCGCCGGCATCGATCAGCGCCAGTTGCCGCGCCTGGAACGATGGCGTGTAAGCCGCCGAGCCGTACGAGCCATAGGCCGAAATCCAGGTGGGATTGCGCCCGTCGAGCTTCACGCCCCTCTTGTGGATCAGGCTGTAGGGGATGCGCGTGCCATCCTTCGCGGTGGCAAAAAAGCGCCGCGTTTCATAGCCGCTGACGTCGATCGGCGGCTTGGGCGTCAGGCCCGTATCGGCCACCTGGCCGGCGGGGTTGACCGAATAGACGCCGGCCG
>JANLQP010000313.1:0-4738 GCA_031367895.1 Hyphomicrobiales bacterium
AAACCCGCACCCAGCAAGGTGGCCACACCGTGGTCGTGAGCACGACCGAGCGCTCGATCCCCGGGCATGAGCTGCGTACGACGTCGGTGGACGGCAGCGTGGTCGGCATGGCCGACCACAACACCCGCACCGGCGAAACCCCCGAGTACACCACGGTGAACCACGGCATCATCGGGGCCACCCCGAGCGGCCCGTTGTAGAAGTATGCGCCAGAGCCAAACACCCCCGGCCAGCGGCCGGGGGCCTACCGGGGACGTGAAAATGAGTTCACAAGAAGGCAAGGAAGGGGGCTGCAATGTCTTGGAGGAGGCCGATGCGTCCGAGTACAGGGGGGGGTTCACCCTCAGGCTTTGCACTATCGGGCCAGAACGCGATCACCCGAATGTGATGCGTCTCGGGTCGCCAGCACCTATCTCAGCCGGGGAATCGGCTGAGCAGCCTGCGCTCGGCGCTCTGATCGATTCGCTTGCGACAGACCAGACGCTGCGAATCACCCATCGCATCACTGCGACCCGTGGACAAACTCCTCGGTACGAACTGGATGTCCACGGCATCGGTCGCGGTCCGGATGGCCGTAGAGCCCTGGCAGTTTCACAAGCGCTTCTAGCGAGCACCTCGTTGTCACTCGGTGTCGCAGCCCCGTCGCTGGGATTTCAGCTCGTCACGGCGCCTGCAAGTATTGCACGCGCCGTACATCCGTACCGGCTTTCGCTGCATCCGGTCGCAGTCGCCCTTCCGAGCGCCTCTGTCAATTCAATTGGCTTTAGCAGCCGCGGCGCCACGCGAACCAAGTTACTTCTTCCGCTACCACCACTTGTAGCTCGGCAGTCGTTGCACGCGACGGTCACGTCGATGTTGGTTCTGGGCGATGACGTTGAGCTTTCCCTCGAAGTCAGTCGCAGATCGATATCGGAGTCACAAGTCGATCTGGTCGTAGCCATGCATGGCCGGCTCCTCGAAGCCGGAGCCAGGCGCATCGATCTGGTTGGACTCGGCTCGCCCTGCGGGCGATTGGACTTGAAGTCGGCGATTGCCCTTCATGCCAATGTTCAGGGCTGGCTGATGCGCCCCTTCGGCGCCGAGATGCAAGTTTGCCTCTCTAGCTCGCAGCCGATCCCGCCCTCGTTCGCACAAGCCGTGGGGTCGGAAATTTTTCAAGGCCGGCCGTTCGTCTTCGGGAACCCTTCGTTCAATGAGTCTCGCGAGGAGTGCATTGATTTTTCCTCAACTATCGGAATTGCGGGCGCACTGCCGCCGCTCCTTCCGGCCTCTCGGGTCTTGCTCAGGGAAGGCTTCCCCCGTCACTATCCTCGCGCGCGCGTGGCGACACCTGCCCTTGGAATCCGGCTCGGCCGCTCCGGAGTCGCCGCCGACTCCCCCGAGGTCCGCCTTGCCCCCGCCGATCGCTCACAGCACTGCTACGTGATCGGAGCCACAGGAACTGGCAAGTCGACGCTGCTGCTGAACATGATCCTCCAAGACATTGCGAGCGGTGAGGGCGTCGGAGTACTGGACCCGCACGGTGACCTTTTCAATGACGTGCTCTCGCGTCTGCCGGAGTCGCGCGCGGGGGACTTGGTTGTGCTCGACTTCACACGCCCTGATGTCTTCGTCGGGATCAACATGCTCGAGTGCCAAGGAGAAAGCCCCGACTTCGAGCGCAACGTCATCATCCGTGACTTGGCCCGGATCCTCGAGCGTCTCTATGGCCACGTGCCCGAGTCCATGGGGCCAGCGTTCCACCAGTACATGCGAAATGCTGTCGCGCTGCTCTTCAGTGACCCCAGCAGGGAGGCCACGTTGGTAGAGGTGCCACGGGTCTTCTCCGACGTCGACTATCGCAATTACTTGATCGCATCGTGCGCTGACGCTACCGTCCGTGATTTTTGGCGTGGCATTGCGGGCCGCGTCACCGGCGACCACAGCATCGCCAACATGGGTCCGTACATCACGAACAAGTTCACGGAGTTCACCCAAAACGAGTTGATCAGGCTCGTCGTGGGCCAGTCCAAGAGCACAGTCGACTTCACCGATGTCCTCGACCACAGGAAGGTGTTACTGGTCAATGTGTCGAAAGGCGTTCTTGGAAGCTCAGACACGTCGTTCCTGGGGATGATTCTCACGAGCCGTCTTGTCTCTGCAGCGATGGCTCGCGCGAGGCGCGCTCGCCAGCATCGTGTTCCGTTTCACCTCTACGTGGACGAGTTCCACCACTTCGCCTCCTCGCCGTTCGAAGCCGCTCTGGCGGAGGGTCGCAAATTCGGCCTGACGATGACATTGGCTCATCAACATCTGGGGCAGTTGAGCGATGAGCAGAGAAAGTCGGTGCTCGCGAACTCCGCCTCGAGAGTTTTCATGAGGGTCGGTCCGCAAGATGCGACCATGCTGAAGGCTTTCGTCGCACCAGACTTCGACGAAACGGACCTCGTTTCGCTGCCGGATCTGCATGGCCTCGCACAACTCAAGTGCGGTGTCGCTTCGACTTCGCCATTCGTACTGCATGTCGACGACTTCCCGAAGGGTGTCGCTCGCGATGAAGTAGCTGTCGAGAATCTTTCGTCACGTGCGTGTCTGCGAAACGTCCGCTCTTCGCGAGACGTTCGGAGAGAGATCGAACTGCGGCGATATCGCTATCTCATGCGTTTGACGCCGCGCGCTGCCGGCTTCGACGGCCCGCTACTCGACCATTTGAATGGCTCCGGGATGACCACCCTGGGCGATTTACTGCCGATGTCGGCGGGGCAGCGGAGTCACTACCTGAAGCTCGCATCTGAGTCTTCATCACGGGCCGCTTCAGAAACGATGCTGCAGATCCTAAAGAAGCTGACCGATCTTCAGGCGTTGGAGGAACAGGTAGTATGACTGCGTTGAGCTCCGCTGCCCAGGGCGGGGCCGTCGCGCTGCGCGTCGAGCCGCCGGGCCACGCGCAAACGTGTCCCGTCGTCTCCCCCCCCCCCCGACGCGCGTCCATCCCTCGCGCACCGCGGTCACGCCGGCGGCGCCAGCAGTCACACGAAGGCGGCTCTTCCCGTGGCCGGGGAACGCGAGCCCTGATGCCCGTCGCGGAGACGCGGCCAACGGGCCCGCTTGACGAACTGGCCCGATGCTCGCGCGCTTCGCTCCACTGCGTTGCGTTGCGCTGTCGCGCACTGCGCTCGTGCCAGATCGTCACCTCCCCCACCCTCCAAGCCCGGACCCGCGCCGCGTGTCAGCATGCTGCAGCCCGACCGTGCCAGTCGCCGCGCTTGGTGGCACGTCGGTCGCAGAGGCGTCGGACCCTCGTGGATGTTGCGGGCTCTTCGCGACAGCTGATGCGTCGGCGGAGCTGTCCCACCGCCGCAGCGGCCACCCCATGCAATCAGGCGAACTGGAGTTCGATCTTGCCGGCGCGGCGGCGCACGGGGCCGACGACGATCTTGACGTCGTGGCCGAGCTTCGTCACCAGTTCCAGCAGCTTGGCTTCGCTGACGCCGCGGAACTGGCCGCGGGTGATGCGTGACACTTTGGACTGGTCCACGCCCAGCAGCTCGGCAGCGCCTTGCTGGGTCAGCCGGCGGGCCTTGATGGCGCGGGCGATCTCGGCGGCGAGTTGCGACTTGCGCTGCATCTCGGCGGCGTCGGCATAGCCCAGGTCGGCATAGACGTTGGTGCTGCCTTCGTCGATCACGGTGTCGGTCTTGCGGCTCATCAGCGGGCTCCTTGCTTCGTTTGCCAGGTTTCGAAGTCCAGCTTCGCGGCCTTGAGTCGGGTGTTGATCAGGTCCATGTCTTCTTTCGGCGTCTTGATACCGCTCTTGGACTTCTTCTGGAAGCAGTGCAGGACATAGACCCATCCCGAGAACTTGACGGTATAGACGGCACGGTAGGTGTCGCCACGACCGTCTTCGACGACTTCCAGCACGCCCGCTGATCCGAAGCCGGTCATCACCTTGGCGTCGGGGTGCTTGCCGCCAGCTTGGGCCAGGTCGATGGCGTGCCCGAACACGTCTTTGACGTCCTCGGGCATGGCATCCAGGTCGTGCTTGGCGGAACCCACCCACTTGAGGGGTTTGCGGGGCTGTTGCTTCGACATCGAAGGCATTATGCCAATTTGGGCATATGAGTGTCAACGTGAGGAGAGGGATGCCGTTTGGCGCCTCACTGTTGCGGCTCTCTTGCCGCTCGTAGCTTCATGGGGTCGGGCCGATCTCAAAGGTAAAGAGGGCGTGTCCCCGCTGCGCGGGGCCGGGCTGTTGCGCTGCGCGTCGAGCCGCTGTCAAAGGCCCAGCGTCTCGCCCCTGACGGGCTGCCATCCCTCACGCGGGCTCGCCGCCATCCTCCGCGCTCGCTGGCGCGCACGGTGGCGCCGGACTGCGGCCCAGGGGCCTTGTCGGTTCGCTCGCAAATGCAGCGATCAAGGTTGCACCTTCATCGCGATGCCGAACAGCCCAGTCAGGCCGGCTGCGCCGGCGGTCGCACGACAGCGGCCCGTTCCCGTGCCCAGGGATCGCGGGCCTGGTTTCCTTCACGGGTACGTGAACGAGGCCCGCTTGACGAACTGACCCGTTGCTCGCGTGCTGCGCGCCACTTCGCTGCGCTGCGTTCTGCTCCGCAAGCTGCGCCCGTGCCAGATCGTCACCCCGGTCACCCGCCACGCCCGATGCCGGGCCGCTGAATGCCTTGAAGTGATCGGCCCGGCTCGACCGCCGCGCCAGTCGCTTCGCTTGGTGTCACGTCGGCCGCAGAGGCGCCGGACCTCA
>JANLQP010000043.1:0-31965 GCA_031367895.1 Hyphomicrobiales bacterium
TGCTTGACCTTGAGCCGCACGACCTCGCTGACGCGCAAGCCGGCGCCATAACCGATCGAGAGCAGAACGCGCACCTGCAGCTTGCCCGCCATCATCAAAAGTCGCTTCGTCTCGTCCGCGGCCAGGATCAGAGGGATGCGCGTCGGCTCCTTGATATGATGGATCTCGTTTGCCAGATCGAGCCGCCGCATCGTGACGCGGAACAGAAACCGTAGGCCGATCATCGTGCGGTTGCGGGTCTGGATCGAGGTGCCGGTCTGCATCAGATGCAGCTGGAACTGGCGCACCTCGTCGACGGTGGTCGTCTCGGGCGAACGCTTCAGCCAGGCCGCGAACCGCCTGCAGGCGCGGACATGGCGGATCTGAGTGCCCTTCGCCAGTGTCCGGGAAGCCATATCCTCGAGCATGCGCTGACGCAGCAGCGAGATGGTGGTAGCGTTGTTCATGGGGAGCTTCATCCTGAGTGAGGTTGCCAAACACCTCGATCCTCAGGAGGAGGCTCCCCACCCCGTTACAGCTCTCGTCCAGACTGGTTACCGGCCGTCAAAAAAAAAGCGCCCGCATCAGCGGGCTGGAGCGCAGCGACTTAGTGCTTGGGTCATTGCGTCTAATTCCAACGGCTCATGCCGATCACATTTCGCGACAGGTTCCCCTCGAATAGCTGCCGTCGTCAATCCCTGCTTCGGAGCAAGCGGCCGCCCCTCATCCTAACCTTCTCCCCGTGCAAGTGCAGAGAACGGGGAGAAGGGACGCGCGCCATCGCGCCTCTTCTGCCCATGGCCCATAGGACTCGTCGACGCACGTCGCTTTTCATTCATCATGCTGGGGGAGCAGCGGAAGGCAATCGCGCCCACGCGCGCCCACCCCCCTCCGCCGACAGTCGGCGCCAAACCCCACTTGCCGACCCCTCCGGGCCTCGATATCGTTTCAGGCAACGATCGCTGAAGACGATCGCGCAAGTCACTTGCAGGGAGGCGCATGAAGGCTCCGCCATTCCGCTATCAGCGGGCGGAAACGCTCGCCGATGTATTCCGCCTGCAACATGAGGGCGGGACGAACGCCCGGCTGCTGGCCGGCGGGCAGACCCTGCTCGCCATCTTGGCCTTCCGCCTGTCGGCCCCAGACACTCTCATCGACATCACGCGCGTACCCGAACTGCAAGGCATCACGCAAAACGCCGACGGCCACATCCGCGTCGGCGCGCTGACGACGCACCGGGTGCTCGGCGCCGATCCGTTGTTGCGTGCCCATGTCCCGCTCCTCGCAGAAGCCGTGCCCCTGATCGCGCATCCAGCGATCCGCAACCGCGGCACCATCGGCGGCTCGCTCGCCTATGCCGACCCGGCCGCCGAGCTGCCGGCCTGCTGCGTCGCGCTCGGCGCCACCATCATTGCGGCCGGGCCCGACGGCGAACGGCGCATCCCGGCAGACGACTTCTTCACCGGCCTCTTCACCACCGCGCTGGCAGACGGCGAGTTGATCCGCGCCGTCGAATTCCCGCAAGCCGCTCCCGGCGACCGCTCGACCATCGTCGAGCTAACGCGTCGGAGTGGCGACTACGCCATGGCCGGTCTTGTCGCGCATGCTTCGGCCGGCGCCGGCGTCCGCCTCGTCTATTTCGCGCTTGGGCCGACGCCGGTCGATGCCCGTCACGCCGCAGTGGCACTGGGCGCGAGCCCCTGGACGCCGGATCGGATTGCTGCCGCGCAGGCGGCGCTCGACCACGACCTCGACCCGCCTGCCGACCAGCATGGCGGCGCCGACATGAAACGGCATCTGGCGCGCGTTCTTCTCGCACGCGCGCTTGCCAGGCTCGACGGATCAATGAAGGCGGCAGCGGCATGAGCACCGAGGTCAAGGTCACGCTGACGGTCAACGGCGAGCGCGTCTCGCGCCGAGTGGAGGCGCGCCGCCATCTCGTCGATTTCCTGCGCCTCGATCTCGGGCTCCTCGGCACGCACGCGGGCTGCGAGCACGGCTCGTGCGGCGCCTGCACGGTGCGGATCGACGGAGCAATCGCGCGCGGCTGCCTCGTCCTCGCAGCTAGCCTCGACGGCGCCAAGGTCGAGACCATCGAAGGCCTGTCTGATACCAACGAGATCCGCGATCTGCAGGAGGCGTTCATCGCCCGCAATGCCTGCCAGTGCGGCTACTGTACGCCCGGCATGCTGATGACATCAGCCGAGTTGTTGCGGGAGGCAGCCGTCACACGGGTTGCCCCCTCGCGCGAAGCCATCCGCGAGCACATCTCCGGCAACTATTGCCGCTGCACGGGCTATCAGGCGATCGTGGACGCCGTCGAGACGGTCGCCAAGGCGAGGGCCGGACAAGCATGACCGTAATCAAGCAACCGGCCAAGGGCGTCATCGATCCCGGTTCCGTCGACCGGCCGAACTCCTACATCGGCCGCTCGATCCCACGGCCGAACGCGAAGAAACTCGTCGAGGGGCGCGGCCAGTTCGTCGACGACATCGTGCTGCCGCGCATGGTGCATGTGGCGTTCGTGCGCTCACAGCATGCGCACGCGACGATCAAGGGTTTCGATGCCGCCGCCGCGCAGAAGATGCCGGGTGTGCTGCGCGTCTTCACGGGCGCCGACCTCGCCCCGCACTGCGATCCTTGGGTGGCTGTGCTCGCGCACCTGAAGGGCATGAAATCGGCGCCGCAGTATCCCCTGCCGCTCGAGCGCTCGACCTGGATGGGCGAGGCGTTGGCCGCCGTCGTCGCCGAGACCCGGGCCCAGGCGGAGGACGCGGCGGAGCTTGTCGGCGTCATGCACGAGCCGCTCACCGCCGTCGCCGACATGGAGACGGCACTCGATCCCGATACGCCGGTCATCCACGGCGATCTCGGCGACAACCTCGTCTTTCAACGCGTGAACGAGAGCGGCAACATCGCCGACGCCTTCAGAAGCGCACACAGAATCGTCGAAGCGACATTCCACACCGGCCGGCATACGGGCGTGACATTGGAGCCGCGCTCGATCCTGGCCGAGTTCAACAAGGGCGACGGCACACTCACCGTGCACCACGCGACGCAGGCGCCGCACATGATGCAGGAGGTGTTCGCGCAACACCTCAAGTTGCCGTTAAGCGCAGTCCGCGTCATCTGCCGCGACATCGGCGGCAGCTACGGCATCAAGGTGCACGTCTACCCCGACGAGATGGCCGTCGCGACAATCGCCAAGCTCATGGGCCGCCCGGTCAAGTTCATCGCCGACCGCCTCGAAAGCTTCGCCTCCGACATCCATGCGCGCGATCACAGGATCAAGGGCCGCATGGCGATCGACGCGGACGGGCACATCACCGCGTTCGACATCGACGACCTCACAGGGATCGGCCCGTACTCCGTTTATCCCCGCACCAGCGCCGTCGAGGGCAACCAGGTCGTCAACCTGATCGGCGGGCCCTACGATTTCGTCAACTACCGCGCCAAGACGACGGTGGTGCTGCAGAACAAGACGCCGACCTGCCAGTATCGCGCCGTCGGCCACCCGATTGCGACGACCGTGACGGAAGGTCTCGTCGATCTTGGCGCCGAGGCGATGGGACTCGATCCGATCGCGTTCCGCCTGAAAAACCTGATGCGCGATGGCACCTATCCGCGCACCTCGCCCGCCGGCATGCGCTTCGAGGGGCTCTCCCACATCCAGTCGCTCGGCAAGCTGGTCGAAATGATCGACTATCCGGCGCTTCGGAGCGAGCAGGAACAGCTGCGCGCGTCAGGCATTCACCGCGGCATCGGCTTCGCGAGCTTCATCGAGCTGACCAACCCATCGCCCTTCATGTACGGCATCGGCGGCGCGCGCATCGCGGCGCAGGACGGCTGCACCGTGCGCATCGATCCGGACGGCTCCGTCGTCGCCGCAACCGGCGTCACCGAGCAGGGCCAGGGCACCGAGGCGATCATTCGCCAGATCGTCGCTGAAGCCGTCGGCGTGCCGATCGACACCGTGCGCGTCATCACCGGCGACACGCTGACGACGCCCTACGGCGGCGGCACCTGGGCCTGTCGCGGCGCCGGCATCGGCGGCGAGGCGGCACTGCAGGCGGGCTTGGCCACGAAAGAGGCAGCCCTCAAGGTCGCGGGCTCCATGCTGCAGGCGGCGCCCGAAAGCCTCGATCTCGTGCTGGGCCAAATCGTCGACAAGGCGACCGGCGCGGTGCGCTTAGCCCTCGCCGAGCTCGGCCGCATCGTCTACTTCCGCGGCGATACGCTCCCCTCAGATCTGCCACGCGAGCTGATGCAGACGCGGCATTTCATAACCAAGCAGTTTCCGTTCGCCTTCACCAACGGCGTGCAGGCAAGCCATCTCGAAGTCGATGTGGAGACGGGCGTCGTCAAGCTCATCAAGCATTGGTGCGTCGAGGACTGCGGCCGCATCATCAATCCGATGCTGGTCGACGAGCAGGTGCGCGGCGGCATCGTGCAAGGCATCGGCGGCGCGCTCTACGAGCACTGCACGTACACGCCCGAGGGTCAGCTGACGGTCGGCTCGATGGCCGACTACCTGGTGCCGATGGCGGCCGAGATGCCGGACATCGAGGTCGGCCACGTCGAGACGCCGACGGCTGAATCGCTGCTCGGCGCCAAGGGTGCGGGCGAGGCCGGCACCGCCGGCGCACCGGCCGCGATCATGAACGCGATCAATGACGCGCTTTCGCCGTTTCGTGCGAAAGTATTTGCGCAGCCGTTCACGCCGGAGCGCATCCTGGCGGCACTGGGCAAGGTGCCGGCTAGAGAGCGGTAGTGCCATCGGAGGAGGTCGACAGATGATCGAGGAACTCGATTGCGTTGCCCTGACACGCGACGTGCCAGAGCACGGGCTGGTCACCGGCGACATCGGTGGGGTTTTTGGCGTCCATCAGGGCGGCAAGGGTCATACTGTCGAGTTCATGTCACCCGGCGGTGATACCATCGCAATCCTGACTTTGCATGCAGACGCGTTACGACGATTGCGCAAGCGTGAAATCGCGAATGCGCGCGCGCTGGACCCGCAACCCGTGACAGATTGAAACGCCGTATCGAGGAAGCCGCTACGATGGCAGAAATCCGCAAGCTGACACCCGACACGATCACCGCCGCGGTCCTCGACCAGATGGCGGCAACCCCTGACCCGCGGCTGAAGGAGATCATGACGGCTGCCGTCAAGCACATGCACGCCTTCGCGCGCGAGGCCAATCTGACGCCGGCCGAATGGATCAAGGGCATCGAGTTCATGACCGAGGTCGGCCGGATGTGCACGCCCGACCGGCAGGAATTCATTCTGCTGTCGGACACGGTCGGCCTCTCGGCGCTGGTCAACCTGATGCACGACCGCACCGCGATCGAGGAGGGCACGGACACGAGCCTGCTCGGCCCCTTCTACCGCGAGAATGCGCCGAAGCTCGAGCGCGGCGCGCAGATCGCCAAGCACGCCGATGGCCCGGTGGCCGCGCTCTGGGGCCGCATCAGCGACGTGAACGGGGCGCCCATTGCCGACGCGTCGGTCTCGGTCTGGCAGACGAGCGCGCACGGCCTCTACGATACGCAGATGGCGGGCGCTGCCCTCGATTACCGCGGCGTCTTCAAGACCGACGCCGATGGCCGCTACTGGCTCAGGACGGTGCTCCCGATCGGCTACTCGATACCCATGGATGGCCCGGTCGGCGCACTCGCCAAATCGCAGGCGCGGCACGGCATGCGGCCGGCGCACATCCATTGCCTCGTCACCGCGCCGAACTATCGCGAGCTGATCACCGCGCTCTATCTGAAAGGCGACCCGCATCTCCACGACGACACCGTGTTCGGCGTCTCGTCCGATCTCGTCGCCGAGTGCGTCAAGGCCGATGCCCAGTGTCCACTTCAGGGCATCCCGTCGATCCGCTTCGACCTGAAGCTCGCGCGTGAGGGCGCCATCGACAAGGTCATGGGCCGCGTCGGCGCCGACCCGGCGGCGATCGTGAAGGGGGAGCGGCCGACACCTGCAAACGAAAAACCCGCGCCCGCCCCGACGTCGGCGTCAGTGAAACGCGGGTTACTCGGCGCGCTGTTCGGCCGGTGATGCACACTCAGCAAATCACGAACGATGAACGACGAACGAAACTTGGGAGGAACAAACATGTACAGAAGATACGTCCTGGCGCTCGCCGCGCTCACCGCACTTGGCCTCAGTCGTCCGGCTTTCGCCCAACAACCGCCTCTCAAGATCGGCATGAGCATGCCGGCGACGGGCGGCCTGGCTGCCGGCGGCAGGTCATCGCTGATCGGCATCGAGATCTGGCGCGACGACGTCAACTCCAAGGGTGGGCTGCTCGGCCGCAAGGTCGAGCTCGTCGTCTACGATGACAAATCCAGCGCGTCGGAGAGCCCGGCGATCTACGCCAAGCTCCTCGACGTCGACAAAGTCGACATCCTGTTCGCGCCCTACGCGACCGTACAGACCGCGCCGATCATGCCGATCGTGAAGCAGCGCGGGCTGCTGTTCATGGGGAACTTCTCATTCCAGGTGAACAGCAAGGTCGGCCATGACATGTGGTTCAACAACGCGCCCTGGGGACCGGCCGACAGCTGGGCCCGCGCCTTCATCGAGCTTGGCCTCAAGAATCAGGGAAAATCGATCGCCGTCATCGCAGCCGACCAGGAGTTCGCGCAAAACATCGCCAAAACGGCGAAGGCCGTCGCCGCCGAGAAGAACGTGCAGGTCGTCTTCGAGCAGAATTATCCGCCGAGCACGGTGGAGTTCTCGGCGATGATCCGCGCGTTGAAGGCGACGAAACCCGACATGGTGTTCGTGGCATCCTATCCGCCCGACTCGGTCGGCATCCTGCGCGCCGTCAACGAGATCGGCGTCGGCGACAGCGTCAAGATCTTCGGCGGTGGCATGGTCGGCCTGCAGTTCGCCTCGAACATGGAATCGATGGGCTCGTTGCTCAATGGCGTCGTCAACTACAACAGCTGGCTGCCCGAGCCGAGCATGTACTTCGATGGCACCAAAGAGTTCTTCGCTAAATACACACCGCGCGCCGTCGAGGCGAAGGTGGATTCGCTCGGCTATTATCTCGCGCCCTTCGGCTACGCGTCCGGACAGTTGCTGGAAGCGGCGGTCAACGCCACGAAGGGATTTGACCAAAAGGCGATCGCCAAGTACCTGCGCGAGAACGAGCACAAGACCGTCGTCGGCCCGATCGCCTTCGCGCCCGATGGCGAGCGCAAGGTCTCGGCGACACTGCTCGCCCAGTTCCGCGGCGTGGCCGACAAGAACATCGATCAGTTCAAGACGCCCGGCAAGCAGGTGATCCTGTTCCCGGAGAAGTCGAAGACCGGAGAGATCGTGGTGCCATTCGAGACCGCGCGGAAGTAGTGCGGATAGCGAGCGGGAGTCGGGCTTCAGCCGGACACCGTTGCGCAAGGCTGCCAAGGTGCCAGGCTGAAGCCAGGCACCAGCGGCTCGACCGGGAGGGGGAAAGAGCCCACGTGTTCTCATTCGAGCTGCTACTGGACGCCATCGTACTCGGCCTGTTGGTCGGCTGCTTCTACGCGGCCGTCAGCATCGGGCTGTCGGTGTCGTTCGGCCTGTTGGATGTGCCGCACGTCGCCCATCCGGCCTTCCTGGTGCTCGCGTCCTACGGCACCTACGTGCTCAACCAGTACGGGCTAGACCCGATCATCGCCGGGCTGATGCTGACGCCGCTGTTCTTTCTGTTCGGCATTGCCGCCTACCGCCTCTACTACGAGACGTTCGAGCGGCGGGGCACCGATGCTGGCGTGCGCGGCATCGCGTTCTTCTTCGGCATCGCCTTCATCATCGAGGTGGTGATCATCCTGGTCTTCGGCGTCGACCAGCGCACGGTGCAGGCGCCCTACATCGGCAAAGCCATGACAATCGGCGACATGCGCATACCGATGCGCCTCATCGTCGCTTTCGGCGTGGCGCTCGGGCTCACACTATTGCTGACGCTGTATCTGTCGCGCACGTTCCTCGGCCGCGCGATCCGGGCCGTGGCACAGGACGAGATGGCGCTGCGGCTCATGGGCGCCGATCCGGTCGCGGTCAAGCAATGGGCGTTCGGCATCGCGACCGCCGTCCTCGGGATCGCCGGCGCACTGCTGATCATCGTCTCGCCGGTCGATCCGACGCTTGATCGTGCCTACATCGGGCGCACGTTCTGCGTCGTTGTGATGGCGGGCCTCGGCAGCATGACGGGCACGCTGGTCGCGGCAATCATTCTCGGCATCGCCGAGTCGATCGTGTTGACGCTCTACGGCGCCTCCTGGGCGCCGGCGATCTCGTTCGCACTTCTGCTCATCGTGCTGGCGGTCCGCCCGCAAGGCCTCTTCGGGAGATAGCGCGATGCCGGCGACTGGGGGACGATGGATGTTCTGGGCGGGCGGCCTGCTGTTCGTCGCAGCAGCGACAGCGACGACCTTCCTCGTCAAGAACGAGTACCCGTTCTTCGCCGGCTACGTCGTCCTGCAGTTCATCGTCCTTGCAACCGCCTGGAACATCCTGGGTGGCTATGCCGGCTATGTCAATTTTGGCACCAACGCCTTCTTCGGCCTCGGCGTCTATACGGCCGTGTTTCTCTTCCGGGCATTCGAGGCGCCACTGCTGGTCCAGATCCTGGTTGCAGCCGTCGTCGGCGGGCTGCTCGGCCTCCTGGTCGGGCTGCTCACGCTGCGCATGCGCGGCATTTTCTTCTCGATCGCGACCATTGCTGTCGCAATCATCATCGAGACCTTCATCATCAACTGGAAGTTCGTCGGCGGCGCCACCGGCATGCAGATGCTGCGCCCACCGACCATGGCGCCGTTCGACAGCTACGTGAAGATGCTGTTCGTCGTCAACGCGATCCTGGTGGTCGCGGCCGTCGCGCTCGCCCGCTACATCCAGGGCTCGTGGATCGGGCGTGGGCTGCAGGCGCTGCGCGACGACGAGCTGGCGGCTGAATGCACGGGCGTGCCGACGCTGCGCTTGAAACTCGTCGCCTGCGTCATCTCGGGCGCGCTGATGTGCGCGGCCGGCGCGCCGAACGCCATGTACCTCTCGTTCGCCGATCCGGCGTCCGCCTTCAATCTCAACTACTCGGTCTCGGCGCTGGCCATGGCGCTGATCGGCGGCACCGCGCACTGGATCGGCCCGATCCTCGGCGCGATCCTGCTCAGCACGACGCAGCAGTTGCTCACGGTCACCATCTCGTCGGAGGTGAACGTGCTGGTGCTCGGGATCATGCTGGTGCTGTTCGTTGTCGGTGCGCCGGAAGGCCTGATCGGGCTCGCACGGCGGTTGCGCGTATCGGCGAAGGCCAAGGAGGGAGCGTCATGAGCGCGAGTGACCCGCTGCTCCGCGTCTCGGGCCTGACCAAGCGCTTCGGCGGCTTCACCGCGCTCGATGGTGTCAGCGTCGAGATCGCACCCGGCGAGCGGTTCGGCCTGATCGGCCCGAACGGCTCCGGCAAGACGACGCTGATCAACTGCATCTCGGGCGCGCTCCATCACGACGCCGGGACGATCGCGTTTCGCGGCGAGGATATCTCGGGGCTCGCCGCGCACCTGCGCACGCGCCGCGGCATCGCCCGCAGCTTCCAGATCCCGCGGCCCTTCAAGAGCATGACGGTCGAGGAAAACCTGGCGGTCGCGCTCGACTTTGCGGTTTCCGGCGGGCATGGGCTTACGGTCGAAGCACAGCACGACGAAATCATGAGCCTGCTCGACCGCATGGGGCTCGGATCCAAGGCGCAGACACCCTCGAGCGCGTTGAGCCAAGTGGAGCTGCGCAAGATGGAGCTCGCCCGTGCCATGGCTGCGCGCCCCAAGCTGCTGATCTCGGATGAGGCGATGGCCGGCCTCTCCAGCTCCGAGATCGACGAGGTGCTGGCGCTGCTGTTCACGCTCAATGGCGACGGCATCACGATCATCATGATCGAGCACATCATGCATGCGGTGATGCGGTTCTCGGAGCGCGTGATCTGCCTCGATGCTGGCCGCATCATCGCCGCGGGCAAGCCGGCCGAGGTCATGGCCAACGCCCGCGTACAGGAGGCCTACCTTGGCGCTTGAGCTCAAGGTCACCGGCCTCGATGCCGGCTACGGTGCCGTCCGTGCGCTGCGCGGCGTCTCGATCGAAGTCGCCGACGGCGAGACTGTTGCGTTGCTCGGCACCAACGGCAACGGCAAGAGCACGCTCATGAAATGCATCATGGGCCTCGTGCGTCCGACCGCCGGCACGATCACGTTGACAATCGACGGCAGCGCCCACGACCTGACGCAGCTGCCAACCGAGGCGATCGTCGATCTCGGTGTCGCGCTGGTGCCGGAGGGGCGGCGCCTATTCCCGAAGTTGACGGTGGAAGAGAACCTGATTCTCGGCGCCTACCGGCGCGCCGCCCGCAGTGCGATTGCGCGCAATCTCGCGTTCGCGTTCGAAACGTTTCCGTTGCTCGCGGAGCGGCGCAGGCAGCTTGCCGGCACCATGTCCGGCGGCCAGCAGCAGATGCTGGCGATTGCCCGCGCGCTGATGTCGTCCCCGCGCCTGCTGCTGGTCGACGAGCCATCCGTCGGCCTCTCGCCGCTGCTCGTCGCGCAGACGATGACCAAGATCGGCGAGTTGAAGCGCCAGTTCGGCTTGACCGTGTTGATGGCGGAACAGAATTTCCACCAGTCGATCCGCATCGCCGATCGCGGCTACGTCATCGTGCATGGCGAGATCGCCGTCGATGCGCGCTCGATCGCCGACCTCGAATCCGACGGCCTCGTCAAGAAGCTCTATCTCGGCGGCGTTTGATCGGATCGGGACTTTCGCGCCCGCACGAAAAGCGATCCAGCACGAACAGCCCGACCCGGCTCGCGCTACTGCACCGTCGTCAGCTTGAGCCAGCTGCCACCCTTGGCGCGGTTCGCCTCGGCGAGCGTGTCGGCGCCGCCCATGACAACGATAGCGCCGTTGTCGCGCACGCCGTCGACGATTTGGCCGAAGGCGCGGAAGTCGTCCGGCGTGGTCGCGAACAGCTCGTCGCGCAGTTTCTGGCGCGCCTCCTCCGTCTGCCCGACGAGATAGCGCGTCAGCGACGTGAAACCTTGCGCGCCCGGCAGCTGGTAGGGATCGATGCGGTTGACCGCGCCGACGATGCTGCGGGTCAAATCCGTATCGGTGAGCGCGAGGCGGCGCAGGTAGTCGCCGGTGCCGTCATAGGTCTCGAGCGTGGAGAGCAGGTTGGGATCGCGATAGGACGTGAAGGTGAGCTCGCCCGTGCGCAGATCCATCTCGACGCCCGCACCATAGGCGCCACCCTGCTCGCGGATCTTCGGGATCAACCAGGCCAGCGAGAGCCAACGGTTGATCGCAAGGCTGTTGCCACCCGCCTTGAAGCCGAAGGGCCGCGCGTCGGCGCCCTTGGCGACATAGTTGACTTGCGTCGGCACGATCAGCCCTTCGGCCGCGGGGAAGGTCGCCAACCCCCAGGCGAGGGGCGCGAATGCGCGTTCCGGCAAACCGGCTATCAGGCGCTCCAGATCAGGCCGGATGCGATCGAACGAAGCCGCATCGAGTGTGACGTTGAGGATTGCCGAACCACGGTTGATCAACGCGTCGCGCACTTGGGTCAGGCGCTTCAAGGCCGTCGGCCAGTCGGCGTCGATATCAGCTGCGAGCTGGCGCAGCGCCATCAGCTGGCTGACACCGTCCATCAACTCGGTGGCGTAGCCGGCGGCGCTAGTGCGTGCCTTCAAACGCAGGCTGCAGTAGCGGTTGCCACTCATGACGAGGCCGGACTCGATCTGGGCTTTTTCTTCCAGCACAAGGCGTTTGAAACGCTCCTTCTGGTCGAGGCGCGCCGACAGCAGCACATCCTTGAAGATTGCCAGCAACTCGCTGGTTTTCGCAACTGTCGCCTTGCCGCGAACGAACAGGAACGCCGCTTCGCCGGCGCCGCCGACCTTGCCGGTCGCCATTGGCGAGACCGAGACGCCGCCGGTGTGCTGAGCGATACGCTGCGCCATGGCGATTTCATCGAATTTGTCGGTGCCGAGTTCGACCATGGCGCGGGCGAGCACCGGCACAAGCGCCATCTCGGTCACAGGCAGTGCATGCAGGTCGAAGGCCAGATCGATGTAGGCGATGCCGTTCGTGCCCATGTCGTGACGCACCAGCGGACGGCCACCGAGCGTCGCGATCGCGCGTGGTATGATCGTATTCTTGCGGTCGAGATCGGCAATGCGCAGCTGCGGCAGCTTGGCCAGTTGCTCGGCTGAGTTCGGCGCTTCCTGGCGGCGCTTGAGTTCTTGCGTCTCCGCCGCAATGCGCTGGCGATCCGCGGGTGACAGTTTCTCGCCGAGCTTGGCGAGCCGCTCCTTCTCCTCCGTTTCCTGCCGCTTCAGCATGCCGGGGTCAGGCGCGTGCCAGACCGTCGAACGGTGCGGATTGTCGATGAAATGCCGGCGGATCATGTCCTCGAAGAGGCGAGGATTGGACTTCAACGCCGCCTTCAACTCGGTGAGCGGTGCCTCGAAGGCCAGCGCCGCGATTGGATCGCCGTCGTAGTTCCAGGTTTCGAGCGCAGCCAGCATTGCCGAGATGCCGCGATAGGGGCTGTTGTTCTCGCGCAGCGCGAACTCAAGGGAATTGAACGACGCCTCGATCGTAAGTGGATCGATGCCTTCTCTGGCGAGCGTCTCCAGCGTCTCGAGCACCAGTGGCTCGACCTTGTCTCTGTCGGCCTCGCCGACACCCTTGAGGCCGGTAATGAGAACGCGTTGGCGCAATTCCTGGTTGATATCGATGAGATCTTCGCCGAGCCTCGAATCGAGCAACGTCTTGCGCAAAGGCGAAGCCGGTGTCCCGACCAGGATCTCCGCGAGGATGGCCCAGGCGAGCCGCTGGACCGGCGGCTCGGTGCCGTCCGACAGGAGCCAACCGATGCTGACGGCGCCGCGGCCGTCGGCGGCCGTTGCGCCTGGCATTGCGGCCGTCGCGCGGCGGGGAGCGGAAAAGCGCTTTTGCGGCTTGATCGGGGCCGATTGCGGGGCGCGGTCGAACGGCGCCAGCGCTGCATCGATGATGCGCAGCCGCTCGCTCTCCGGATCGTCGCCCCAGAAGAAGATGCGCGCGTTCGAGGGGTGATAGAACTGCTTGTGGAAGCCGCGCCAGGCTTCATGCGTCAGCTCCGGAATGTGCTTCGGCTCGCCACCCGAGCTCAGCGCGTAGATCGTGTCGGGCATCAACGCCTTCGACGCGTCCTCGTCGATCAGCGCGTCCTGCATGGCATAGACGCCCTTCATCTCGTTGAAAACGACGCCTTTGTAGGTGAGCGGCGCCTGCGTGCTTTCAAGCTCGTAGTGCCAGCCTTCCTGATCCAGTGTGTGGCTCTCGAGCAGGGGATGCAGGACGACATCCAGATAGACGTCGATCAGGTTGTAGAAATCCTTGAGGTTCGTGCTCGCGACCGGATAGCAGGTCTTGTCCGGATAGGTCATGGCGTTGATGAAGGTGGCGCAGGAGCCTTTCAGAAGCTCCATGAACAGCTCCTTCACCGGGTACTTGCGCGAGCCCGACAGCACCGCGTGCTCGAGAATGTGCGCCACACCCGTGTGGTCGGACGGCAACGTCTGGAAATTGACACCAAACGCCTTGTTCTTGTCGCCGTTTGTCAGTGACAAGATCTGCGCACCGGTGCGCCTGTGCCGGAACAGCCGCGCGGTGGAGGCAATCTCCGGTATCACGGTTTCGTTGAGAAGTTCGAAGCCCTTGCTGACCTCTGTCTCGACCGTCGTTGCCATCGTTGCGCTCCCGATTCGCGATTGCGTTCGCTTTCGAGTATCGCACATGGGAACGCGGGGGAGGAGTGTACAAGAGCCCCCGTGGTGGCAGGGCCGCCGGCGAGCACGGTCTGGCGCCTACTTCTTGGCCGGTGCCCGCAGCATGGTCGCCTGGAGGATGGCGCAGACGTCGGATTTGCTGTCGTCGAGACAAAGGACCTCGACACGGACGACAGAAAGCGTGCGTCCCGACGTCACGACGTCGGCGGTGGCGCGCAGCATCGCGCCCTTGGCTGGCCCGACGAAGTTGATCTTGTATTCGACCGTCAGCACCTCACTGCCGGCCGGCATCAGGCTCATTGCGGCGTAGCTGCCGGCGGTATCCGCGAGGGCGCCGATCACGGCCCCGTGGAAAAGCCCGTGCTGTTGCGAGATGCGCGGCGAAAACGGTAGTTCAATTGTGACCCGACCAGCCGTCACTTCGACCAGCCAGGCGCCGATCGTGCCCATCAGGCCTTGCTTTCCGAAGCTGTCGCGAACGGATTTTTCGACCTCCGGCGCGGTGGGTTTGGATGGGCTGGTCACGGCCTGAGCCTCCGGGAAGCCTGTTTCAGCGAGGAATCACGGCGTGAACGTAGCACGGCAGCGATAGGAGGTCCCCGCCGGAATGCGGGCTGACGTCCCGTCTCGCAATTTCCGCCCAATATGCAACGACCGCTTTCGGTCATTGCGAGATATAAGGGACGCGAGGAGAAACATCGGCTTGGTGTGTTGCTTGTCACGCAATTGCCGACGAAACATCCGCCGCAATTCCTGGCCGGCAATTGCGCGGCACCACACCGGCGGAACGGGCAAAGCTGACGATGGATAATCGTTGCTGCCGCGGGGCTTCGGAACCTGATACAGTTGATCTCCCTCACCTCTGTTCTTGGCGATTAAACAGCGTGCGTGGTGCATTCGAGATTGGCGGCCACAAGGTGGAAGTCGGCACACGCCGGCTGGTCGATCTCCCGGTTTCCAAGTTGTCGAACCATACGCCGGTGACGTTGCCGGTGCACGTCCTGCATGGGCTGCGGCCGGGACCGACGATGTTCGTCTCGGCCACCATTCACGGCGACGAACTCAACGGCGTCGAGATCATCCGGCGCGTTCTGAAGACGCTGCAACCCGGCGCCATCTCCGGTACCCTGCTCGCCATCCCCGTGGTCAACGCCTACGGTTTCATCGGCCGTTCGCGGTATCTGCCGGACCGGCGCGATCTCAACCGGTCGTTTCCGGGCTCGGCGACCGGTTCGTTGGCTGCCCGCCTCGCGCATCTCTTCCTCAACGAGGTCGTACGCCGCTGCCAGTTCGGCATCGATCTGCATACCGCCGCCGTACATCGCGTGAACTTGCCGCAGATCCGGGCGGCCACGCGCCGTCAGCAGCGCTGCCGGGAGCTGGCCGAGGCATTCGGCGCCCAAGTGGTGCTCGAAAGTCCGGAACGGCCGGGCTCGCTGCGCCGCGCGGCACGTGATGCAGGCATCGATGTGCTCGTCTACGAGGGAGGCGAGGGGCTGCGCTTCGACGAATTCGCGATCAAGGCCGGAGTCGACGGCATCGCCGGCGTGATGCTGAAGACCGGCATGTTGCAACTCCCCGATGGGATCGAACCGATTCCTGCCGAGCAAGGCCGCCAGCCGGTATTCGCGAACACCGCGAAATGGGTGCGGGCGCCCGATGGCGGCGTATTCCGGTCCTTGAAGCGGATCGGGCAGGCGGTCACCGACGGCGAGACGATGGGCTTCGTCGCCAACCCCTACGAGGACTCACAAACCGAGATAAAAAGCCCGCACCGCGGCATCATCGTGGGGTCGACGACCCTGCCGATCGTCAACATGGGCGACGCGCTTTATCACATCGCCTGGTCCGAGGAGCATGACCGACGGGCGCAGCCGAAGGAGCGGGAACTGGCGCAACGACCAGCCGATTCCGAGGTTCTGATGGACGAGGACGAGATCATTTAGGGCCGAATCACGTGAACCCTTACGCACGAGGGCGGTTCGGTTGTGTGCAGTTGGGTCGAATCAATTTGACAATTTTCTGCGCGAATTCAACCGGTTGGGCGGCATCGAGGCGTCGCAGCAATTGCCAAGGCCCGTGATCGCGTGAAACATCCAGTAAAGAAAACGTGATCAGCAGACTTTGCAATCTTGAAAACCCAGTTGGGCCCACTATCTTTGGTGCATTGGCGGACGATACCACTCAATCGGTTGTGCCCCCCCGTCTAGCCGACGGTCTCGTCCGCGACACCGGATTCCCTCCCGGTGTCTGCGCGAACAGCGCCCAGCGCCCGACCTCCTCCCCCGGGGTCGGGCGCTCATTTTTTCTGGGCGGGTTTTGTCGGCCCGGACAAACCTTCAGACGTGCTGATGTCCGACCGGCCCTGGTTCCGCGGCCAGCGCCAGCAACTGGTCGATGCGGCGCAACTCCACTGCGACCCGCGACAGCCGGGACGAGATGCGGCCGACGAAATGCTCGGCGAGCTTCGGCGTCGCCTGCATCTGCGCGTGGATCTGCGCCCGCGTGATCTTCAAGGCGCGGATCGGTGATCGCGCTACCACGGTGATCCGGTACTCGTGCTCGATCAGCATCGCCATCTCGCCGACGAGCGAGCCCGGCTGCACAGATTGACCCCGATGTGTCTCGGCATCGTCCGGCAGAACCTCCGCGTCGCCCGCAACCAGGACATAGGCGCCGTCGCCCTGATGGCCGGCCTCGATCACGGTCTGACCGGGGCGGAACACCATCCGGTCCGCCTTGCGCACGATCTCGGCCAGTTGCTCGGGAGCAATGCCGCGGAACACCTCGAGGTTCTGCAAGGTCGTCACGAGTGAGTCCATCGCCATGGGCGCCGTCCTGTCAGTCTGATGGTCTTGACCGACGCGGTCCGCCGATTCGCCTCGAAATCATCTGATTCGCAGCGGCGGCGCCAGCCGCATGCGTCGCGGGCGCGCGGAACTGTGGGCGACCTGTGCATGGCGCCGCGCCGACCGCTTGCTGTGATTGCCCAGTTGTGCGGGCGCCGCGACGCATGCCACAATTTCGCTATGGGACACTTCAGGAGAGAGATTGAGATGCCAGCCATCACCACGATCGAGGAGCTCGAGCGCATCTATGGCCACCCGTCGGGACCGGCCGTCGTCAAGGAACTCGACCACATCTCGGACGACTACCGGCACTTCATCGACAAGTCGCCGTTCGTGATCCTGGCGACGGTCGGCCCCGAGGGGATGGATTGCTCGCCGCGCGGCGATCCGGCGGGCTTCGTGCGCATCGTCGACAGGAAGACGGTGCAATTGCCCGACCGGCGCGGCAACAACCGCATCGACGCGCTACGCAATATCGTGCGCGACCCGCGCGTGTCGCTGCTGTTCCTGATCCCCGGCATCGGCAACACACTGCGCATCAATGGCCGCGCGGAAATCATCAACGACGAGGCGCTGAACCGCTCGTTCGCCATGAATGGCAAGCTGCCGCAAACGGTGCTGCAGGTGACGACCGACAACGTCTATTTCCAATGCCCGAAGGCGCTGGTGCGCTCGCGACTGTGGAGCCAGGATGCGCAGATCGAGCGCTCGGCCATCCCCTCGACCGGCGAGATCATCGAGCGCATCACCAACGGCACGATCGACGGCGCCGAATACGACCGCGCCTACCCGAAGCGGCTGGAAGAGACAATGTATTAGGGGATGAGGCAAGTTGGGTGGAGCGCGGCTTGCGTCGGTCGCCGTTGTCCACCCAGCAGCGAGCGTCGTCGCGCACATCAACAAGCGCTCATTAAAGTCATAAGTCGCCGATTAAACGGCGAAATTCGGCTTCGGGCACACCGTAAGAAGCGCCCGCTGCGCGCTCGAGCCGTACGCGGTCGAGGATCTTGATACTCCCACGCGTAGCCTTGATCAGCAAATCGCCCTCGAGCAAATGAATAGCGTCCGTGACGCTCGACCGCCGGACACCGAGCATCATCGACAGAAAGTCGTGCGTGATCGGAAATTCGTCCATGTCGAGCCGGTCCCGGCACATGAGCACCCAGCGTGCCAACCGCTCCTCGACGATCGAGCTTCCGTTGACGAGAGCAGACTGTGCCGTTTGGGTCATGAAAACATGGATAAAGCGCAGCATCAAATTCCGTACAGGCGGGCGTTGCTCCACAAATTCTAGAAAAGTCTTCGTCGATAATTGAAAGCCTAAACCGGCGATCTGCATGTACTGATGATGCGGCGTCTGATTCGAGCCGAGCAGGACGGTGCTCGGACCCATGCCATCGCGTCCATAAACGCCGACTTCGATACTTCGTCCGTCGGCCTTTTCGGCGACGACAGAGACCATCCCACTTTCGATGAAAAACACATCCAGGATCGGGGTGTTTGGGATCGCGAGAACAAAGTCGCGATGCAGTTCGACGGGGATGAGATGTTGTGCCAGCGCGGCGAAATCTTCCGACGAAAGCTGTGCCAGCAGGCGATTGGAGATCTTGGACTGTTCAAGCATGGCGGGCACAGTTGAGGGGGTGAGGGGACGTCCAGCCATTCACTGGAGGACGGTTTCTCGAACGCGGTGTGCAAAAAAAGCGCGCTTTGTTCAACTCGTTTCGGAGTCTTGTAGCATGTCGGTGCGGTACCGTACCAAGAGTCTGCCAAGCGGGCCACTGATATAGTGTCCGCGATATGGGCTGCGGGACCCTGAGCGTGGGCACACCCCATGAGCGCACGCTTTCAGCAGCGGGCAGGGAGTCAGCGGGCGCCACCTTCCTCCCCCCGGAGGGGCGGCGACTCCCTGCCCGTACGACGCGGCACGCACGGCGCGCCTCATCAGCCCCGACCGTACGCCCGCGCAGGACCACTGATCAACACAATAGTCGTAACCGTCGCGTAGGAGTCCAGGGCATGCCGACATGGATCAATGGGCCTTTGAATGAAATAGACGACGACGCTCTCTACAGACTGCTCGGTGATGCCTGGAGCGCGCAGCTGCAGGTCAAGGCTGGCGAGCAGTACTATCTCGGAACGGCCGTAGAAATGGGCAAACGGGAATTTGCAAGTGTGGCGCCGTTGCTGCGGCACAATCTGGCAGGCCAACAGCCGCATGGACCGCACGCCTGCGTCGCGGCAGCGATCAAACAGTCCGGCTCATGGTCGATGCCCGTTGCGGTCGTAACAGCTTTGGCGCTGCGGTCCGCGACGACAAGACCAAAACCCAACTTCGTTTTGGTCGATGACGAAGCGTCGACGAACGGTGCGTTGAAGGATTTTGTAGGAGACGCACGGCTCCAGCAACGCTTGTCTGGAGTTTGCAAGCTAGCTGAGTAGATTCCGATCCTTACGCCCGGCACACCGACCACCCAAATGACAGTCGGCACGATCGTGACAAAACATCCGCGATTGTACGCCCGGAAGAATTCCGGGTCCCAACCTGCCTGCGGGCGTAATGGAGTAGATCGCATGAAGTTTCTCACTGTCGCGACCATCGCAATGCTGCTCAGCAGCGGGGCAGCTTTCGCCCAAACGGCCGTGCCCGATCCTTTCAAGCCTGATGGCGGCGCACGAGCACCGACGGTCACACCAGGCCCCGGGCCGTCGAACCCGTCTGCGGTGGCGCAGAATGCCATGCCGACCGCTGCACAATGTACCGCGGGATATCAGTCCGGCATGAGTTGGACGCGTGACGAATTTATGAAGGCCTGCGCGCAGATGAAGGGCGGGAAATAACCGTCCTGGCCGGATCGCCCATTCCGATGAGCGATCCGGTTCAAAAGTTCACGGCAACAGAAATTTTTTTTCAAAAGCTCATGGAGATTATAGCCCTCTCGCGCGTTGCGCATAGGTCGACACCCGTGAACCTACGTAGATGGCGTGTCGGAGGACAGTGATGTGCCCAAAGTCTTGATCGCCGAGGACGACGTTATGATCGCCGACATGATGGAAG
Organism: Hyphomicrobiales bacterium; assembly: GCA_031367895.1. Classification (GTDB taxonomy): domain Bacteria; phylum Pseudomonadota; class Alphaproteobacteria; order Rhizobiales; family Hyphomicrobiaceae. The sequence goes on from JANLQP010000043.1 coordinate 19,699, forward strand.
ACGTCCTCGTTGATGGCGGATATGAGGTGTGTGGCATCGCCCGCACCGTGTCTGAGGCAGTCAGGATCGGTCTGCAGCTCAAGCCTGATATGGCCGTTATCGATTTGCGGCTGGCCGAAAACGGCTGTGGCACCGAGATCGCCGCCCAATTGGGCTCCATTGGCAGGCTCGGCGTCCTCTATGCCAGCGGCAATGCTGGGCAAATCATTTTGACTGCCGCTGACGGCGACGCCGTTCTGATCAAGCCGTACCGCGCCGAAGACCTCCTGCGCAGCCTGCAGCTGGTCACCGAGATCGTCGCCACCGGCTCGGCGACGCCGCCCTTCCCGCGCGGGTTCCAAGTGCTGGCGACGGCATCCAGCGCAGCCGTGGACCAGTCCAATGAATGACGACGCCGCAAGGGTGCGCAAGCTCCTCCGCCAGCAGGCTGCAATCGCGAGCTTCGGCAGTTTTGCGCTTCGCGAGAGCGATCTGCTGGCGGTGTTGTCGGAAGCAGCGCGGGTTTGCGCCAACGGGTTTGACGTGCCCTTTTCCAAAGTGTGCCGCTACCGCGCCACCGAAAACGATCTTCTGATCGAAGCCGGACACGGTTGGCAACCCGGCGTCGTCGGCTTCGTAGTGTCTCGGGCCGATGTGAGCTCGCCGCAAGGCCGTGCGTTGGCCACCGGCGAGCCATCGATCTGCAACGACCTGCGCAGGGATAATAATTTCGTGCTGCCACCGTTCTACGCCGAACACGGCATCATCTCGACCATCGACGTCCTCATCAAGGGCGGTGGCGGCCGGCCCTATGGCGTCCTCGAGATCGATAATGACCAGCAGCAGGACTACGACCAGCACGACATCGACTTCCTGACTGCCTTTGCCAATGTTCTGGCCGAAGCCGTCGCCACGTCGGCACGCACGGCACTCCTCGAGACGACCATCGATCAGATGAAGTGTCTGGTCGAAGAGAAGGACCGGCTGCTGGACCAAAAGAAGGTCCTGGCCGAAGAGTTGCAGCACCGCGTGCGCAATAATCTGCAACTCGTCTACGGAATGCTGAGTAAACAGTCAAAAGATACCGCGGATAAGGGTGAACAACGGGGCATCAAGGCAATCGCGCGTCGCGTGTCGACCCTCGCCCAGGTATATGACCATTTACTCGGCACTGAGATGACGCGTACGACCGATTTCGGCAGCTATTTGAAATCGCTGTGCGCCAATCTGACGGAGATCCAAGCGGATCACGACGGGACAGTCACGCTGGCGTGTACGAGCGCGGAGTTCATGCTCGATCTCGATGTCGTCACGGCGTTGGGTATCGTCGTCACGGAACTGGTCACCAACTGCTATGACCACGCATTCCCCGATGGCAACGGGGCGATTTGCGTGGCGGCTCAACGCGACGGAGCGGATTTGGACCAGGCGACCCTTGTCATCAGCGACACGGGCATTGGCTTCAAAGCCAACACCGAAAGCAAGCGGCACGGGCTCGGTTTGGTGCGGCGCCTCATTGAACAAGTCGGCGGAACAGCCACCCTCGACGCCGATCACGGCGCGAGATGGACAATCAGATTCCCCGCGCAGTCGCGATTGACTGACGCGCCGATGAAACACGCCGTAACGTACGCGCGTCAGTACGCTAGCGCACGGTCAATTGATAATCGCTAAGAAGACGCGCTGTTCTAGAGACGGGCCCGTTGCTTAAAAGGCGGGCGACATTTTTAGGTTCTGTTATGGATATTCTCGCGCGCGCGGTGGCACAATTGGACGCGCTGAAGGCTGTTGCCGTCGAGAATGACGAATTGTTCGCGCACTACGTTTTGACGGAAGCGCAAAGGACCATAATCGAGGTGCTCGCTCATCCGAATTCGGTCACGAACCCGGTACGGCAACGGCATGCAAAACTAAGGGTCGTTTTGCAGTCAGACATTATCGCCATGCACGGCACGCATTTTTGCGATCTGTCGGCGACCGACCCGCTGCCGCCGTGATGCGAACAATATGCGATCGTGCGGCACCGACAGCTGAGCTCGTAGCTGCCCCTACCGTTCCTGGCTCGGCCGGCCGCGCATCAGCAGGATCAGCGGGATGGTGACCGCGCAGGCGGCGGTAAAGAGGCCGAACGCGTTGAGGTAGGCGATCATGGTTGCCTGACGGCCGACCTCGCGTGACATCCGCGCCAACCCGCCGATGCTTTCCACGTCCCAGGCACCGAGGGCGCCCGGCCACGACAGGATCTTGTTGAAGGGCGTCAACACCTCGACCAGCCGTCCGTAGTTGGCGCTGGTCGAGCGCACGATTTCGGCGACGCAGATCGAGATGAAGAAGCTCGAACCGAGATTGCGCAACAGATGATAGATCGCCGTCGCCTCGGCCATATCCTCCCGGGCGACGGTCGAGAACGTGACCGTCGTCAGCGGCACCCAGATCAGGCCGATGGCGAGGCCCTGCAGCATGGCGTTGGCCGTGAGTTCTGCGTAGCTGACGTTCAAGTCGATGTGCATCAGCCAGAGGCCGGCGACGAGCAGCATGCCGAAGCCGATGATCATGGAGACGCGCGCATCCATGCGGTTGGCAAAACCCGCGAACAAGAAACCGACGCAGCCGCCCACGCCGCGTCCGGCGATGACGATGCCGACGAGGCTGTCGGTGTAACCGGCCGGGCCGGTCAGAAGCGGCGGCAACAGCACCATCGGCGTGAAATTGAGCATGCCGTAGATCGTGACGAGCAGCAGGCCGATAGCGTAATTGCGGTTCTTGAGCTGGCGCGGGTTGAGGAACGGCCGCTCGGCCGTCAGGCAATGCACGACGAAAATCCAGAAGGCGAGCACCGCGATGATCGTCTCCAGGATGATCTCGCCCGACTGGTACCAATCGAGCCGCTGGCCGCGGGCGAGCACGAGCTGCGTGGCGGAGAGCGCGGCGGAGAGCGCCAGGAAGCCTAGCCAGTCGAAGCTTTTCGCGGCGCTGACCTCATCGGGGCGCAGAAAGAAGCGCAGGCCGACGGCTGCCGCAACGCCGACGGGAACCAGCGCATAGAACGCGTACCTCCACGTGTAGAGTTCCGCCATCTGGCCGCCGAGCGTGGGGCCGATCACCGGGCCGATGACGACACCGAAGCCGTACAGCCCCATGACCAGCGCATGCTGCGATTTCGGGAACGTGTCCATCAGGATCGATTGGGCGAGCGGCGTCGAGGGTGCGCCGAACCCGCCCTGCAGGACGCGCCAGAAAACGAGCGCTTCGAGGCTATCGGCCAATCCACACATCAAGGTTGCGAACGTGAACCCGGCGACACTCGAGACCATCGTCGTGCGCGTGCCGAAGCGGGAGACGAGCCAGCCAGTCATCGGCGTCACGATCGCCGTCGCCAGGATGTTGAAGGTCATGGCCCAGGCGATCTCGTCGGCGGTGGCCGAGAACGAGCCCTGCATTTGCGGCAGGATGGTCGAGACGATCATCAGCGTCGTGCCGTAGAGCGTGGTCGCCAGCACGACCGCGAACAGGATCAGCGCCCGGCGCAAGGGCGTCGGCGTGTCAATCGCGTTCAGCGTTGTAGTCGTCATTCAAAGCTTTCCGGGCCAAGCGGGCGAACCGCCGGCTCGTGTTTGTGATAACGGCCTGAGGTCGCGCGGTAAAGCCGTAGCGGTAAAGCCGTTGCTACCGGCTCGTTTTGCATGCCAACCTTGTGTTGCCGTCGGTTCCCGGCTATCGCCTCGCCATGCACGCCGGTATCAGAACATTGCGCTCGATCGCCGACCTCGCCGCTGCCGGTCTGTTGGAAGAGGCTGCGGCGCCGGCACTCGGGGCTGTTGCCGAGCGCTATGCGGTTGCGGTGACACCCGCCATAGTGGCACTGATCGACCCTGGTGATGCCGACGACCCGATCGCGCGGCAGTTTATTCCCGACGCCCGCGAACTGGAACAAACGTCGGACGAGCGTGCCGATCCGATCGGCGACGGCGTGCACGAGAAGCTGCCGGGGCTGATCCATCGCTATCCCGACCGCGTTCTCTTGAAGCTGACGCACGCGTGCCCGGTTTACTGCCGCTTCTGTTTCCGCCGCGAGGTGGTTGGCCCCAGCGGCGACGGCATGCTGTCGGGCGCTAACCTCGACCGGGCGATCGGCTACATTCGCGACAATCCGGCGATCTGGGAGGTGATCCTCACCGGTGGCGATCCGTTGATGCTATCGTCCCGCCGCATCGCGGACGTGACAGAACGGCTTGCCGACATCCCGCATGTGCAGGTGCTGCGCTGGCATTCGCGCGTTCCGGTCGTTGATCCGGAGCGGCTCACCGAGGCGCTGGCCGATGCGTTGACCAAAGCCGCGGCGGCCAAAGGCAAGGCGGTCTACGTCGGCGTCCACGCCAACCACCCGCGCGAGCTGACGGACGCCGCCCGCGATGCCTGCCGCCGTCTGACGCGGGCGGGGGTAACGCTCGTCAGCCAGACGGTGCTGCTGAAGGGCATTAACGATGATTTGGCGACACTTGATACGCTGTTCCGCGCCTTTGTGAGGCTCGGCATCCGGCCGTACTACCTGCATCACGCCGATTTCGCACCCGGGACCAGCCGGTTCCGGACCAGTATCGCCGAGGGGCAAGCCCTGATGCGCCAGCTGCGCGGGCGTGTTTCAGGGTTGGCGCTGCCGACCTATGTCCTGGATGTGCCCGGTGGACACGGCAAGGTGCCGGTCGGGCCTGACCATGCCGATACCGCCAAAGGCGAGGTCGTCGACATCCACGGCCAAGTCCACCGCTACCCGCCCGAAGGGAAATAGTACCCAGGTTTTCCACAGAGCAACCGCGGTGCCGACATATTTATCCCCCAGCGTCCTTTTTAGGTAAAATGCAGGGGAATGCATCGATCCGGCTCGCGCGTCGTCACGCGTCCTTGCGCGCACGAGCCGCCTCCCAACCTATCGAGACCCAACCGATGCCGCGTGATCCCCACGATCCCCACGACAGACCGCCGCCGAGCCTCGGCACCGTGCGCCCGGCGCAGGGACAAGGGCCGGCTAGCCAACGTGGCGCGACTGCGCCGCCAACGCTCACGCCACCGCCGCCGCCGCCGTTGGCGCCGCAGTTCCGTGGGCCGCAGATGATGTATCGCAAGCCGTCGAGCGGGCTCGCCTCCGGCAAGTCCCCGCCTGAACGTGGTGGCGGTGGCGGCTCGCGGTTCGGCAAGATCGTGCTGTTCAGCCTGCTCGGGCTCGTGGCGCTGGCTGGCGCTGGCGGGGCGTTGCTGCTGCTTGCTCCTCCGACCGGGATTATCCGCGACCGGCTCGCAGCCGAGGTGAAGCAACGCACTGGCCGCGATTTGGCGATCGGCGGCAAGCCCAGTCTCACCTTCTACCCGGCACTCGGGGTCAAGTTGACGGACGTGTCGCTGTCGGCGCCGCCCTCCATGCCCGGTGCGCCCCTGCTGGTGGCCGAAAGCATCGAGGTCCAGGTGGCGCTGCTGCCGCTGGTGACGCGCGAGGTGACGATCGAGCGGCTGGTGCTCAACCGGCCGACGATCGATCTGCGCGTCGATGCGCTAGGCCGCCGCAGCTGGGACTTCGCCGACGCCGAGATGCTGCGTCAGGCATGGCCGCCGCGCTATGCGCAGGCCGCGCGCCCGCCGACCGGCAGCCCCGTGTCGAAGGAACTGCAGGACTTCGCGCGGAACACCGGCGACCGCACAGCGCGCGGCAAGCAGTTCTCGGGGTTGAACGATCTATCACTGTCGGATGTGCGGATCATCGACGGCACGCTGCGTTACACCGACACCCGCCAGGGCAGCCGCGAGGAACTGACGGCGCTCCACGCACGCATCTCGCTGAAGCAGCTGGCAGGTCCCTTGTCCGTGACCGGCAGCTTCGTCAAATCCGGCGAGCGCGTCGCGGTCGAGACCAACGTCGAAGCCTTCAAGGACATGCTGGAAGAGCGGCCGTCGAAGGTGACGTTGAAGATCGCGGCGCGGCCGCTGTCGGGCACCTATGACGGTACCATCGCTGCCGGCCTGATTACGGCGCTCGACGGACGGTTGAGCCTGAAAGCGCCCTCGCTCGATGCGCTGGCGCAATTCGCCGGTGTGCCGCTTGGCGGTGCCGAGGCGCTGGGCGCACTCGCGGTGGACGGGCAACTCAAGGTCAACGGCCCCGTGTTGGCGCTGTCGGGCGCCAATCTTGCGCTCGGCGAGACGGCCGCAACCGGCGTGATCGCCATCGACACGAACGGTGCGCGCCCGCAGGTGAAGGCTAATCTCAAGTTCGCGCATTTGGACCTCAACCGCTTCTCCGGAGTGGAGCCGAAGCTGGCGCCGATGCCGCTCAAGGAAGAATCCACGGCGCAACCATCCGGTTCGGCCGGCAGATTCGCGCCCTCGCCAGGTGGGACAGGCACCGGTGGGACAGTGCCGGCACCGACTGCACAAATGCCGGCTGCAAAGTCCATCGAAGACCTGATCGATCAGACCGACCGAGCGCCGCCGTTAAAGCCGTCCAAATCGGCGGTGCCGCAAGTACGCGGTTTCGCCCAGCGCGACGGCTGGAGCAGTGAGGCGATCAATCTGACCGCGCTCCGCCTCGTCGATGTCGAAGGGCGGGTCGATTTCGGCTCGATCACGCAGGGTAATGTGAAGGTAGGGCAGACGATATCGGCGTTACAACTCAAGAACGGATTCCTGAAGCTGGAGATCACCGAGGCCGCGCTTTATGGCGGCAAGGCCAAAGGTCTCATCAACCTCGACGCACGCCAACAGGAGTTGGCGCTCGGCGCCAACATCTCGAGCGATGGCGTGGCCGCCGGAACGTTGCTCAAGGACGCCGCCGACATCGACATGGTCGAGGGCCGCGGCCGTCTCGTCATCGCCGTCAGCGCACGCGGCGGCAGCGAACGCGAGTTGATCGGCACGCTCGCCGGCAAGGCCGAGCTGCAAATGGTCAACGGCGCCATCGTCGGCTGGGACGCGGCGCAAATGCTGGCGGGCCTTGGCCAGGGCCGCATCCCGAAGCTCGACCGGCAGACGACCGCCAAGACGCCGTTCTCGGAGCTCTCCGGCACCTTCCAGATCGCCAACGGCGTCGCGCGCAACCAGGATCTGAAGTTCGAGAGCCCGGCAATTCGCTCGACCGGCAGCGGCGTGATCAATCTCGTTGACCGCAACATCGACATGACGTTGCGGCCACGTCAGACGCAGGCGGCCGTCGGCGGCTTGAGCTTCGATGTGCCGATCCGAATTGCCGGGCCATGGAGCCAGGTCGCCGTGATGCCGGAACTCGGCAACGCGATGAAGTCGCCACAGGCGCAGGAGGCCGTGAAGAAGCTGAAGGAGGGCGATGTCGACGGTGCGGTCCGTGGCGTGCTCGGTGGCGGTGCGAAGGCTGACGAGAAGATCGGCAAGGCAAAAGACGCGCTGAAGCAGCTGCTCGGGCGCTGAGTCGTTGTTCCACGCTGACGCCGAGAATTACCTGCAACTTCTGCGCTTGACGTCCCACACCAGTCCAGCGACAGTTTGCCGTCGTCGTGTCAAAAAGCTAAGCGCAACCGGCATTGCTCAATCGCCCGTTCGTGCGCTCGGCGAAATATTTTCTGGACGCCGGAAATTACCGCTTGCGCCGGGGGGCGTTTGGCCTCATATGCGGCTTCGCCGTTCGTCCACCTGCCCTTAAGGTCAAGGAGTTTCCCCAAACCCCAAAGGTAAGGAGCGGACGGGTCACAATCTGTCTACTGGTTGGGGAGGGTCATATGGCCTACGAAGACACCCTCTTCCAATTGGGGATGGACTTGACTCGTTCAAGCCCCGCCCAAAAGGAAGAATCTATCGACACCGCGCCAGTCGCGCACAACACCGATGAAGTCCGCAAGGACTTCTTCATAGAGCGCGATGGCGTGAGGTTTGCGGGAACGCACCTCATCATCGACTTGTTCGGCGCAAAGCGTCTCGATGACTTGAAACACATCGAGAAGACGCTGAAGCGTTGCGTGGAAGTTGCGGGAGCGACGCTCCTCCACATCCATCTCCACCACTTCACGCCCAATGGTGGCGTGTCGGGCGTGGCGGTGCTGTCGGAGAGTCACATCTCGATTCACAGCTGGCCCGAGGCCGACTACGCGGCTCTCGACGTCTTCATGTGCGGAGAGGCGAAGCCACATCTCGCCATCGCCGTGCTGAAGGAGGCGTTCCAGGCTGAAGACGTCGTCGTGAAGGAGCACCTTCGCGGCGAAGAGCTCGAGCAGATCAAGTGGGCTCAAGCGTCTGCGAAGCGGCCGGTTGGTCGTGCTGAAGGCGTGCGCACCTCCGGCAAGACGGCGCAACCGAAGGCCAACCCGGAAGCGCCGGTTCGCCTGCCGAAGCGCGAGAAGGTCAGCCGCTCCGCGGCTGCCTGATTGTCAGGGCTCCGACCTAAATAGACGCGCGCTCCGCGAGATCGGGGCGCGCGTTTTTCGTGATATGCTGTAGCCGTCAACGACCTGCACGAGGTGCTGCATGTGGCCCAGCAGATCCCGAACAGCGTCAGATCTCGCTCGAAGAAATCGGACGCGCGGGCGAACGCGGGCAGAATCATCACGCCGAGACTTTTGCGGCCCTTCCGAAGGGTACGGCCGTGCTCATCAATGTCGCGAGGGGCGAGTACGTGACCGCGCCGGACTGGCACGCGGCTCGGGCCATCTTCTTTGAGCAGCGCTTTGGTACCGGTTGGGTGCCAGCCTTCTCTTTCACCGATGGCCGGCCGATCTACGTTGGAGGCGGTCTTTGGCTAAAGAAGAAGGGTCGATCGACGATCGCGGTCGCGCGGCACTGAAAATGTCGAAGGCGCCGTTTTTTACCCTGCTACCGCGCACTCATCTTGCGAATCCGGCGCGACACTCCATAACTGCAAGGATGATGCGGCGTTGGCGGCCAGCCGTTCGAAGCTGTCGTGGTTCGACTGACTACCGGTGTCATGGCTTAGCAAGCCTTCCAGCGCTTTTCCGCTTGTTGCGCTACCGATCCCATGCATAAAGCCCCGGACGGCAAGGTTTGCCCTTGCCTCCGAATTCCGGAGCCCACGCCATGACCGCCCGCGACAAAGAACGCTGGATCGAGGAAACCTTTCACCCGCACTGGCGCGTCCGGCTGAAGGCCGACAAGGTGCTCCACGAGACCAAGACCGAGCATCAGCATCTCGTCATCTTCGAGAACGAGACGTGGGGCCGCGTGCTGATGCTGGACGGCGTCTGCCAGCTCACGACGTCGGATGAGTTCGTCTACCACGAGATGATGGCCCACGTGCCACTGATGGCTCTCAGCAAGCCGCACCGCGTGCTGGTCGTCGGCGGCGGCGATGGCGGCGTGCTGCGCGAAGTCCTGAAGCATCCGTCCGTCGAGAAGGCGACGCTGTGCGAGATCGACCGCTCGGTCGTGGATCTGTCGCTCGAGCACTACCCGGAGATCGCCGGTGGCTCGCTCGATGATCCGCGCACCGATCTCGTGATCGCCGACGGCTTGAAGTACGTCGCCGAGAGCCGCGAAAAGTTCGATGCCATCATCGTCGATTCATCGGAGCCGATCGGCCCCTCGGCGGTGCTTCACACGCCGGAGTTCTTCGCCGACTGCAAGCGCGCATTAAAAGACGACGGCATTCTCGTCACGCAGAACGGGCTGCCGTTTTTATTTCCCGATCATCTCGAAGGCACGACGCGGGCCTTCGGCAATCTCTTCAAGCACGTCGCGCCCTACATGTGCACGCAGCCCTGCTACTTCGGCGGGCCGTTCGCGTTGAACTGGGCTTCCGACGACAAGGGATTGTTCGGCATCTCGCAGAAGAAGCTCGGCCGCCGCCAGGAGAAACGCCAGATCAAGACGCGCTACTGGACGCCCGCGGTGCATCTGGCAGCGTTCGCGCTGCCGGCCTATGTGCAGGCCGTCGTCGACAAGGCGCTGGCGCCCGAGATCAAGCACAAGAAGAAACCGCGGGTGAAGCGCGCCGCCAAGGCGTGAGGCGACGTTCGAGCGTGAGGCGACGTCCGACGGCGTGATGAGGCTTTTCCATTCGGTTTTCGCGATCTATCATCCGGCACCAAGTCCCTCACATGCAGGCGCAATCGAGGAGCGCCCGATGCGCAACGCCCACCTGAACATTCGCCCGACCTCCGGTGCGCTTGGTGCCGAGATCGCGGACATCGATTTGAGCCGCGGCCTCGATGCCGACGAGATCGCCGGTATTCGCAAGGCGCTCGGCGAGCATGGCGTGGTGTTCTTTCGCGACCAGAAGCTGACACCCGAACAGCACATCGCGTTCGCCGAGAGCGTTGGCACCATCAACGTCAACAGGTTCTTCAAGGCGGCGGCTGGCATACCGACCACTTCGCCAAGATCGTCAGCCTGATGGCACACGAGCCGAAGTATAAGTCATGACGCTCCGGGACCTCCACTGGCTGGTGATGCTGGCCATCGAGAGCGGCCCGCAGCTGATCGCCGAGGTGAAGCCGGCGCCCGGCAAGGAGGCGGGCGCGGTCGCGGCACTACTGTGGGGACAGGTGTCGCCGGAGATCAACGCGAAGCTTGCCGTAGCGGGCGATATGCCGCTCAAGCTCCAGCCCGTGGAATGGACCTCGGGCAAGATCCGCCGAATCGTTGCGACGATCGGCCGGATAGAAGCGATCGATGGGATTAAGGTTGAGTTCCAGAAAGTTACGGCGAAGTTCACCGGATGACCCCGACCTCTGCTCGCCAAGAGTGATATGTGTTGATAGTGAACACTCGACGAATAGAACAATGGAAGCCTCAAGCTATGAAGATTCGAGCTTGGCCGATCGCCCATGCGGCACTCTCTGGGGCTGTCCTATCAGCGATATACTTCGGCGCCCTAGTGTCGCTGGCCTATTGCCAGGAAAAGGAAATCGACGCGCCTCTTTCTCCTTGCGCATGTCAAGTAGTGAGGGACTGCAAATTCGAATCCCAAATAATTATCGCAGGCACCGGCAAGTTAGCTGGGGACAACGACGCCTCTCGGCCTGACTACTGTCAAGGCCCTAGATTAGCGATACCATTAGCATTAATCTACTTGGTTGCAACTCTAACCAGTATGGTGGCAGTCGCGGCCATTCCGGCACGCGATCGTCGAAGGCGATTTCAAAGATGCCATTTACCAGAAACCGTGCGTGGGCTTCATCGCGAAGCTTCGGCGCGGCGCCCCTTCGCCCGCACGATGCAAGAGCTATGGTAACTGCTTTTCTTTATGCAATTCAAAACAGCAAATGAGCGTGAACCAATTCGGGCGCGTGGAACTGCTCGCCGCCGAGTACGTTTCCATAGGGCCGAAAGTTGGCGGTGTGTCGAGGAGTGCGCTGGATGGGCTGGCATCACCTGATGGACTTTATTGCGTCCCTGCCGGCCCGGGTTCGACGTCCCGCATCCGCCGTTACAGCAGGGTCCGCGGCGAGCAGCGTGGCTCTCACTGAGGTTGGGGGCGTTTCCCTGGAAGAGGCGCTGCAGCGGCTCGGCAGCTCGGCGAATGGCTTGACGACAGAAGAGGCCGGAGTTCGGCAGCGCTTGGTCGGCCCCAACGAGGTGGCTCACGAAGCGCGCCAGACGATCCTCGTCGAGATCGTCACCCGCTCGATCAATCCCCTGAACATGCTCCTGCTGGCACTCGCTGCGGCATCCTATTTCCTCGGTGACCGCAGGGCTGCGCTCGTGATCGCGATCATGGTCCTGCTGAGCATCTCCCTTGGGTTCTATCAGGAACATCGCTCCACCAACGCGGCTGCCGCACTGCGTCGGATGGTGCAGAACAACGCGACTGTGCGCCGCCAAAACGGCACTTCGGCGGACGGCGGGACAGCGGATGGCCACAGCGACGTGCCGATCGCACAGGTCGTGCCCGGCGATATCGTGCTGCTGTCGGCCGGCGACATGATCCCCGCTGACGTGAGGTTGATCTCAGCCAAGGATCTGTTCATCAATCAGTCGGCGCTGACCGGCGAAGCGATGCCCCTCGAGAAGAATGCTCAACCCCACGCCGGCAACGCGGAGACGCCGTTCGATCTCCCCAACATCTGCTTCATGGGCAGCTCCGTCGTCAGCGGCGTCGGCTGTGGTGTCGTCGTGCTCACCGGCGCCCGCACGGCCTTTGGCCAAGTCGCGGGCACGATCGCCGGGCAGCGCGCCGAGACGAGCTTCGACAAGGGCATCACCCGCTTTACCTGGATGATGCTCGGCCTCATCGCGGTCATGGTCCCCATGGTGTTTCTGATCAACGGCCTGAGCAAGGGCAATTGGTTCGAGGCGCTGCTGTTCGCGGTCGCCGTG
>JANLQP010000045.1:0-17866 GCA_031367895.1 Hyphomicrobiales bacterium
CCCAACCCTCTCCCCATCGACGTGCAGACGCATGGGGAGAGGGGAATTGTCACTCGTCCAGCCAGACGTCGGTCAGATCCTGGCCGGTGAAATGGTTGGCCTGGTTCTGCCAGCCCTTCACCTTCTTGTTCAGCACGATGATGCGCTGCCACCACAGCAGTGGCGCCGAGTAGACCTGGGTCAACGCGTGCTTCTCGAACTGGTGCGTCAGCTTCTTGCGCTCGACGACGTCGATCGTCCGCGCCTGCTTGTCGAAGAGTTCGTCCAGCAGCTTGTCGGAATGCCCGGACGCCGCCTGGCTCGATTTCTCCGACGTCAGGAACTTGTCGAACTGTGCCGACGGGTCATCCGCGAAATCCGAGATGAATTCCATCAGCACGTCGAAGTTGCCGGCCGACATCGCGTCAAAAAACAGCTTCGTCTCGAGCACGCTGTGCTCGGTCTCGACGCCGATCCGGCGCCACTGATCGATCAGGAACACGCCGCCCGGAATATAGGGCTCGCCGACGTTGCGGTTGACGAGCTTGATCTTGAGCGGGCCGACGCCGGCCTCCTTGAGCAGGCGCTTGGCTTCCTCACGCGACTTCTCGATGTCCTTGCCGAAGCCCGGCAGTTTGATCAGCTCGTCCTCGGGCAGATTGTACTCGTAGCCTGGGCGCGTCAGGCCGCCGACGTACTTGAGCATCGTGATCTTCGAGATGTTCTGCGAGCCGCCCCAGCGATCAACCGCGAGCGTCAAAGCCTGGCGGACGCGGACGTCATCGAACGGCTTGCGCTTGGTGTTGAACGTGAACAGCAGCGACGTCACCCACGGACCTTCGATCAACGTGGCCTTGTCTTTGAGGCCGTCCATGATCTGGTCGCGCTCTTTCGGCGTGCGGCCGCGGAACTCGGCGTCGAACTGGCCGCCGATCATGCCGGTCGCGACCGCGTTCGATTTGACGAACAGCGCGCGATAGCCGTCGAGGTAGGGCCGGCCGGGGCGGAAGTAGCCGTCGAAACGCTTGCCGATCCACACCTCGCCCTTCTTGTACTCGACGAACTGAAACGCGCCGGTACCGAGGATGGTCTTGGCCGGGAACTGCGGATCTTCTTTCAGCTTCTCGGCGCGATAGATACAGTTCCAGGGCGACGCGAAGTGCGTGAGCATCGACGCATTCACGGCCTTCATCTTGAAGATGACCGTGTGCTCGTCCGGTGCCTCCACCTCCTTGATGTCCGCGTGGAGCGCCTTGCGCACCGAGACCACGCCCGCCGGCGGATTGAAGATCCGCTCGTAGCTGGCCTTGACGTCGGCGGAGGTCAGTGGGGCGCCATCGTGGAACTTCACGCCCTTGTGCAGTTTGAAGGTGTAGGTGAGGCCGTCCTTCGCCTGCTCGAAGCTCTCGGCGAGATCACCGACGATTTGCAAGTTGGTGTGATCACCTTCGTACTTCAGCAACGTCGAGTAATGCGGGCGGCCGGGATGCGCGAACGCGAACGTCGTCACCGCGTGGCAGTCGGTTGTCGGCGGCTCGGCGACGACGGCGAAGTTGAGTGTGCCGCCCTTCTTCGGTTCCTGCGCCAACGCTGGCGTAGCAAGAACGCCGGTTGCGGCAATGGCCGCAAGTGCTACGCGATGCGTAAATATCGAGAACAACAGACGTACTCCCATGAACATTATGGCCTCAGCACCGCGTTTCACTGGTCGAGCCAGACGTCGACCAGCGTCTGGCCGGTGAAGTGGCTCGGCGGCAGCTCCCAGCCCTTGACCTTGGCATTATTGACGACGATGCGTTGATACCAGAGCACCGGGAATGCGTACGCCTGGGTCAGCACGTGCCGCTCGAACTCGTTGACCAGTGCCATGCGCTTCGCCGGATCGACCTCGCGCGCCTGCTTCGTGAAGAGATCATCGAGCTTCTCGTCGCTGTGCCGCGCGTACGAGATCGTCGACATTTTCTTGCTGACGAGCGTGTTGAACTGCGCCGACGGATCGTCGGCAAAGTCGGAGATGTTGTTGACGCCGACGTCGAAATTGCCGCTCTCGATCGCCTGGAAGTAAGGCGTCGTCTCGATCTCCTGGTTCTCCACCGTGACACCGATGCGGCGCCACTGATCGACGGCGAAGATGCCGGCCGGCTGGAACGGCTGGCCGAGCTGGCGATTGAGCAACTTGAATTTCAGGTTCTCTTGCCCGGCTTCCTTGAGTAGGCGCCGCGCTTCGGCGCGTGATTTCTCGATATCGCGGCCAAAGCCCGGGAGCTTTTCCAACTCAGCTATCGGGAGGTTCCAGGACGCGCCTGGACGGAATGTGCCGCTGACACCCTTGATCAGCGAGATCTTGCCGAGACTTTCGCTGCCACCCCAACGGTCGAAGGCGAGTGTCAGAGCCTGGCGCACGCGCACATCGTCAAAAGGCTTTCGCTCGGTGTTGACGTAGAGGTTGATGTTGGTGATCCACGGTCCTTCCTGGACGGTGACCTTGTCCCCCATGGCCTTCACCAGGGTATCGCGCTCTGCCGGCGAGCGGCCGCGGAACTCGGCGTCGAACTGGCCGCCCTGCAGACCGGCGACCACGACGGCACCTTTCACCATGAAGGCCTTGAAGCCGTCGAGGTAGGGGCGATCCTTGATGAAATACTGGTCGAAGCGTTTGCCGACCCAATGCGAGCCCTTGACGTACTCGACGAATTGGAAGGCGCCGGTGCCCATCACTTTCTTCATCGGGTATTGCTGGTCTTTTGCGAGCTCTGCGGCGCTGTAGATGCAGTTGTAAGGTGAGGCGAACTGCAGATCAATCGAAGCGTCGACCTGGGAAAGCTTGAAAACGACCGTATGCGCGTCCGGCGTCTCGATATCCTTGATGGCGCTGTGCAGCGCCTTGCGCATGGAAACGACGCCCTCCACCGGATTGCGTATGCGATCATAGGTGGCCTTGATGTCGGCCGAAGTCATGTCGCTGCCGTCGTGGAACTTCACGCCCTTGTGCAGCCTGAACGTGTAGGTGAGGCCGTCCGCCGTCTTTTCCCAGGATTCTGCGACGTCGCCCTCGATCCGGCTTTTGTCGTGCGGACCGGCGATGCGCAGCAATGTCGAATACTGCGGTGCCACCGGATGCACCATGGCGAAAGTCGTAGCGGCGTGGCAGTCGCTCGTCGGCAACTCGGCGACGACGGCGTAATTGAGGATGCCGCCCTTCTTGGGCGTTTGTGCCAGCCCAGGCGCGCTCGCAACGAGGGCCAATGCGCTAATGGCGATGGCGAGTTTCACAAGTCTCTTCAACGGAACCTCCGGTCAGTGGCGCGCGCATCAAGCTCCGCGCTGGAAGCAATCAAACGTGGATGCAGGCGGCGGTGTGGCCCGGCGAAATCTCGACGGTCGGCGGCACGGCCTTCTTGCATTCCTCTGTCGCCTTCGGGCATCGCGGATGGAAGACGCAGCCTGATGGCGGGTTGAGTGGGCTCGGCAATTCACCTTTGATGATGGTCCGCGGCCGCGTGCGCTCGATCACGGGATCGGGCACCGGCGCGGCAGCCAGCAAGGCTTGCGTGTAGGGATGCTTCGGATTGGCGAACAGCTCCTCCGACGTCGCGAACTCGACGATGCGGCCGAGGTACATGACGGCGACACGTGTCGATATGTGGCGAACGACTGCCAGATCGTGGGCAATGAAGAGATACGTGAGGCCGAGTTTCTGCTGCAGATCTTCGAGCAGGTTGATCACCTGCCCCTGGATCGATACGTCGAGCGCGGAGACGGCCTCGTCGCAGACGATGACGCGCGGCTCGACCGCTAGCGCGCGGGCGATGCCGACGCGCTGGCGCTGCCCACCCGAGAGCTCGTGCGGATAGCGCAGCGCCATGTACGGGAAGAGACCAACGAGCTGCAACAGCTCGGCAACGCGGTCGTCGATCTGGTCCTTCGGGCGGAGCTTATGCACGTGCATCGGCTCGGCGATGATCTGGCCGCAGGTCATACGCGGATTGAGCGAGGAGTAGGGATCCTGGAAGATCACCTGCATCTTCTTGCGCACGTCGGTCATTTCGCGGCGCCCGAGCGGGGCCAGATCGACCCCGTCGAAGATCATCTCGCCGGCAGTCGGGTCCTCGAGGCGCAGCACAAGACGGCCGAGCGTGGACTTGCCGCAACCGGATTCTCCGACCAAGCCGACGGTTTCACCGGCCTTGACGATCAGCGACACGTCGTTGACGGCGCGCACCAGCTTGACGGGGCCACGCATGAAGCCGCCGCCGACGTTGAAGAACTTGCTGGCATGGCGGATGTCCAGCATCGGCGTTTCAGACGCCGCGACGTTCGTGTGCAGCGCGCCTTGGGCGAGCGGCGGTTCCGGCCGATCCAACGCTTCGATCTCGGGCGAGCGGTGGCAGCCGGAGAAATGGCCGGGCTCGATCTCGGCGAAGGCCGGCACGTGCTTGCAGGCCTCGTAGACGAACCGGCAGCGCGGCGCGAACCGGCAACCTTCCGGCGGGTTGAGCAGGTTCGGCGGCGAGCCTTCGATGGTCGCCAGCTTCGCCGAACGACCGCGGTCGAGGCGCGGCACAGCGGAGAGCAAGCCGCGGGCATAGGGGTGCAGCGGGCGGGCGAAAACGGCCTCGGCCGTGCCGCTTTCCACCAACCGGGCGGCGTACATGACGTTCACGCGGTCGGCGTAGCGGGCGACGATGCCGAGGTTGTGCGTGATGACGATCACGGCGATGCCGAGGCGGCGGGAGAGATCCTTCATCAATTCGAGTATCTGCGCCTGGATCGTCACGTCGAGTGCGGTGGTCGGCTCGTCGGCGATCAGCAGCTTCGGATTGCAGGCGAGGCCGATCGCGATCATGACTCGCTGGCGCATGCCGCCAGAAAGCTGATGCGGATGTTGCGCGAGGCGGTTGGCGGGGTCCGTGATGCCGACGAGGGTAAGAAGCTCGATGGCTCGCGCGGTCGCCTGCTCCTCGTTCATGCCCATGTGGATAAGCAGCGGCTCCTTGATCTGCAGCCCGATCGTCAAGACCGGGTTCAAGGAGGTCATCGGCTCCTGGAAGATCATGGAGATGTGGCGGCCGCGGATCTTGCGCATCTCCTCGTCGTCGAGGCCGAGCAGCGGGCGCCCTTCGAAGCGGATATCGCCATGCTTGATGCGCGACGTATTTGGCGGCAGCAGCCGCATGACGGCCAGCGCCGACACGGATTTGCCCGAACCGGACTCTCCAACAATGGCCACCATCTCGCCGGCGCGGACGGAATAGGTCAGGCCCTCGACCGCGCGAACCGTACCGTGCGACGTCACGAAATGGACGTGCAGATCGTTGATCTCGAGAATGGGGACGTCGGTTCCCGAGCCCGGGCACACGCTACTGATCTCGGTATCAGTGCCGATTCCAGATTGTGCAACGCCCAACGCTGACAGACTATGCTGCAACGCAAACTCCTCCCAAACGGACTTGTGTCCGGTTGTGCCGCACAACGCACGGCCCCGGATCGTCGTCTTTATGCCACCTCTTGCTATCCAAGGAACGAGGCCAGAGCAAGCCCGGCACGACAATTTGTCTTTCTTCGGCCCTCGCTTGGCTGGACCGTTGTTGCCGCAATTGACCGTTGGATGCGCCAGCACCTAGGTTACCCGGGCCCGCAACCGGGCTTCCCAGCGAACGAGGCCCATGATGCACGAGATGAACCGCAGCAAACGTGGCCTCGGCTATTCGAAGACCGATATCCGTGCGCCCTGGGTCAGGGACGCAGCGCCCGTCGTGTTCCACCACGGCATCGGCACCAACCGTGACATCTGGGCAGGCTGGTTGCCGGCAGTCGCGGCGGAGCGGGCCTGCCTCCGCTACGACTTCCGCGGGTATGGCCAATCCGACGTGCCACCGAAAGATCACGTTTTCACGGTCGACGAGCTGGTCGCCGACCTGATGGAGATGGCGTCTCTGGCCGGTCCTGGGCCCGTGCATCTGGTCGGCGAGTCCTTTGGCGGCACGATCGTGCTGGCTGCAGCCGCCCGGCATCCCGATCGCGTCGCATCGGCCACTGTCAGCAACACGGCCTACAAAGGCATGGGAATCCAATACGTCAGCGGCTGGCGCGAGGAGTTCCGCCGGACGGGCGTCAAGCCTTGGAGCCGCGACATGATGGAGAAGCGGTTTGTGTCCGGCGCCCTGACCGAAGCGCAGCATGCCTGGTTCCATGCCGTGCAGGACAAATCGCCTGATCACGTCACCGTCGGCTATGGCGAACTGCTGGCGGTCACGGATCTCACGCCTGAGCTGCCGAAGATCAAATGCCCGCTGCTGATCCTGATGCCGGATCGCAGTCCCTTCGTGACGGCACGCATGGGCGTGGAATTGGCCGAGCACGTCCGCGATGCCGAACTGATGGTGTTTCCGGGC
The DNA here is from genome assembly GCA_031367895.1 of Hyphomicrobiales bacterium. Taxonomy (GTDB): domain Bacteria; phylum Pseudomonadota; class Alphaproteobacteria; order Rhizobiales; family Hyphomicrobiaceae. The sequence continues at coordinate 6,375 of JANLQP010000045.1, forward strand.
GTGCGGCACGGACTGCCGTTTTCGCATGCCGTGCCGTGCTCTGAGCGCCTGATCGAATTCATCGCCCGCGCCGAGCAGGGTGCGACCGGCAAGGCGGCGTTGCCGACAGTTTGAAAATTACACACCCGCATGATCGGCGATGATGGCCCGCCACTTGGCCACGTCCTTCGGACCGCTGATCGCCGCTGCAAGCCCGCCCATCGGCGTCGTCGGCACCAAAATCCGGCTGACGCCGGCTTTGGCGAACGCAGGAATCTCGTCGAGCTTGTCGGGCAGACCCGTCGTGAACTCGAGCTTGGCCGGATCGCGCCCGGCATCGACCGCTGCCTGTCGCGCCAGCGCGAACAGGTCGGCCGGCGCTCCGCGTGCGGGGAAGAATCCGTCGCCCAATCTGCCCGCGCGTTTGGCGGCTGCCGGCGAATGGCCGCCGACGATCAGCGGCACGGTGCCGTTGACCGGGCGCGGACGGCAGTAGGCCTCGCGGAACTTGACGTACTTGCCCTCGAACGTCGGCTTTTCGCCCCAGAGTTCGCGCAGCGCCATCATATACTCGTCCATGCGGCGGCCGCGATCCTCGAACGGCACACCCAGCGCCTCGAACTCCTCCTTCAGCCAACCGACGCCGATGCCGAGCAGAATGCGCCCGCCCGACATGTGATCGAGCGTTGCTACCTGTTTGGCCACAACCACCGGATTGTGCTGCGGCAGGATCATGATCCCTGTCGCGAGCTTGATGCGCTTCGTTTGCGCGGCGATGTAGGCCATCCAGATCAGCGGATCGGGCAGCGGAATGTCGTCCTTGCCGCCGGCCATTTTGCCACCCTCGGCGTAGGGGTAGGTGGAGCCATAGCCGCCGGGCACGACCGTGTGCTCGACGGTCCACATCGACTCGAATCCCGCCTCCTCGCCGGCGTGTGCCAACTCGACGGCCATGACCGGATCGACGTAGCGGCCGGTGTTGCAGTAGCGTAGCCCGAATTTCATGTGCGGCTCCTCTCGATGGTGGTTTTGACCAGCGTGCGCCACGCAGTGGGTTCCTGGCAAGCGCATCCGATTTGGCGTGAATATCGAAGCTCGCCCTCTGGCCAGAACGCGCCATTCATTCGATAAGCTCGCTGCATTGGTGCAATCCCATCACCGAGCCAGGAGTTCCGCATGACCACCGCAACCCCGAGCCGCGCCCGCCTGATCGAGATCATCCGCCGTCGTTCAGTCGAAACTGGCCGCGTGTTCAAGCTCGCGTCCGGGCGCACGTCCGACTTCTACTGCAACCTAAAACCGACGATGCTCGACCCCGAGGGCGCGCATCTTCTCGGCGCATTGATCGCCGAGTCGTTGGACGGCACGAATGCCGACATGATCGGCGGCCTCGAGATGGGCGCAGTTCCACTCGCAGCCGTTGCATCAGCGGCAAGCTTCGCGCGCGGCAAACCGGTGGCCGCTTTCTTTGTCAGGAAGCAAGCCAAGGATCACGGCACGCAAAGCCTCGTCGATGGCCTCGGTCGCGGCGAGAGCCTGCAGGGCCGCAAGGTCGTCATCATCGAGGATGTGACGACCACGGGCGGCTCGTCGATGAAAGCTGTGGAAGCCGTGCGCAAGGATGGCGGCGACGTCGTGCTGGTGCTCACCGTTGTCGACCGGCAGGAGGGCGCCGCTGAGAACTTCAAGGCCGCGGGCCTGTTGTTCCGTGCACTGGTGACCGCGACCGATTTGCGCTGAATTTCCAACCCTCGAACCAAAACGGGCGGCTCGATGGGCCGCCCGCTGCAAACTTCCGTCGGTCGTTCGCCCCTACTCCGCCGCTTGCTTCAGCGTGGGGGCGGCTGACTTGACGTCGGCATCGACGTGGGCCTCGAACTTGGCGAAGTTCTTGTTGAACATGGCGACGAGGGCGCGTGCCTGCGTATCGTAGGCAATCTTGTCGGCCCAGGTCTCGCGCGGGTTCAGGATCTTCGCATCGACACCTTCGAGCGCCGTTGGCACCTCGAAGCCGAAGATCGGATCGATGCGCATCGGCTGGCCGCGCAGGGCGCCCGAAAGCGCCGCGTCGAGCAGCGCACGCGTCGCCTTGATCGGCATGCGGTGTCCGGTGCCGTACTTGCCGCCGGTCCAGCCGGTGTTGACCAGCCAGCAGTCCGAGCCGTGTGAGGCGATCAGCTTGCGCAGCATATTGCCGTAGACGCTCGGATGACGCGGCATGAACGGCGCGCCAAAGCAGGTCGAGAACGTGGCTTGCGGCTCGTTGCCCATGCCCTTCTCGGTGCCGGCGACCTTGGCCGTGTAGCCCGAGAGGAAATGATACATCGCCTGGCTCGGCGTCAGCTTGGCGATCGGCGGCAACACACCAAACGCGTCGGCGCAGAGCATGACGATGTTCTTCGGATGCCCAGCCGTTCCAGTATCGCTGGCATTGGCGATGAATTCGAGCGGATAGGCCGAACGCGTGTTCTCGGTCAGCTTGCCGTCGTCAAAATCGGGCTCGCGGTTCCGACCGGTCAAAATCACGTTCTCGAGCACCGCACCGAAGCGGTTCGAGGCGTCCCAGATCTCAGGCTCCGCTTGTTTCGAGAGGCGGATCGTCTTGGCGTAGCAGCCGCCCTCGAAATTGAAGACGCCGTTGTCGGACCAGCCGTGCTCGTCGTCGCCGAGCAGGACGCGTTTCGGATCAGCCGAGAGCGTCGTCTTGCCCGTGCCGGAGAGGCCGAAGAAGATCGCCGACTGGCCTTCATGCGAAACGTTTGCCGAGCAGTGCATCGGCATCACGCCGTGCTCCGGCATGAAGTAGTTGAGGAACGAGAACACCGATTTCTTGGTCTCGCCGGCATAGGACGAACCGCCGATCAGCACGAGGCGGCGGACGAAATCGCAGGCGATTACGGTTTCCGAACGGCAGCCGTGGCGGGCCGGATCGGCGCGGAAGCTCGGCAGGTTGACGACCGTGAATTCCGGCGTAAATCCAGCGAGATCCTTGGCGTCCGGACGGCGCAGCAGATGGCGGATGAACGCCGCGTGCCACGCGTACTCGGTGAAGATCCGGGCCTGCAGCCGATGGCCCGCGTCGGCACCGGCATAGAGGTCCTGCACGTACATTTCGCGCGCGCGGGCATGCGCCTGGAAATCGGCGTACAGCACGTCGAACTGCGCCTGGGTGATGGACTTGTTGTTGTCCCACCAGATCTGTTTCTCGGTTACCTCGTTGCGGACCGTGAACTTGTCCTGCGCCGAACGGCCGGTATGCGTTCCGGTCTCGACGACGAAAGCGCCGGTCGATGCCAAGCGCCCCTCGCCCTTTCGGACGGCATGTTCCAGCAGCTCGATGTGGCCGAGGTTCTGGATGACTTTACCTGGAACGCTCAGCGAGAAGGGGTCATTAGCCATTGTCGAGCTGCCCGTTAGAAGCTTGAGATCTGATGGTTTGCCGCCGGCCGGTACAAACCGCGGATGGCCGATTGAGTGCGCTTGCCACAGGACCGATTGCGTCAAAGCAAGAGTTAAGCGGTGCTATAGGCAAGCCTTGTTCCGCAAGGCCGCCAAGAGTCGCACCGTTTTGACAGTGCCGTGGGATCTTGAGTACCGCAAGCCGCTCGCTCGCACCAGAACAGCCACGAAAGATGTTTTATGCCAAGTGTCTACCCCATTGGTGGCGGCAGCTGCAACTGGCTTGGCACGCGCGTCGCGCTCTTGACATGAACGCCGTTCGCTCTCATATCATTGCAAATGATCGTCGTTCATTTTGAGGAGTAACGGAAATGATCAGGTCTTGGTTCAAGCGAACCGCCGAACGGTTGCTCGGTCCGGTTGCGCGCGCAACTGAGCTGCTTGCGGATGAAGAAGCCCTGCTGGCGCTTCCGCCACGGGCGATCGAAAGTATGACGCGACGTGATCGCGAGCTGTTTGGGGGGGCACGGTCGGTCGTTTGTCGACGGCGACGTGCGTGATCACGAAAATTTTGTTCCGTGGCTAGGCAACCCTAGGCTAGATACGATACGGGGAGGGCGTCTGATCAAGGGCGTGTCATCCCGCAGGTGGGACTTTCACAGGGAATCTCCATGAAAAGGTCGAGTTTGCTGGCCGGTCTGTCGCTCGCGGCAGCTTTGGCGGTTGTCGCTTCTGGCGTATCGGCGCAGGATCCGATCGCCAAGCGGAAAGAAATCATGAAGGGGGTCGGCGCTGCAGCCAAGGCATCGAACCAGATGATCAAGGGCGAAATCGCCTATGACGCGAAAGCAGCCGCGGATTCGATGACCAAGGTCGCGAGCAGTGTGCCGGAATTGGTGAAGCTGTTCCCGAAGGGCTCCGAGACGGGTGGCGAGACGACCGCGTCGCCAAAAATCTGGGAAACTTTCAAGGACTTCGAAGATAAGGCAACCGGATTGGCAACGGCGGCTGCAGCTGCCGCAACCGAGGCCGCAAAAGGCCCTGACGCCTTCAAGGCCGCGTGGGGTGCCGTCGGCGGGACCTGCAAGGGTTGCCACGAGGTCTACCGGATTCAGAAGAAGTAACAGCCCGCGATAACGTTGTGATCGAGAGAGGGGATGCCAACGCGTCCCCTCTCGTGTTTGGAGCAATGGATCGAGCCCAACCGGCGACCCAGCGAAACCGTGCATAGAATTGTCCGATGCCGTGGCAACAAAAACTTCGAGAGGCCTGGGCCTGCCCGACGTGCCGGTTTTATCGGCGCGGAGCCTTGCTGCTGGCGCTGGTGTTCGTGGCGTCAAAATGGTTCGCCGGGTGATTGGCTGACATGACTCCGGTCCCCGGAACTGACGCTAGCGTCAGCCTCACTGACGGCAGACAAATAACCTACCGGCGCTATGGCCCGCCGGACGGCTATCCGCTGCTCGCGCTGCACGGAACGCCCGGATCACGTTTGAAGTTCGCATCGTCCGAAGCTCACGCGATCAGGCTCGGTCTCAATGTCATCGCGATTGATCGCTGGGGCTATGGCGGCAGCGACGCGCACCGCACGCCGTCGCTCAGGGGGTTTGCGGACGATATCAGCCGGTTCGCCGATACTCTGGGTCTCGATCGGTTCGCAGTGCTCGGTGTTTCCGGTGGCGGTCCCTTTGCGGCAGCACTCGCGGCGTGCCTCGGGCGCCGCGTCGCGGCATTGGCATTGTTTGCACCAGTCGGGCCGATAGCGGACGAGACGGACCGCGAGATCTCGACGTTCCATCGTTTTTGCTTCGGACCACTGGCCGCGAGCCCGCGTGTGGTGCGATTTGTGTTCTCAGGCTTCCGCTGGATGCTCCAGAAATCACCGGCGCGCGCGATGCGGATCGCGATGTCGCAGGTGCCACCGGCCGACAAGCGGATTCTTGCGACCGGCGAACACGAGGCACGACTCGCGCGCGCCTTCATCGAGGGGTTGCGGCCTGGACCGGAAGGACCGGTGATCGATCTCGGGATTTTCGGCCGGCCATGGGGCGTGCCTTTGAGCAATGCGACTACGCCCGCCCGCCTGTGGATCGGTACCGCCGACCTGAATGTGCCGATTTCGGCGGCGCATCGGTTGGCTACGCGCCTGCCCGGCTGCACGCTGACGACGTTACCCGACGAAGGGCATCTGTGGATCGCGCAGAACTACGGGCTGGTGCTCGATTGGGTCGCCGAAACGGCAAAGGGCGAAGCCGTGGCTCCGCCCCGATGACCGTGCTGCGTCGAATGGCTCAGGCCGTCGCTCGCGTTCCGCTACCCGGCAGAAACCCGCGAACCCAGGCCGATCCTGACATTAGAGTATCCATAGCGCTGATCGTCGGCTTCTGCGCGGCCGGCAGCACCAGAACCGCGGTGCCCGGCGCCGGACGCACAACCACCGGAGCGTCATCCGCCAGATCGTCCTCCATCGCCGCCATTGCGAAGCCCGCCGCCTTGGCCGCCATCTGCAGTTGTTCGATGCTCATGACTAACGCCCTCACGTTTGTGGACCGCCACATCCACGCCAACTCGCTGCACGGATCATATCCACAGATATATTGATGCGACATAAATGCGCCTCGTCAAGAAATTTCGGACGCATTTTTCCGAATAGTGCCAGCTGACAGATGTTCAGCGATGAACTCCGGTTAACCACGGCGCTGCATCGAAACATTGCTGCAGCGCAAGAGCTTCTCGCGCATAGAGCAGTTGTCACGCGCTCCAGTCTGCTATCAACGCGCGGCTGGGGCGGTGGTTCCAGAAAATCGGACACGTCTCGCCGTGGACTAAGCGTTGCGGGCCGGGGCCCAAGTCGCTATGGTCCGCGCGCTTTGGGGCGTAGCCAAGTGGTAAGGCAGTGGATTTTGATTCCACCATGCGAAGGTTCGAACCCTTCCGCCCCAGCCAGACAAGACCAGAAATCCAGGCCCTCATACGCCTCGGAACACCGGATCGCGTTTCGCGGCGAACGCAGCCACGCCTTCCTTGTAGTCGGCGCTGGCCATTGCTTCGTCCTTGACCGCATGAATGGCGCCACTGCGCTCGGCCGTCTCCGCTCGCGCGATCGCCTCCAGGATCACCTTGGTGCCCTTGATCGTCAGCGGCGCCGACGTGCGCATGCCGGCGGCCACTGTGCGGGCTGCGGCAAGTGCATCGCTGGTCGCGAGATGCGTCGCAAGGCCGATGTCATGCGCCTCGTTCGCGTCATAGCGGCGGCCGGTGAACAGCACTTCCTTGGCAGCGGCGACACCGACGGCATCGAACAGCGCGCGCGTCTCGACAACCCCGTAGACGTTGGAGAGCCGGGCAGCCGGAATCGCAAAGTAAGCGGACGGGTCGGCGACGCGGAAATCGCAGGCCAGCGCCAACCCGACACCACCGCCGAAGCAAGGCCCGGAAATCGCGGCAATGGTCGGCTTCGGCGAACTGGCGATAGCGGTCTGGCAATGGTCGCCGGCTTCCTCGTAGGCGCGGCCGTCGGCAACGGTCGCGCGCACCGCCGGGAATTCCAGGATGTCGGCACCGGCCGAGAAGGCGCCGCCCGATCCCGTCAAAATGATCGCGCGAACGCTGGTGTCGGCACCGAGCCCGGCAAAGACGCGGGCCATCTCCCGCCACATGGCGAGCGTCATGGCATTGCGCCGCTTCGGCCGGCCGATGGTGACGACGGCAATCGCCGCATCGCTGCGATCAACGGAAATGTCGGTGGGCAGCAGCGCAATGGGTTCGGGCACGGGCAACTCCTCGGGGTTCGCTGGGCAGGGGATGGACCACGAATGCTCGGGTCCGATGGCAATCACGTTTCAGCCCCGAGCTTACACCTGTTGCCTTGTTTGGCGATCGTGCTGTCTGCGCAAGGCGAGTTCACATCCCTCGCCGGCATAATCCCTCGTGGAGAGACGCGCGCTTGCTTGCCACAGGCCCGGCATCATTCCATGTTGGGTTGGCGACGCTCGATCAACCAGCGAGCTCTGCACGAGCACGTGGGAGGAACGCCGATGAAGTCTCTCAAGATCGCAATCGCGGCCAGTCTGCTGGCGATGGCGACCGCAACGTCCGCTTTCGCCGAAACGGACATGATCCGCATCACCAAGCAACCGGGCGCCCTCTACGCACCTGTGATCATGCTGGAGCAGCAGAAGATCCTGGAGAAGCATCTGGCGGCCAAGGGGCTTGGCGCACCGAAAATCGAATGGGTGACCGTGATGAGCGGCGGCGCGGCCAATGACGCGCTCCTCGCCAACGGCATCGACATCGTGGTGAGCGGCGTTTCGAACATGCTGCTGCTCTGGGGCAAGACCAATGGCGACGTGAAAGCGATCACCGGCCTTTCGGGGCTGCCGTTCAAACTCGTGACGCGCAATCCGAACATCAAGACGATCAAGGATTTCACGCCCAACGACCGCATCTCGCTGCCGACGATCAAGATGTCGATGCAGGCCATCACGCTCGGCATCGCGCTGCAGAAGGCCTGGGGCGACGACAAGGCAAACGAGAAGCTGCTGACCAACCAGGTGCAGATGGGGCATCCGGATTCGCTCGGCGCCCTGCTCAATCCTGGCCACGAGGTGACAAGCTCGTTCATCGCATCGCCGTTCCAGGAGATCGCGCTGAAGAATCCCCAGATCAGGGAAGTGCTGAACTCCATGGATGCGCTCGGCGGCGCAGCGCACGTCGGCCTGATCTATTCGACGAAGAAGTTCACCGAGGCCAATCCCAAAACGGTCGAGGCTTTCATTGCAGCCTACGATGAAGCATGCGAGTCGTTGAAAAAGAACCCGAAGGCGGCAGCCGAACTCTATCTCTCGGTGACCAAGGAGAAGGTGACGGTCGACGAGTTGGCCGGGCTGTTCACGCAGCCGGGTGCCATCTATCAGGCCGCGCCCGTGCGCACGATGGTTTACGCCACCTACATGCACAAGGCCGGCTTCATCAAGACCGAGCCTAAGAGCTGGAAGGACTACTTCTTCCCGTTCATCCACAACCGCGAAGGCAGCTGATCCGTTCGAGCACTGTTCGCGCCGACTGGCACCCATCGATCGAAACACAAACGGAGACTGACACATGGTTGACTTGCGGGGATGGGTGGCAGTCGTCACCGGCGGCAACGGCGGGCTCGGGCAGCGCATCTGCCACGCGCTGGCGAAGGAAGGCGCGCATGTCGCCGTCGTCTGCGCCAAGAGCATCGGCGACGCCGAGAAAGTAGCGCGCGAGATCGCGACCTCGCATCAGGTGCAGGCAGCGGCCTTCGCCTGCGACGTGACCGACGTGAAACAGATCGAGAAGCTGATGGACGATGTCGTGAAGCGTTTCGGCCGCCTCGACATCTTCATCAACGATGCCGCCTACAACAAGGCGATTCGCTTCCAGGATCTCGACGGCTTGACCACCGCCGAATGGAACAAGATCATCGATGTCAATCTGACCGGGCCGATGCACTGCATCAAGGCCGTCGCGCCGATCATGAAGAAGCAGGGCCGCGGCCGCATCGTCAACATCGCGTCGGTGGCGGGCCTCGGGCCGACCGGCTCCTCGATCGCGTACGCCGTCTCGAAAGCCGGCCTCATCCATCTGACGAAGTGCATGGCCGTCGCGCTGGCGCCGGAGGTATTGGTCAATTGCGTGGCGCCCGGCCTGCTCGAGGGCACGCGGGCAACGGCAAACCTGCGGCCGGAGCAGGTGCAGAACTCGGCCTCGTCATCGCTGCTGAAGATGGCCGCCGACAAGGATGATTGTGCCGATCAGGTGGTGACGATGTGCAAGACATCCACAATGACTGGCCAGACGATCGTGATCGACTCCGGCCGGTATTTCCATTGAGTTGACCACCGGCCTATGGGCCGACCCTCTGGGGATGAAACCGGCCCCAGTCCGTGGCAGAGTGCAGGTAGCGTCGGCGTCGGCGGCGCAGAGGTCGGTCGTTTCTTGGTGCGGTAGAGCCGGTCATTGAGTTGGATCCGGAATGTCAGAGAACCCCTGAGTGTGCCAAGGGCCGCTTTGGTCCCGGAGCACGGTTTCTAGAGTTCACTTAACGGACGTTCCATGCCGGCGGCGCGCAATGGAGGATCGTCATGGACGTTCTGCATCCCAACTGCGCGTGCCTTGATGTCCACAAGGACACGGTCGTGGCCTGCAGCCGTCGCGTCGTGCGCGGCTGATCGACCGTCCGACGCTGCGGCCGCCATATCGCGCCCATCCCTTGACCAGAAATCCCCGCTGCGCTGCACAATTGGGCGCCGTACTGCTGGATGATTCAGCAGGCAGCAGATCCTCGAGTGCTCGACCCGAAAACGCATAACGCATTAAAATATCGCGATAATTATTGATTTTCTGAGTTGGCATGCTTCTTGATTAACACCATGGCTGAGATGATATTAATCACGCATATAATTGATTAATATCAATCAACTCGACGCAGTGTGCATGCGATTGCGCAATCAAGCGAGACGAGGCGCGAATGCGATATGCTTTCATTGCTGGAGATACCGGCGACTGGCGCATCCTTTCGAGTAAAGCCGTGCGTGGCCCGGCTCTCGGTGCGGCCCAGGCAGTGGAACTCATGCCGGCCAACCAATGCGATGCGAGCCAACCCGCGGCCTGGGCGCTGCATGGCGTCGTCAGCAATCTGCGCTATGCCACGCGTGACGAGGTCACCGCGCTTCAGGCAGTGCAGGAGAAGCTCGGAAGGCCGGCTGCACGTCGTGCCGCGCTCATCCCGATCAAAAAGACGGCGGCATGGTGGGCGTTGGCACAAGACGAGCGCCGCGCGATCTTCGAGACCGACTCGCGCCATACGGCAATCGGCCTCGAATATCTTCCAGCCATTGCGCGCCAGCTCTTCCATGCGCGCGACATCGGCGAGCCGTTCGATTTTCTGACCTGGTTTGAGTACGCGCCGGAGCATGCCCAGCAATTCGAGGATCTTGTTGCGCGCCTCAGATCGAGCCGGGAATGGAACTTTGTCGCGCGCGAGGTCGACATCCGGCTCGAACGAGTATGACCGAACGGCGATATGGGACGCTACCAGCAATTGACAAACATCAAGCATGGAGCAACACGTTGACGGGTGATCCAACCGCAACGGTGACCATGCGCGAAGCCGACCTCAATCTCGTCCGCAGACTTCCGCTGTTCGCCGATATCGAGTCGGTCCACTTCGAGCAATTGGTCAATGGCGCATTTCTTCAGTCATTCCCGCGGCGCCTCGAATTGATCCGCGAAGGCAACTTGCCGGACTTCCTGCATATCGTGGTCGAGGGCAGTGTCGAGCTCTACGGAATGCTCGGTGACCACGAGACAGCGCTCGCCGTCCTGCAGCCCCACCGGACGTTCGTTCTGGCAGCTGTCGTCCGCGATGAGGTGTACTTGACCTCGGCGCGCACATTGGCCGCGACGCGCATCCTGATGATACCGGCCGATGCCGTGCGCAGTGTCTTTGACAAGGACGCCGCATTTGCGCGCGCCGTCGTCAGCGAGTTGGCGAGCCGCTACCGAGATCTCGTCCGCGGCCTCAAGAGCAACAAGCTGCGCACAAGCCTGGAGCGGCTCGCCAACTATGTCCTTGTGCAGGCGCCGAAGCGCGGCAAGGCCGCGTTCGAACTGCCGCTCGAGAAGCGGACGCTTGCCTCGTTGCTCGGCATGACGCCCGAGCATCTGTCCCGCGCACTCGCCCAGCTTGCCTTGCATGGCGTCGCCGTCAGCGGTCAGACCGTCACGATCACTGACCGCGCTCGCCTGCAGCGCCTCGCTGCGCCGCATCCGCTGATCGATGAGGCCTGAGCCCGCTCCATTCACCTGCCGAATGAGATTTCGAGCCCGCAACCGCGTAAACACCGCGGGCAGACTGGCGCTGGTCCCCCACGCGCATCAGTCAACGCATGCCTGCTTCCAAAGTCGAACCTTGGACACAGCAATGCCGGGTTCGGTCAAGAGTGACAGGACACTCCTGCACAGCCAGATGGCTGAGCGCACGCATTGCCCAGCGACCTACCCCTCCTTCCCGGCGATCAGGAACACATGCACCGGCGATATTGCGGTGCGCTTGACGGCCTCGCCGACCGTGCAGTGCCGTCGCC
>JANLQP010000350.1:0-14440 GCA_031367895.1 Hyphomicrobiales bacterium
CCCACAATCTCCTCCGCGCTGTAAGCCAGCTCCAAGGATGTGGTGTTGATAAAAACGGTACGTTTTTCATTCAGATCAAATATGTACAGGACTCCGGGCAGCACTTCGAAGATGCGCTCGAGAAAGTGCTGGCGCTCGCGCGACTCTGTCTCGGCCCGCCGGCGCTCGGTTATGTCGCGGACGTTGCACTGAACGACGGATCGGCCGTCCTCGTCGTAGAGATTGGCCACCACCTCGACCTCCCGAAGTCCGCCCTGCCGGGTTTGCAACGGCAGGTTCTCGTAGCGGACCTGGCGCGTGGCCGTCAGGGTCTGGAACATGTCCCGGCTTGCTTGTGCGTCTGCGAGAAAACCGATCTGGTATAATTCCATGCCGATCAGCTGGTCGAGCGCGTAACCGAGCAACGCCGTCATGAACGGATTGGCGGCGATGATCTTTCGCGTATCGGGATCGAGGATGAGCACGCCATCATGTGCCGCCTCGAACAGCCGTCGGTAGCGGGTCTCCGACTTGCGCACGTTCGCCTCCGCCCGCTTGCGGCCGGAGATGTCGCGGAACGTCGCCAGTATCCCGGCCGACCCATCGCAATCTTTCTGCCGCGCCATGAGCGTTGCATCCAGGTAACGCGTCGGGCTGTCCCGGTTCCGTCCCCTATCGACGGCCTCACCTTGCCATTCACCGTTCGACATGGAGTTTTCGTTGATCAGTCCATTCAACACGTGCAGCTCGGGAATTTCAGACGCAGGCTTGCCAAGCGCTGCCGATACGTCGAGCGAGAAGAGCTGCCGTGCCGCCGGATTGACATACGTGACACGCCGATCGGCATCGACGGCGATCACGGCGTCGCTGATGATCTCGAGCATCTCACCACGGGCACGATTCGATGTCGAATCAACGCCTTGCAGAGTGAAGACGCGAGGGCCCGTGTCGCTCTGCATCACCAACGCGTCGATCTCGCCCCGGCGGATCGCGCGCAGCATGTCCTCCGCCTCCGCGAGCTTGGCGCGAAGCTCGGCGTTTTCGGCGACGAGATCCAGACTTCTTGCAGGCGGCATCGTGCTCACGACCTAATTCTTGCCCAAAGCATCGGCGGTCTCGCGGAGATCCAGACCGATCAGAATACTCTGGGTGTTCGACATGTCGCCGAAGAAACGTCGCAGCGGCAGTGGCAGCTTCTTGATCAGCGTCGGGGCCGCGATGATCTGCTCGCCCTCCGCGAGTTCGGGGCGCTGTGAAATATCGATCACCTCGAGCTCGTAGCGGCCCTTGAGGTGGCCCTCGCAGATCTTGCGGACGTTCGCGATCGCGTTTGCGGAACGCGGCGTCGTGCCGGTGATGTAAAGGCGCAAGACGTAGTTCGGCTTGCGATCGGTCGCGGTGCCGGGAGTCGTGTCTTTCGGATCGCGGGTCATGCGGGCTCAAGCCTTCGGTCTGACATCAAGTCCGACGAGTACGCGCTCCTCGTTGGATAGATCGCCGATGATTTTTTTGATCGGCGCGGGCAACCGGCGAACCAAAGTCGGCAAAGCCAGGATCTGGTCGCCTTCGCCGAGCTGGGGTTGCTCGAGCAGATCGATCACCTCGATGGCGTAGCGACCTTCCAGGTGTTCCACGCAGATGCGCCGCAGATTGTCGATTGCCCGCACCGACTTGGGGGTCTGGCCGGCCACATACAGGCGGAGGTCCCATCGTTCACTATCGCCGGTCATGATGCCTCGCTCCGTTCGGTGACATGCACGCCGTCTGCGCCGATATTGAGCAGGCTTTCACCTTCAGAATGTGGCATACCCCGCGATTTGACGATGGTGAGCCGCCGCTCGCGCTCCCGCTCGCGACGATGGTTCTCGACCGAGATCCAGGTGTCCATGAGTGACGAGATGTTGAGTTCGAGCCTATCCTCGCCGCCCTGCAGCGCCAGGTACAGCGTCGACGCACCAACCGTTTTGAGATAGTCGATCAGCCGCAGCACCATGATCTGCGATTGACCCGATGTGCCGCTCGCCTGCAACGCCGACAGCGGATCGACAACCACGCGGTCTGGCTTGAACTCCGCAATGGTGTGCATCATGCGCGCCAAGTGCATTTCCAACGAGTGCGTCGTCGGCCGGACGGATTCGAGCCGCAGTTGACCTGATGTGATCGCTGGCTGGAGGTCCACACCTATGGTGCGCATGTTGCGCAGCAGTTGCGCATGCGACTCCTCGAACAGGTAGTAGAGGCAACGCTCGCCGCTCTTGATGGCCGCCAGGGCAAACTGCGCCCCGATGATGGTCTTGCCCGAACCCGGCGTGCCGGTGACGAGAATGCTGCTGCCCTTGTAGCAGCCCTTGCCGTCAAGCATCCGATCGAGACCCGCGATGCCGCTCGACACGCGCTCGTCCGACACCGTGTGGGCGAGGCCGAGCGACGTTATCGGCAGGAGTTTCAAGCCGGTATCGGTGATCAGGAACGGATATTCATTGGTGCCATGTGCCGAGCCGCGGTACTTGACGACCCTGAGCCGCCGCGTCGCCAACTCATCCTGGACGCGCTGCTCCAGCACGATGACGCAGTCGGACACGTATTCTTCGATGCCGTGGCGGGTGAGGCTCGTCTCGCCGCGCTCGGCGGTGATGATGACCGAGAGTTTGCGCTCCTTCAGCCAGAGGAACAGGCGGCGCAGTTCCGCACGCAGAATGGCCTCGTTGGGGATGCCGGCAAACAGGGTGTCGATGCTGTCGAGTACGACACGGCGCGCTTTCACCTTGTCGGCGGCATGCGCCAGACGGATGAACAGACCCTCGAGATCGTACTCGCCGGTTTCATGAATCTCCTGCCGGTCGATATGGACGAAATCGATCGCCAGCAGCTTCTTGCGTTGCAGCTCGACGAGATCGAAGCCGAGCGACCGGCTGTTCGCCTCGAGGTCGCCGCCGCGCTCGTCGAACGACATCAGCACGCCGGGTTCGCCGTCGTGGAGCGCGCCGTGTACGAGGAACGACGTGGCGAGCAGGGTCTTGCCGCAGCCGGGACCGCCACACACGAGCGTCGCCCGTCCCGCCGGCAGCCCGCCGCCCGTCACCTCGTCCAGGCCTGCGATCCCGGTGGCGGCTTTTTTGAAAGGATCAGCGGCCGAAGTCATGCCGGGGGCTCCACATTGAGCGAGCAGCGCGTGGCGCTCGAATTGACCTGAGCACCCGTGCAATCAAGACACTTGATGCTGGCGCAACATAGCCATGCTGGTCATAGAGATCAACGGCTACGCGTTGGCATGGCTACGCGTTGGCATGGCTACGCGTTGCCACGGCTACGCTTTGCTTTAACGCGCGCGCGCGCTCTCCGTTCCATGATTGACGGCATTTCACCGCAACCGGACCCAGCCAGCGTCTTGCCGACGGCACCCCGGCGATGAGCTTCCGACGACTGCTGGTTGAAGTTGCAGGAAAATCGTCATTGGCCTCGGGGGAGCCTCGGGTTGACCCAACCTACATCTTGTCCTGCGTCTTGGTCTCGAAATCGCTGGAGTCGTGGCGCTCGTGCAGCTGGCTCGACGGCTCGCCCTGGATGCGGTTGACCATGCGCCCGCGCTTGACGGCCGGCCGTTCGGCGATGGCGTTGGTCCAGCGGTTGACGTGTTTATATTCATGTACGGCTAGGAACTCGGCGGCGCCATACAGCACGCCCTTCACCAGCGCGCCGTACCAGGGCCAGATCGCAATATCGGCAATCGAATACTCGTTGCCGGCCATGTACGTGTTCGTCGCGAGATGCCGGTCGAGCACGTCGAGCTGGCGCTTCGTTTCCATGGCGAACCGGTTGATCGGGTACTCCATCTTAGCTGGCGCGTAGGCGTAGAAGTGACCGAAACCGCCGCCGAGGTAAGGCGCACTGCCCATCTGCCAGAACAGCCAGTTCAAGGCTTCCGTGCGCTGAGCTGGATCCTTCGGCAGGAAGGCGCCAAATTTCTCGGCGAGGTAGAGCAGGATGGCGCCGGACTCGAATACGCGCTGCGGCTTCGGCCCGCTGCGATCCAGCAGCGCGGGGATCTTCGAGTTCGGGTTGATGCCGACGAAGCCGCTGCCGAACTGGTCACCGTCGCCGATGCGGATCAGCCAACCGTCGTATTCGGCGCCTTTGTGTCCGAGCGCGAGCAGTTCCTCGAGCAGGATCGTGACCTTCACGCCGTTGGGGGTGCCCTGCGAGTAGAGCTGCAGCGGATGCTTGCCGACGGGCAGTTCCTTGTCCTTGGTGGCACCGGCGATCGGGCGATTGATGTTGGCGAACCGCCCCCCGTTCTCCTTGTCCCAGACCCAAACCTTCGGCGGCGTGTAGTCGACTGGCGTGCTCATGCTCGGATTCCGTTTGCTTGCGCTGGTGTGCCCGCAGGTGGGCGGGTTGTGGAAGCCTATCCATTGCGCAATATGACGATGGCCACAACAGGTCTAAGCCAAAGTGGACGTTGGCGATCTGTCGGCGCACCGGCTGGCGTGGCTCGGCCCGCGGACGATTGCTCGCCTATCCGAGCACGCTCGATGGGCTCAGCTCGACGAGGCGCCCGGCTTCGAGGCGCAGTACCCGGTGCATGCGCTTGGCGAGATCCATGTTGTGCGTCGCGATCAAGGCAGCGACGCCGGTGCGCTCGATCATGGCAATGAGTTCGGAGAACACGTGCTCCGACGTTTTTGGATCGAGGTTGCCGGTCGGCTCGTCGGCGAGAAGCAGCTTCGGTGAATTGGCGAGTGCGCGGGCAATCGCGGTGCGCTGTTGCTCGCCGCCGGACAACTCCGCCGGGCGGTGCTCGAGCCGTTCGCCGAGGCCGAGGCTTGTCAGCAGTTCGCGGGCGCGCAAATCGGCGTCGGCGCGCGGGCGGCCCTGGATCAACTGCGGCAGCACCACGTTCTCGATTGCCGAGAATTCAGGGAGCAACTGGTGGAACTGGTAGACGAAGCCCATCTCGGCGCGGCGCACGCGCGTACGGCCGGCGTCGTCCATCCCGGCGCAGTTCTGGCCATTGACGACGACTTGGCCTGAGTCCGGCGTTTCCAGCAGACCTGCGACGTGCAGCAGCGTCGACTTGCCGGCGCCCGAGGGACCGACGAGGGCCACGGCTTGGCCCGCCCGCAGCGTTGCCGCGGCGCCGTCGAGCACGTGGATCTCACGCGCACCCTGGCGGAAGGTGCGGCGAAGCTCGATCAATTCGAGCACGGCGGAGGTGGGCGTGGCGTCCTGCACTTGCTCGGTTACCTCTTCGGCTTTCGCGGATCTCGTCGTCGTCGTTGGGTCAAGAGCCGATGCGGAGTGTAGCTCCGCGTTGGCTCGCGACCGACATCCAAGGGTCGAGCAAGCCGTGTTGGGTCGCGCCAAGTGCAGAGGGCTTGACCCAGACTACATGCCCGACAAGTCCTTCTACTCGTAGCGGAGCGCTTCGACGGGATCGAGCCGGGAGGCCCGCCACGAGGGATAGATCGTTGCCAGCACCGAGATCGTCAGCGCCATCAGCACGATGCCAAAGGTTTCGCGGGGATCGATCAGTGCGGGCAGCTTGGTCAGGTAGTAGACGGTCGGATCCATCAGCGGGGTGCCGGTCAGCCATTGTACGAACTGCCGGATCGACTCGATATTCCCGCAGAACACGATGCCGATGATCAGCCCGGCGAAGGTGCCGACGACGCCGATGGCCGCCCCGGTCATGAGGAACACGCGCATGATGGCGCCTTGCGTCGCGCCCATTGTGCGAAGGATGCCGATGTCGCGCCCCTTGTCCTTCACCAGCATCATCAAACCAGAGATGATGTTGAGCGCTGCAACGAGCACGATCAGCGACAGGATGATGAACATCACCACGCGCTCGACCTCGAGGACGTTGAAGAAGGTCTCGTTGCGCTTCTTCCAGTCGGTGAAATGCAACGTCGGACCACCCGCCTGCTTCAGTTGTGCGATGTAGTCCTGCAGGCGGTCGGGCTTCTCGACGATGATTTCCAATACGTCGACCTCGCTGCCGCGCGAGAAGTAGCGTTGCGCTTCGGCGAGCGGCATGAAGACCATGCTCTTGTCATACTCGGACATGCCGAGCTCGAACGTCGCGACAACAGGGTATCGCTTGATGCGCGGCAAACAGCCGAGCGGCGTGCAGGAACCTTTCGGCGAGACGAGCGAGACGCTGTCGCCGACATTGACACGCAGATTGGCGCCGAGCCTGATGCCGAGCGCGATGCCGCCCGCGGTGTCGAAGTTGTCGAAGGTGCCGTCCTTGACGTTGTTCACAACGAGCGGCAGCTGCTTGATACCGGCCTCGGGCATGCCGCGCACGATGGCGCCGAGCGTATTGGCGTCGGAGGAGATCATCGCCTGCCCCTCGATCAGGGGCAGCGCGGTTTTCACGCCGGGAACCTTGGCGAGCAGTTTCGCTGCATCCTCGTAGTCCTCGAACGGCGCCTGGATTTTGTGCACGAGCACATGACCATTGATGCCGAGGATCTTCTGGAAGATCTCGTGCCGGAATCCGTTCATGACGGCCATGACGATGATCAGCGTCGCGACGCCGAGCATGATGCCGAGGAATGAGAAGCCGGCGATGACGGAGATGAAGCCCTCCTTGCGGCGGGCGCGCAGGTAGCGCTTCGCGATCAACCACTCGAACGGCGCGAACGGCTTGGTGTCGACCGATCCCATCACGAACGCTCCTGTTGTTGCTTAGTGCCGACCGCCAAGGGCTCCATCACGCCGCGCGTCACGCGAGGTGGCGCGCCTTCTGGACCAGCGCAATGACTTCGGAAGCTGCCTGATCGGCCGGGCGATTCTGACGGTCGCCGGACTTGCGCACCTTGATTTCGATCTCGCCGGCCTTGATGCCCTTCGGGCCGACGATCAGCTGGAACGGAATGCCGATCAGGTCCGAGGTTGCAAACTTGGCACCGGCGCGCTCGTCGCGGTCGTCGTAGAGCACATCGATGCCGGCGGCTTCGAGGTTCGTCATGAGCGCTGCGCAGGCCGCGTCCGTGTCCTTGTCGCCGATCTTGAGATTGATGACCGAGACCTCGAACGGTGCAACCGGCACCGGCCAGATGATGCCGTCCTTGTCGTGGCTGGCTTCGATGATGGCGGCGACAACCCGCGACGGGCCGATGCCGTAGCTGCCCATATGCACCGTCACCGGCTTGCCGTCCGCCCCCTGCACCTGCGCCTTCATCGGCTCGGAATACTTGGTGCCGAAGTAGAAAATGTGGCCGACCTCGATGCCGCGCGCCGAAACGCGTTTGTCAGCGGAAATAGCGTCATAGGCGGCGGTGTCGTGCTTCTCGCTGGTGGCCGCGTAGAGCTTCGTCCAGGCGTCGACGGTCGCCTGCAGCCCGGCGACGTCGTCGAAGTTGGTAGCGCGCGGTGGTGGGCTGAAGCCGAGGTAGTCCTTGTGGCAGAAGACTTCGCTCTCGCCGGTGTCGGCCAGAATGATGAACTCATGCGACAGGTCGCCGCCGATCGGGCCGGTGTCGGCTTGCATCGGAATCGACTTCAGGCCGAAACGGGCGAAGGTGCGGAGATAAGCAACGAACATCTTATTGTAGGAGTGCCGCGCCGCTGCCTTGTCGAGGTCGAACGAATAGGCGTCCTTCATCAGGAATTCGCGGCTGCGCATGACGCCGAAGCGCGGGCGCACCTCGTCGCGGAACTTCCACTGGATGTGGTAGAGATTCAACGGCAGATCGCGGTAGCTCTTGGCGTGCGTCCGGAAAATCGAGGTGATCATTTCCTCGTTGGTCGGCCCGAACAGCATTTCGCGGTCGTGCCGGTCGGCGATGCGCAGCATCTCTTTGCCGTAGGCGTCGTAGCGGCCGGACTCGCGCCACAGCTCAGCCGACTGGATCGTCGGCATCAACAGTTCGATGGCACCAGAGCGGTCCTGCTCCTCGCGAATGATGCGGTTGACTTTGTTCAGGACCCGCAACCCAAGCGGGAGCCAGGCATAGATCCCCGAGCTTTCCTGGCGGATGAGGCCGGCGCGCAGCATCAACTGGTGCGAGATGATCTCGGCTTCCTTCGGCGTTTCCTTGAGCACGGGCAGGAAGTAGCGGGAGAGGCGCATGGAAACGGATCCTCGAGGTGGCGACGGCCGGGCATCGATTCGTCCGGCGCAACGGCTGTCACGCGGCTCATAGCCATTTCCGGATGCACTGGCAACGCCCGGAAGCCGGTGTTGCGCACATGTCACGCAATAGTGCCGGATGAAAAAATAGCGTGGGCAGATCAGCCCGCAGAATGGGCGATTCGAGATTGTGACGCTCACGTGGCGAGATGATGACATTCGCGTGTCAGCCCGCTATGTTCCCCCTCGTTGGCAAAAAAGGGGTCAAGGCTGCGTGTCCAGCCATTTGATGCCCAAGTCTGGGGAGACTGCTCTTTAGCCGGCTCAGGGGAGAAAGCCGGAAGGGGCATGGATGACGACCACCGGGAAAACTCGGGGCGCTGTCCAAACTGGCGTATCTGCGTAGTTGGGGGCGGCCGCAGGGCTCAGCCCCTTTTATTTTGTCCGGGGCAACCTCCGACGGCACCGCAGAATTCCCCTACACCTTGCGGCTCAGTCGGCATAGCTTGGCGCCAATCCAACCCAACGCTTCGACATCCACGCGCCGGATGCACGCGCGGTTGCTGGTGGGCAACAGAAGCACGAAGCGTGGGCATCCGAAGGCGCAAAGAAGAAGGACCAATTCCATGCGGCACGGCGGCAAGATCCTGATCGACCAACTCGAGACGCAAGGCGTCAGCGCCGCTTTCACCGTGCCGGGCGAGAGTTTCCTCGCCGCGCTGGACGGCCTGCATGATTCCAATCGCATCAAGACCGTGATCTGCCGTCAGGAAGGCGGCGCCGCGATGATGGCCGAGGCCTGGGGCAAGGTGACGGGCGATCCGGGCATCTGCTTCGTGACGCGCGGTCCAGGTGCCGCCAATGCGATGGCCGGCCTGCACATCGCGCAGCAGGACTCGACGCCGATGATTATGTTCCTGGGCCTTCCCGGTGAGAAGCACGAGGACCGCGAGGCGTTCCAGGAGATCGAGACCAAGTCGCTGTTCGCTTCGTTCGTGAAGTGGGCGGCAGTGATCCGCTCGACCGATCGCATTCCGGAGTACGTGAGCCGTGCTTTCCATGTGGCGAAGAACGGACGGCCGGGTCCCGTCGTGCTCGGTCTGCCCGAGGATATGCTCTCGGCCATGGGCGAGGCGGCGGACGCCAAGGCCGCGCGCTATGCCGAGCCGTCGCCGAGCGGCGCCGATCAGGCGACGTTCAAGAAGATGCTCGCCGAAGCCAAGCGCCCGCTGGTGATCATCGGCGGTCCCGGCTGGAGCAAGAAGATCCAGAAGCAGGTCGAGTCGTTCGCCGAGCGGTTCGATATGCCGGTGGCGGCGGCGTTCCGCTTCCAGGACTACATCGACAACCGCCACCGCTGCTATGCAGGGCACGCCGGCATCGGCCTCGATGCGAAGCTTGCGGCGGCGATCAAGGCCAGCGACATGCTGATCGTGGTCGGCGCGCGGCTCGGCGAGATGACGACATCCGGCTACACGCTGATCGAGATCCCGAACCCGAAACAAGCGCTGGTGCACGTGCATCCGGCCGGCAATGAGTTGGGTTCAGTTTATCGCGCGGACCTGCCGATCAATGCGACGGCGGCAACGTTTGCGGACGTCCTCGAGAGTTTGCCCAAGCCCGCATCGACGCCGTGGAGCGGCACGCGCAAGGAACTCAACGACACGTATCTGGCGTCGCTGAAGGCGGTGCCGACCCCCGGCGCCGTGCAGATGGCCGAGGTCGTGCGCATGGTCTCCGACATGATGCCGGAGAACGGCATCGTCACCAACGGCGCCGGTAACTACGCGGGCTTCGTGCATAAGTACATGCAGTACAAAGGTTACCGCAGCTGCCTCGCGCCGACGTCGGGCTCGATGGGCTATGGTTTGCCGGCCGCGATCGCCGCCAAGCTCGCCGATCCGACGCGAACCGTTGTCAACTTCGCCGGTGACGGCTGCTTCCTGATGTCCGGCCAGGAAATCGCGACGGCGGTGCAGTACGGCCTCAACGTCGTGACCATCATCGCCAACAACGGCATGTACGGCACGATCCGCGCGCACCAGGAGAAGCAGTATCCAGGGCGAGTCGTCGGCACCACGCTCGTGAACCCTGATTTCGCGGCCTACGCGCGCGCATTCGGCGGTCACGGCGAGACAGTCGAGCGCACCGCCGACTTCAAGGCGGCATTCGAGCGGAGCCTCAAGGCCGGCAAGCCGTCGATCATCGAGCTGAAGATCGACCCGGAAGCACTGACGCCGCGCCAGACGTTGAGCCAGATCCGCGAGTCCGGCGGGAAAGGTTGATGTCGCGTTCCAAAATTTAACTTTGTCATCCTCGGCCGAGCCGAAGGCGAGTTGCCGAGGACCCATTGTGCAGCGAACTCGGACAAAAATCGCATGCTGCATGGCTGCAACGAAACTCATGCACAATATTTGTTGGACAATGGGTCCTCGGGACGAGCCCGAGGATGACAATCGTGGGGTTTGTGATCGTTACAGGAGACTGCAATGGACAGTTGGCGCATCACGGCCTTCGGTGGGCCGCTCGAGAAGCAGACCGAAGCAACGCCGGTGCCAAAGGGGCGCGAAGTGCTGGTCCGCGTCACCGGCTGCGGTGTCTGCCACAGCGACGTGCATCTGGCGGACGGCTATTTCGATCTTGGCGGCGGGCGCAAGGTGGACATGGGCAAGGCCGTGCGCATGCCGCGCACGCTCGGCCACGAGATCGGCGGCGAGGTGATCGCCGTCGCCGACGGCGTCAATCCCACAGAGGCCCGTATCGGCGACCGCCGCATCGTCTATCCCTGGATCGGTTGCGGCACTTGCACCATCTGCTCGTCCGGGGATGAGCATCTGTGCAATGCGCCGAAAGCGCTCGGCATCAACGCCGACGGCGGCTACGCGACACACGTGCTGGTGCCAGGGCCGCAGTATCTTTTTGCCTTCGACGGTATCGACGAGGCGCTGGCTTGCACCTATGCGTGCTCGGGATTGACCGCGTTCGGCGCGCTGAAAAAGGCGAAAGCCGTGCTCGGCACCGGCGGCGACCTGCTGATCATCGGCGCGGGCGGCGTCGGCCTGTCCGGCGTGCGTATGGCAGAAGCGGTGACCGGCGTAAAACCGATCGTTGCCGATATCGACCAATCGAAGTGGGCGGCGGCGAAAGCAGCAGGCGCCAAGGACGTGATCGATCCCGGCAACGCGGATGCGGTGAAGGCGCTGATGCGTGGCACCGGTGGCGGCGTGGTGGCGGCGATCGACTTCGTCGGCGCGGCGGCATCGTTCACGTTCGGCTTCAACGCACTGCGGAAAGGCGGCCGCCTGATCGTGGTCGGCCTGTTCGGCGGAGCGGCATCGCTGCCCGTGCCGATGATCCCATTGAAGAACGCGACGATCATGGGGTCCTACGTCGGCACCCTCAAGGACATGGCCGAGATGATGGCGCTGGCAAAGAGCGGCAAGGTGCCGGCGCTGCCCGTCGCGAAGCGCCCGCTGGCCGATGTCGGCGAGGTGCTGGCGAGCCTCAAGGCCGGCAAGATCGTGGGACGGACGGTCGTGGTGCCTTAGGTCGTGCCGCGGGTGGCGTTCGGTGCCTTTGCCCAACCGGCGCGTCACCGGTCCGGTTTGCGCTATAGTCGGCACACGAATCAGTGTGCTGCTGCGTCCGAGCCGATAGCGAGCCTCACGTGAGACTTTCGAAGCCGTTGACCGCCTGGCTGTTGCTGATCGCGGCGGCGTGCCAAGACGAGGCTGCCGCGCAGGCTCGCAAGGCCACGCCCGCAGTGGCTGCCGCGCCTGAGCCCGGCATACTGCTGCGCACGGTGAACGCGGCTGGCGTATTGGACCTAGTCGAGGCGCCACCCGGCGACCCGACCACCGCGATCGGCCCGCCGAGGGAACGCCGGCATCCTGTCACGGACCTGAGCCTGCGCCTGGAAACCACCAACGGCGAGGCGATGACGGCGGCGCTCGGTCTGCCGAACGGTGAGCAGACCGGCCGTGGCCGCGTGCTGATGACCGCCGACCTGATGGTCGTCTCGGGAGGCCGCATCCGCTACGAGCGGCGCATCAAATGCGGTGGCTGGCTCAATGACATCGCGCTGTGCCGGACGGAGTGCGACGGCAGCGCGTTCGCGCTGGTGCGCAAACCCGAAGTGCCGCAGCTGTTCTTGCTTGTCGGACGCCTGCTGAATGCAAACGGCGACGACGCCGAAGGTTTCCGGCTCGACTCCTGCCGCGAGGAAGCCGAAGGCGCGTGGGAAACGTCGGTACGTCCACGCCGCGGTGCCAAGGTCGCCGAGATCGAGCTGAAGGTGCCGTGACGCCGCATTGCGGGTGACGAGGACACCGCCGGCAGCTTACGCGGCGGCGGCCTTGCGTTTGGTGCCACGAACGGCGAGCACGACCTCGGCCATCACAGAGACCGCGATCTCGGCCGGCGATTGCGCGCCGATGTCGAGGCCGATCGGCGACTTGATCCGTGCGATTTCGGCAGGAGTGATGCCGGCAGCGGTCAGGCGTTCTTTCCGCTTGGCGTGGTTGCGTGACGAGCCCAACGCGCCGATGTAGATGCAGGGTGATTTCACCGCAAGCTTCAGCGCCTCGTCGTCGATGTGGCCGACGTGCGAGAGCGCGACGACGGCGGTGTAGGGGTCGAGGCCGAGGCGGGGCAGCGCATCCTGCGGCCACTCCGCGTGAATGGTCACGTCGCGGAACCGGTCCGCGTTTGCAAATCCGGTGCGCGGGTCGATGATCTCGACCTCATAGCCGGAAAGCTTGGCGATCTGCGCCAGCACCTGGCCGATATGCGTCGCGCCGATCACCAGCATGCGCGCCGGCGGGACAAGGGCGTGCAGGAACACCTTGGAGCCGGGGCCTTCCTTCAGCTGGCTCTTCGCGGTCGAGAAGCGGTCGGCGATGTCGTCCGGCAGATTGCTGTCGTTCCGCTCGAAGACCTGCTTGGCGCCACTGTCGAGATCGGTGCGCACGACAAGGCCCTGGCGGCCTTCGCGGGCCTTGACGGCCTTGTCCAGCAGGCTCGCGCCGCTAGTGCCCTCGAACCGCTCGACGAACACCTGGACCTGGCCGCCGCAGGGGAGGCCGGCGGTCCAGGCATTCTCGTCGCTGACGCCGAAGGTCAATGTCTTCGGTTTGCCGGTACCGAGAATCTCTTCGGCCTCGACGATCACCTCGCCCTCGATGCAGCCGCCGGAGACAGAGCCTTGGAAGCGGCCATCGGTGCCAACCACCATCTGGCCGCCGACGGGCACGGGCGCGGAACCCCAGGTGTCGATGACGGTTGCGATCGCGACCTTGCCGTCCTTTGCCAACCAGTCGCGGGCGGCCTTGAGCACGTCGATCTCGTCACGGGCGGATTTGGTGGGAGGAGTGTCGGCCATGAGGCGGGCCTCGCTTTGGCTGCAGTGAACGGTTCGGCCGGAGTCTCGCAGGTTTGGGCTTGCTGGGCAAATGGCAGAACCTGCATGCGTCTTCAGCTCACCCTCAGGTTCCCTGAGCGCGCCGTTTAACGCTATCGAGCCTCGCCGTATCCTCGCGCCGGATGCGCTATTGGGCAACCGAAGGCGCGTACTTGTTGCCGCGCGTCGGTTGCCCACACTGCGCAACTGCGTTTAAGCCACCTTCTTCATCAGGCCGCGGTTGATGAGGGTTTCCGCGATCTGTACGGCGTTGAGGGCGGCACCCTTCAGCAGGTTGTCCGAAACAATCCACATGGCGAGACCGTTCTCGACCGTCGCATCCTCGCGGATCCGCGAGACGAACGTCGCGAACTCGCCAGCGGCCTCGACTGGCGTCACGTAGCCACCGGACTCGCGCTTGTCGACGACCATGATGCCGGGCGCGGCGCGGAGAATCGTGCGGCATTCCTCCACCGTCATCGGGCTCTCGAGCTCGAGATTGACGGCTTCCGAGTGTCCGACGAACACGGGCACCCGGACGCAGGTGGCCGTCACCTTGATCTTGGGATCGAGGATCTTCTTGGTCTCGGCCAGCATCTTCCATTCCTCTTTCGTGTATCCGTCCTCCATGAAGACGTCGATCTGAGGAATGACGTTGAACGCGATCTGCTTTGGGAACTTCTTGGCGTCGATCTCCTGGCCGGGCACGTACTTGCCCTTGGTCTGGTGCCAGAGCTCGTCCATGGCGTCCTTGCCGGCGCCGGAGACGGATTGATAGGTCGAGACGACGACGCGCTTGATCTTGGCGACGTCGTGGATCGGCTTCAAGGCCACCACCAGCTGCGCCGTGGAGCAGTTCGGGTTGGCGATGATGTTCTTGCGGTTGTTCTTCTTCATGTAGGGTTCGAGGACGTCGGCATTCACCTCCGGCACGATCAGAGGCACGTCCTGGTCGTAGCGCCAGGCCGACGAGTTATCGATGA
>JANLQP010000386.1:0-16981 GCA_031367895.1 Hyphomicrobiales bacterium
CAGATTGTTTGACCTGTGCTTCGCCGCTGCCCGCGCCATCCGGCCGGCTCCCTGCAGGGGAGTCGGATGGCGCAAAGTAAAAGCGATACCGGCGCCTGGCTGGTCGATGACAGGTCGAACATTTTGCTCGCCGGTATGAGAGAGCCGCAGGCGGTACGAACTTCGCGTAACGAGGCACGGTGCGAGCCGGGTCAAACAGTCCTGAATCCACCGTCAGCCATCACGATACAGCCGGTGACATATGACGACATGTCAGAGGCCAGGAACACGGCTGGTCCCGCGATATCTTCCGGCTTGCCTGCTCGATTGAGCGGAGTGTGGCGCATGACGTTCGCCACCATGTCCGGATTTTTGGCGCGCGCCTCGGCATTGATCCTGGTCTCGATGAGGCCAGGGCCGATGGCGTTGACGCGGACACCGTCCTTGCCAAGTTCGGCCGCCAGCGCACGGGTGAAGCCGAGCACGCCGTGCTTGGAGGTCGTATAGGCCGCCGAGTTCGGCCAGTTGACGTGCACAAACGACTGGATCGAGCCGATGTTGACGATCCGGCCCTTGGTCGCGCGGATCTGGTCGATGAAGGCATGTGTGACGTTGAACATGCCGTCGAGATTGATCGACAGGATGTCGTCCCAATCCTTGGCGACGGCTGCCTTGTCGCCGACGAACGGGGTGCGGCGATTGATGCCCGCATTGTTGACGAGGATGGAGATGTTGCCTTGCTTGCTGATTGCGGCAGCGGCGGCGTTACACGCTTGGCGATCAGTGACGTCGAGCTTGATGGCGGAGGCCTTGCCACCTGCCGCTGTCACCAGCTCAACAGTTTCGGTCGCGCCCGCGATGTTGGCGTCGAGCACGATGATGCGAGCGCCTTCACGGGCATAGGCCTCGCAAATCCCCTGTCCAATGCCCGAGCCGCCGCCGGTAACCGCCGCCACGTGCCCTGCGAGAAGTCCCGCCATCACTTCCTCCTCAATCCTTGTTCGTGACGAGAGACTTCGAACCTCTCGTGTCGGCTATCGAGCCCATCGTGTCAGGGTTCGTCAAGGGTTTCAGGCAACGCCTTCTCGCTCCACGATTGACCTTCCGCTCCCGCTCACCCAACCTGCAACCTCGAATCCACACCCGAGGCCACCATGTCCAAACCTTTCAAAGGCGTCCGCATCCTCGATTTTACGCAGGTGTTCGCGGGGCCGTTCGGCAGCTATCAGCTGGCGCTGCTCGGCGCCGACGTCATCAAGATCGAACGGCCGGGCGGCGACGACATGCGCTTTGGCCCGCCGAACAAGGAGTGGTCCGACAAAGGCCTGGGAACCAGCTGGATGGCGATCAACTCGAACAAGCGCAACATCGCGCTGGACCTGACGAAGCCCGAGGCCGTCGCCATCGTGAAGCGCCTCGCCAAGGACGCCGACGTGGTGATGGAGAACTATCGGCCGGGGGTGATGGAGAAGCTCGGCGTCGGCTGGAAGCAATTGTCGAAGGTCAACCCGCGGCTGATCTACGCGGCGGTTTCGGGGTTCGGCCAATCGGGACCGGAAGCCAAGTCGCCCGCCTACGACGGCAAGATCCAGGCGATGAGCGGACTGATGTCGATAACGGGGAGCAAGGAAAGCGGGCCGACGCGCGCGGGCTTCGCCGTTTGCGACGCGATCGGCGGCATGACGTTGGCGTTCGGCGTCTCGAGCGCGCTGTTCCAGCGCACGCACACCGGCAAGGGGCAGATGGTCGACGTCGCCATGCTCGACGCGGCGATGACGTTCATGTCCTCGTTTTTCGTCGATTACACCGTCGGTGGGCATGTGCAGGGACCATCGGGCAATCGGGCACAGAGCCGGCTCCCGACTGCGGACCTCTTCAAGGTGAAGGGCGGACACCTGCTGCTCGCCGTCAACAACGAGAAGCAGTTCACGGCGCTGATGAACGCGATCGGCAAGCCCGAAGCGCTGATCGACCCGCGCTTCGTCGACTGGAATGCGCGGATCGCCAATGACGGCGCGTTACGCGACATCATCGAGAACGTGTTTGCGGCGCATGACGCGCGCTACTGGGACGAGCACCTGACCAAGGCCGATGTGCCCTGTGCCCGCGTGTGGACGATCCCGGAGATCGTCGAGCATACGCAACTGAAACACCGCACCGTGCTGCAGGAAGTCGAGACCGAGCACGGACGGCTGAAGATGGTCGGCTCGGGTTTTGCGTTGGAGCACGGCGGCGGCTCGATCGAGTTTCCGCCGCGGTTGCCGGGTGCCGACACAGACGCGGTGCTGAGCGAAGCCGGCTACAGCGCCGCCGAGATCGCCGCGTTCGTGGAGAGCGGCGTGGTGAACCAGGGCATCAGGACGGGCGGCAAGGCAAAAAAATAGGTTCGGTTCACCAGCAGGCGTCGAGCATAGGAAGTACGCTGAGCGCGTGGCCCTGTGTAGACCCGACATCACGTGCGCCGAAGTCACTGGGTTACGCGTATCGGGGGTCATGCGTGGCGAACCGCCGAGTATCAGTTTATGCTCGTGGCCACGCCAACTCATACAGGAGCCACAGCATGGAGCTTTCCGGAAAAACCGCGCTCGTGACCGGCGCCGCCGGCGGCCTCGGCCGCGCGATCAGCAAGGGCCTCATTGCTGCCGGCGCCCGCGTCATGGCAACGGACGTCAGCGATGTCGGACTTGCGACGCTCGCGAAGGATTTCGCGGCCAAAGACCTGATCACGCGCAAGCTCGATATCGCCGATCACACAGCCTGCGAGGCAGCCGTCGCCGACGCGCAAAAGCAGATGGGCCACCTCGACATACTCATCAATAACGGCGCGCTCGGCATGGGCGCCATCCGCGACGACCACATGACCAACCTCGTCGGTATCGAGGAGATCACGCCGGAACTCTGGGACAAGTTCGTCCGCATCAATCTCTCCGGCGCCTGGTATCTGACGCGCGCGGCAGTTCCGGGCATGAAGGCGCGCCGCTCTGGTCGCATCGTCACAGTGACGACCAGCATGTTCACGATGCTGCGCGGCAAATTCCACCCGTACGGACCGTCGAAAGCCGCGCTCGAGGCCATGTCGGCTGGCCACGCGCAGGAGTTCATGGCCGAAGGCATCACGGTGAACGTGGTCGTTCCCGGCGGTCCCGCCGACACGGCCATGGTGCCCGAGGTCTCCGGCTACAAGCGCGCGGATTTGATTCCTCCCGCGGCCATGGTGCCGCCGATCGTCTGGCTCTGCTCCGATGCGGGTGCCAGCATCACCGGCAACCGCTACATCGCCGCGGAGTGGAACGCCGGCCGCACGCTCGCAGCCAATCGGGCCGCCGCCGAAGCCCCGATCGGTTGGCCGAGCCTCGCTGGCGCGCCGGTTTGGCCCGGCGGCAAGCCGAAGGCGTGAGGCGTGAGCGTCGCGCTGCCGAGGTGGGACGGGATGTCGAGCGTAAAAGGCAGCCAATCGAGCTGGACGCTGGTTTCGCGTTCAAGCTCATAGGCCAGGTCCTTGGCGAGGTATGCGTATGGGCTCTTGCAGTCGGTACAACCATGTAGTCGGTAAAAACCTTGATGGTCCGCATGGTCATGGCCTCGGCTCCCGGTGCGTCAGATGACGGTCGAACATCTCGCCCTGAACGTCGCCTGCTTTGAGCAAGTACTTCTGAATTTTTTGACTCGGCGTCTTCGGCATCTGGTGCATGAACTCGATGTAGCGCGGCACCCAGAAGCGCGGCATGTGCTCGTCGCAAAAAGCCCATAGCTCGTCTGGCGAAGCACGCGCGCCACCGCGCAACACGATCACGGCCTTCACCTCGTCTTCGCCGAGCTCAGATGGCACCGCGACGACGGCACATTCGAGCACTGCCGGGTGACGATTGAGCACAGCCTCGACCTCGGATGACGAGATGTTCTCGCCGCGCCGCCGGATCGCGTCTTTCTTGCGGTCGACGAAGTAGAGGTAGCCGTCGGCATCGACCCTGGCGTTGTCGCCGGTGTGGAACCAAAGATTCCGGAACGCCGCAACGGTCGCCTCGGGGTTGTTGTAGTAGGCCGTCAGCATGCCGAAGGGTCGTCTCGGACGCACCAGTATCTCGCCGACCTCGCCGACGTGAACAGCCTGATCGTTGTCGTCCGCGACCATGACATCGAAAGTCTCGGTATTCGGCTTGCCACAAGAGCCTGCACGTCGAGCCTCGCCCGGCGGGGTCATGGTGACGACGCCGGTCTCTGTCGCGCCATACACCTCGACGATGCGGCAGTTGAACCGCCGCTCGAAGGCTTCGTCGACCTTGGCTAAATAAAAGCGACGGGCTGGCTGATCGGCATCATTGGGGCGCGGCGGCTGCTTCATCAGGATCGGCACCATCGAAAAAATGCCGTGCGCGACATCGGCGCGGGTGCGACGCACGTCGTCCCAGAATCCCGATGCCGAGAAGCGCGGCGCGATGGCGATGCGCCCACCTTTGATGATGACCGGCACCACACCCAGCCATGACGCCACCGCGTGGAACAATGGCATGCAGGTGTAGATCGACTGCCCCTCGCCAAAGTCCGTCGCCCGGATCCAGTCGCGCGCGAAGGTGATGACATGCGCGTGGCTGGCAAGCACGCCCTTGGAGGGGCCGGTCGTGCCCGAGGTGAAGTTGATGGCCAGCGGGTCGGACGGCGCGATCTCGATGCCGGGGTTGCAGTCGGGCGCGCTCATCACGTCGGCCAGTGTCGATACCGTGATGGAGCCCTGCAGTAAACTCGGCATGCCCGGCGCCGGGTTTGTCAGGACGACGTGACGCAACTTTGGCAAACCCGCCGCGACGGCTTCGAGGCGTTCGAGCAGCGGCGGATCGATCACGATGTGCGTCACGTCGGCCTTGGCCAACTGGTAGCGTAGAATGTCGCCTTTGTAGTCGGTGTTGATCGGCACATAGACAGCGCCTGCGCGAGCAGCCCCCAGCCAAGCATCGACGAAGGCCAGCGAATTTGCCGCCATGATCGCAACCTTGGCCGTGCGGCCTGCGCCAAGCGCCAGGAAGCCATTTGCCGTGCGATTGGCAATGAGATCGGCCTCGGCGAATGTTCGCGACACGCTGCCGAATTCGATGAAGACGCGATCGCCGTGCCGCGCGGCGGCGGACCGAAGCAGGTCGCCAAGAACGAAGTCGGTGCGATCCAAGCCGTTCATTGCCTCTGCGCCCGCCATTGCCTCTGCGCCCGCCATTGCCTCAGCGCCCGCAATCGCTCAGGGCCACCATGGCGCGTGATCTGCATGGCGGCACCGCGTGACGTCCTTAATTGAGTTATGGCGATGGTACGTCACTGTCTCGACGTTGTCGCGGGCGTCGGCAAACTACAGGTAAGCGCGTTCATCCAGGGCCGTGAAGATCAAGCTGGCAAGCGACTTCCACGCCAAATTCGGCCTGCCGTTCTCGCTCGCAGCCGCGTTAAAGCTTGGCCGGCTCGGTGTCGAGGCCTTTTCCGACGCCAACATCATGGTGTCGAGGTTCTCGATACGGACGTATTGAACTGCATGAACGTGCGGCCGAGGCGATCGAGCTTGGTTTCCCGCTGCGGGTCTTGTATTAATGCTCGAGGTTTGACGGCGGCGGGGGGGCCGACATCGTGGCGGCTCCGGCATCGATCGAACACCAGGTCACGGCGGGTGAAATTGTTGCCTCTACCGCTGGGAACGACACTACACTTCGCCCTGGGGATTGCACGAAGGTCGGGCTGCCCAGCGCTGGCAGACGACGGTTCGAGTGGGCGGACGGGACGGTTGTCACGGGGCCGTCGAAGGCACGGCTTTTGTTGAAAACAGGTGACATTCTGCGCATCCTGACGGGCAGTGGCGGCGGCTACGGCCATTGGTTCGACCGGCCCGCATATGACGCGCTCTGCAATGTCCTCGACAGCAAGGTAACCCGCAGCCAAGCCCTGGCCTTCTACGGCGTCGCCATAGAAGGGGATCGAATCGCCGTGGAGGCAACCCGTCGACTGCGGATCAAACGCCCCATTGGGGAGAAATCGATTGCCGTTTATGATCGGGGCGAGGCCGATGATGTGTTCGCTGCCGTGGACTGAGCCGTGGACTGAAGGGAGACTAGGATGACGAAAACACCATTCGAAAAAGCAAGCCGCGGCTTGACAAAAACAGCATTGACCCGCCGCGACTTTGTCGCCATCGCTGCAGGCACGGCGTCCTACGCACTTGCGCCAAGCGCCGTGCGCGCGCAGGCGGCCGGTGTGATCCGGATCGGCCATATTCAGCCCCTCACCGGGCCATCGGCAGCCTATGGAATCCGTGCAAGGGATGGCGCCATCCTGGCCATCGAGGAGCTGAACGCGGCAGGTGGCTGGACGGACAGCAAAGGACAGAAGTTCACGTTCGAAATGCCACTCGGCGACATGGCGAACGATCCGAAACAGGCGATCACGCTGTTTCGCCAGTACGCGACCGATGCCCAGATGCTGGGCGTGATCGGGCCGACGAATTCGGTCGGCTACGTTCCGTTGGTGCCGGTTGCCGGGCAGATCAAGCTGCCGCTCGTCGGCAACGGGTCGGGTGCGCCCGTCAAGGAGTGGAACACCTTCGCCTACCGGGTCAATCCCGTCTCCACGCTGGCGGTTCCGACCATGCTCAGGAAGGTCGTCGAGAGAGAGAAGATCAAGAAACTGGCCGTGATTTACGATCAGACGCAGGATGCGCAGGCGGGCGACGCCGAGGTCTGCAAATCACTTGCCGGCCAACTCGGCTTCGAGATCGTCGCGTTCGAGGCATTCCGCGCGAACGATCAGGATTTTTCCCCGCAAATTTCGAAGATCCGCAGCCTCAAGCCGGATGCGATCTATGTCGCTGCGGCAACAGGGGATGGCATCAAAGTCGTGTCGCAGATCCGCGAGGCCGGCATCGATAAGCGGCTGATCACGGGTTTCGGATCGTTCCAGGATCCCGTCTACTGGGATGGCACGAAGGGGGGGGTCAAAGACGACTACACGTGGCTCGCGCAGGATCTTGCGTCGCCGACCGGGCAGCTCAAGGGCTTCCTCGAGAAATACAAGCCTCGCTTCCCTCAACAGGAGGCGACGTCGTTCTCGACCTTCGGGTACGACAGCGTGCTCACGCTCGCGGCGGCAATAAAGAAAGCGGGCGAGGCGGATCGCGACAAGATTGCCGCCGCTCTCGCTGGCCTGGACTTCACCACACCGATCGGCTCGCGCATTACTTTCAAGAATCCGCCGGACGGGAACAACATCAACCCGTCGGTCGTGGCCGTGAGGGTCACGGGCCGCGGCACCTACTTGGCGGTGTGAGCGGCATGCTCCGCGTTGAAGCTCTGACCAAGCGGTTCGGTGGGCTCGTCGCTGTCAACGGGGTGAGCTTCGAAGTTCCGGCCGGATCGGTGATGTCGATTGTCGGCCCGAACGGGGCCGGCAAGACGACCGTCTTCAACCTGATCACCGGCATCATCCGGCCGGACCAGGGCGAGGTGTGGTTCGACAACCAGCCCATCACCGGCCTTGCAGCGCATCGGCTGGCGTCGATCGGAATTGGGCGGACCTTTCAGAACATCCGACTATTTCAGAATCTCAATGCGCTCGAGAACGTGATGGTGGCGCGCACGCCGCGCACCCGAGCCGGCGTGCTTGACGCGCTCGCCTGGACCAGCCGCGACCGCACCGAGCGTCGCGAGACGATCGAGCATGCCGAGGCACTGCTCGACTGGGTGGGCGTCGGCGCCAACCGCTTTCGCATGCCGGGAGAGCTGCCCTATGGTGACCAGCGGCGGGTCGAGATTGCCCGTGCCCTGGCGCTGGAGCCGCGCCTGCTCATTCTTGACGAGCCGACCGCCGGCATGGTCGCGCAAGAGGCGCGCGGCGTCATTGATCTTATTGCGCGTCTCAAGGAGACCGGCATGACGCTCATGCTGATCGAGCACAATATGAACGTGGTCATGGCGGCCTCGGACAGAATTGTGGTGATCAATTTCGGCGAGAAAATCGCCGAAGGGACACCGGCGGAAATCCGCGCCAACCCCAAAGTTATCGAAGCCTATCTCGGGGCCGAGGAATGACGGCGATGCTGACCATACGGGATCTCGCCGTGTCCTATGGTGCGGTTCCCGCCGTCAATGGCGTCTCGCTCGAGATCGAACCGGGGGAACTCCGCGTCATTCTCGGCGCCAATGGAGCCGGCAAGACGACCATCCTGAAGACGCTGCTCGGGTTGCTGCGCCCTCGGTCGGGCGAGATTCGGTTCGGGAACGGCGCCGACCTCCTGCGCATGAAGCCGCACGAGATTCATCGCCTCGGCATCGCCTGGGTTCCGGAAGGCCGTCAGCTCTGGAACACACTGACCGTGATGGATAATCTGCGCCTCGGAGGCTTCGCTCAAGCCGACAGGACCGCTGTCGAGCGTCGTATCGGTGAGATGCTCGAGCGCTTTCCACGGTTGAAGGAGCGGGAAAATCAGGTCGCAGGCTCGCTCAGCGGCGGCGAGCAGCAGATGGTCGCGATTGCGCGTGCCCTGATCTCTGCGCCAAAACTCCTGCTCATGGACGAGCCGTCGCTGGGGCTTGCTCCGCTCGTCGTCCGCGACGTATTCACGTTGGTCAAGGAGATCAACGCAATGGGGATCGCCATCCTGATGGTCGAGCAAAACGCCCGTCAGGCACTGAAAGTCGCACACTGGGCCTATCTCCTCGAGAACGGCCGCATCGTCGAAAGTGGATCGGCAGCCGAGATTGGCGCCAAGGAAAGCGTCCAGGCCGTGTTCCTCGGTGGGCACACGTGAGGCAAGCCGGGGGATAGAATGGAACTTTTTCTGCAGCAATTGGCCAACGGCCTCGTCATCGGCAGCACGTATGCGGTGGTGGCGATCGGCTTCGCGCTGGCGTTCACTGTGCTCCGGGTGATCAACTTCGCACATCCGGACATCTTCATGGTCGGCATGTTCGCCGGTCTGGCCGCAAGCACGCAGTGGCCGGCGCTAGGGTTTGCGCTCACCATGCTGGTCGGCGCCCTCGGGGCCGGGCTCGTCGGATTTGCTCTCGAAAGGACAGTCATCGCTCCGCTGCGCGGTCGCGACGTCTTGATGACGCTGATCGGCACGCTCGGTGTTGCCATTATTCTGCAGAATGGCATGGCCGTCATCGTCGGGCCGGACCCGGTCGCCTACCCGGCGCTACTGCCTCGCCGATTCATCGATCTCGGTCCGGTGGCTCTCACATTGCGACAAGTGGTCAATTTCGCGGTTTGCCTGGTGCTGCTGGGGCTGGTCAGCTTCTACGTGCGCGCCACGCCCTATGGACGTGCAACGCGCGCGATCGCCGAGCGGCCGGACGTCGCAGCTGCCTTTGGTGTCAACGTGGCACGGATTTGCCAGTTCACCATCCTGCTCGCCTCGATTATGGCTGGAGTGGCCGCGGTCTCGGTCGGCATGCTCTACGGCTCGGCCCATGCCTTCATCGGCCTGCTCTACGGGCTGAAAGCGTTCATTTGCATGCTGGTCGCCGGAAATCGCTATTTCGAGGGGGTCATGGTGGTTGCGATAGGAATTGGGGTCATCGAAGCGCTGGTGACGGGCTACATTTCGTCCAGTTTGCGGGATGCAGCAGCGTTCTTTGTCCTGATCGGGGTGCTCTATTTCCGGCCGAACGGCTTGTTTGGCTCCTACGCGACCTGAGGTTGGCACAATGAACCTTTCTGCGCTCGAGCCAGTTGCCATCTTCACGCTTCTCAACGTCGTGATGGCGCTTGGCCTCTATGTCACGGCGATGTCGGGTCAGCTGTCGATGGCGACTGCCGCGATCGCGGGGGTCGGGGGCTATCTCGCTGCCGTGCTGACCGTAAAGTTCGGCTGGCCGCTCTTGCCGGCAACTGCCCTGGCTGCAGCAGCCGGCGCCTTGGTCGGTGTCGTTTTGGCCCTGCTCACGCTGAAAATGCGCGACTTCATCCTGAAGCTCACAACGCTTGCTTTCGGCGAGGCGTTATCCGTGCTCGCCTTCAACTGGGACTATATCGGCGGTGCCAACAGCTTCACCGGCATCGCGTTGAAAACCACCATATGGACGGTGATCGCAGCAACCGCGGTCGCACTCTATGTCGCATGGCGTTTCGACAGCTCTCGGTTGGGCCTCGCCTCCCGCGCCGTGCGCGATGATCCGATCGCCGCCAGCGCAATGGGCGTGTCGATTGCCGAGGTTAGAGCCCTGAGCTTCGCGGTGGGTGGCGCATTGGTCGGCATGGGTGGCGCCGTTCAGGGTCACTATATGCTGGTCATCAGCCCACACGACCTCGGCTTTTTCGTCTCGTTGAATTTCATCATCTTCCTGCTGTTTGGTGGGCTGCAGACCATGTGGGGGCCAGTCATTGGCGCGCTGCTGCTCACGGTGTTGCCAGAGATGCTCCGCTTCTCCAGCCAGTACAGGTTGATTCTTTACGGCCTCATCATCGTGCTGGTGGTGCTGCTCCGCCCGAACGGCCTGTTGACCCGCACGCCAACCGGCCGGCCGGTCAGCATCTTCGGCTGGATGCTGCGGCCAGGCAGAACGGCGGAGGCGCCTTCGGGTGAATTGCGTTCGCGTCCGCTGCCCCAGCTGCACCTCAGCCAGGCCGCCCGAAAAGCAAATCTCACTCAATAGGTGGCAAACATCTCGCGGATGGCACTGACCGCGTTGGTGCGGGTCAACGCCAGCATCAGCAGAATGCGTGCCTTTTGCGGATTGAGGTTATCGGCTGCAACCATGCCGGCGGTGTCGAGGTAGCGGCGAAGCGCGACCCGCCCGCTACCGGCGCGGCTCGCCTGCACGACAACGATGCCTGCGTCCCTGGCCCGTTCGAGGGCGACCCGCTCGAGCGGGGCTGGAATGCCGGGAGCAAGGCCCGCCGACACGATACCGCGCGCATTTGCCGCGACCAGCGCATCGACGATCGTGCCGTCGGCACCGCCGTAGGAATAGGCAATGTCGATCCGTGGAAGCACAGTCTTGTCGTCGATCAGGAACTCCGTGGCGGGAGCGTGCCGGCGTGCGGGCCGGCGATAGATCTGAACGCCATCGCCGTCGACATGGCCGAGCGCCCCGAAATCCGGTGATCGGAAGGTTTGCAGCCGATAGGTCGAAGTCTTTGTCACCTCGCGGGCCGACTGGATCTCGTCATTGAGGACGACCAGGACACCGAGTCCGCGGGCCGCCGGGTCGATGGCCACTCGCACGGCATTCAGAAGGTTCATGCCGGCATCGCTCGACAGCGCGCTCGCCGGTCTCTGCGCCCCAACGAGGACAACGGTCTTGTCGGTCTTGAGCGAGAGATTGAGAAAATACGCCGTCTCCTCGAGCGTCGCCGTTCCATGCGGGATGACAAACCCCTGGAGGTCCGGTCGATCGACAGCAAGCTTGTGGATGATCTGGGTCAACTCGAGCCATTCCCGAGGTCCGATCGCCGTGCTGCCGACGCTGCGGAACGGCACCGTCTGCATCTCGGCAATGGCACCGATCTCCGGATAGCGCCCGATCACTTCCTCGATCGGCATCTTGCGACCGAAATCGGGATAGTCGAGCACATCCGTGCTGTCGCGCCCGAGTGACGAAATCGTGCCGCCGCAACCAATGGCCGCAACGATTGGTTTCGATGGCATTGCCCATCCTCCGGAAATGATCAGGCGGCGCGCGCTTCAAGCTTCTTGCGCATCATGTCGCCGGCGCGAACGGGTGCATGGCGCGGAGGATTGTCCGGGCTGCAGCAGGACGCAATACAGGCGATCTCGGCGTCGTAGTTCGGATGCAGGAAGTATCCGATCGACATCCGCCGGCTCTGCGCTCGCCGGTCGGTCGGCGGATTGACCACCCGATGCAGATTGGAGAGCCACCGGTCGTTGGTCCATCGTTGCATCATGTCGCCGATGTTGACGATGAATTCGCCGCGCTCCGCGGTACAATCGATCCAATTGCCCTCGCGCGTTTTCACCTGCAGGCCGCCAGGGGCATCGTTGAGGCCGAGAATGGTGAGGCTGCCGAAGTCGGTGTGCTCGCCGGCGCGGATTTGGTTGGCCAGTGCGTCGCCTTCCGGTGCCGGATAGTGATTGGCCGGCAGCGTCGAAAAATGCCGATTGATCTTGTCGTCGAAATAGGTTTCGGGAAGCGCGAGTGCGATCGCGAAGATCCGCATCAGCGACTGCCCGAGGGATTCCTTGGCCGAATAGTAGGCCGAGAAGACGGCCTTATAGTCGGCGGGAGTCTCCGGCCAGATGTTGTCGGCGTAAAGATCGGCGGCACCCGGGATTTGCGCAAACTCGGCACCCCGGCTGGTCAGCGGGCCAATGTAGAATTGCTCGCGCAAATCGGGGGGATTGTTCTGACCAATCGTCTTGGCGAGGTTCTTGGTGAGGAGGGCGTGATAGCCGCGTGCCGACGAACTCGCGCTCGGTCGGGACCTTGATTTCTCA
Organism: Hyphomicrobiales bacterium; assembly: GCA_031367895.1. Classification (GTDB taxonomy): domain Bacteria; phylum Pseudomonadota; class Alphaproteobacteria; order Rhizobiales; family Hyphomicrobiaceae. The sequence continues at coordinate 12,407 of JANLQP010000386.1, forward strand.
GCCTCGGGCTGGTCGAAGAAGCGGGTTGCGACAGCGAATGCCTGATCGATCAACGCCTGGGGCACGCCGTGTCCGGTGATTTTCAGGAAACCAATACCTTCGCAGGCTTCGGCGACCCGGCGCGCAACTGTCGCCTTGCCCTCGGGTGAGCCCGAGAAATATGGGGCAAGATCGATAATGGGAACATCGCGCATCATGGTTGCATCTCCTCGACAACTAAACGGTCTTGGCCAGCGTGTGCCAGCCGGCGATCATGCATCTCACATCGGCAACGTCGCGAATTTGGGTCAGATCCCGCCACGCCTCGGAGATCCCGCCGCGCCAGCCAAGTCCACACAGTGTTGCAAACTTGCTCGCGAGCACGCCTTCGGGAAGTGGATTGTCACTTTCACCGAGGATTCGCTCCGAGCTGCCATGCTCGGTGGACCCGTCCCGGAACGCAATTCGCATGACCGTCGGCTGGCAATCCGGATACTTGGCCGTCAATGCTTTGTCCTCGCTGACGAAGATCTTTCGCGCCAGAGCCAGAACGTCGGGATTGGAAAAGGCGGACGTGCCGTCGTCAGTCAAGGATGCAGGGCCTTGAATGATGCGGGCAGCAATCAGCATCGGGATCGAGAAGCGGCACCCGAACGGCGTGCGCACTGTCTGCTGGCCGATCGTGGTGGCGAAGAAGTAGGTCTCGATATCGATACGCTCGATGCTCTCATCTGAGAGCCGCGAGCCGAGGCGTCGGCCGAGGTCTTCGATGAGATCAAGCGGGCCGTGCGCGTAACGGACCGAGGCAAAGCGTTTGAAGTAATTGCGGCGAACCCACCAGATGCGGCCGAGATCGGCAGTCGCGGCGATTGGATCGAACGCGCTGCCATAAATCGAGCCGAGGATCGAGCCGGCCGCATCCACCTCGCCGCTGAAGCCCGCCTCCAGCAGCGCAAGCGCCTCGAAGCCATGCCGTCCGCTGAAGCCGGTGTAGGTATTGCGAACGGTTGCGCCGTCGGCAAGTGTCTGGCGGCTGGCGGCGATGCCGAGGGTGAGCGCGATCGAGGCTGCCTGCGCCAAGGCGACTGGGCTCAGGCCCCTGAGCTTTCCAAGCGCAAAGGCTGCAGCTAACGGACCGAAGGTGCCATGCGGATGCACGGCATGGCGGACTGCCGTTGCGCGCCAGAGCCGGGCACTTGCCTCGTAGCCAAGGATCAATGCCTCGAGCAGGGCGGAGCCTGGAAGTCCCCGTGCCTCGGCCTCCGCGAGCGCTGCCGGAACGATCTGGATCGCGGCGTGCGTGCGCGTGCTGAGATTACCTTCGTCGAGGTCGAACCACGTCCCGGCCGTGCCGTTGACGAAAGCCGCCGCCTCGGGGCTCAGCATGATGCCGGTACCGAGTACAGTTGCGCTTGACTGCCCTTTTCCTCGATTGAGTTCGGCGAGCCGCCGAACTTCAGGCGCAGTGTTGCCCGCGACGATGCAGCCGACACAATCGGCGAGTATCAAGCCGCCGCGAGCCAGCACGTCGGGCGGCATGTCACGTAACTGAGTTGCTGCCACGAAACGCGACAGAGTTTCTATTGCTGTCACAGAGCCACACCTGTGATGTTCTCAGAAGGGATTTTCCGGGTCAGATGCCTGCCGTCACCCGGTTTGCCCAGATACTTGCCGTTCTTCACCTTGAGCACGCCACGCAGCATCGTCAAGACGGGCCAAGCAAAGATCTCGTGGCCCTCCCAAGGCGTGTCGTCGGTCTGATGGAGTTCCGCGGCCTGAACCTTGCCGCGAGGGCTCGGATCCAGAACTGTGGTCTTGAGCGCAGGGTAGGTGTGATAGATCTGACCGTAGGGCCGTTTGTAGTCGTCATGGGTGAAGAACATGTCATGGTGCAGGCTCTCGCCGTAGACTGGCGGTCCTTTGGCTGGCGCCTCGCGACGCTGTGTCGACGATATGACAAATTGCTCCATGTCTCTTGTTGAGGTATTGTTCAGTGCTTCCTGAGCAGGAAATGGCGCTGTTTGGCAGTTCCTCGGAGGCAACCGTGCGCGGCGTAGATGCAGACATTCGATCGGACCTCCAATCACGCGCAGCTGGTGCGACCGATCTGCAGAACCTTGCGACCGTCCTCTTCGACAGATTCCGTGATCTGTCTTTCGATGGTGTTGGCATCAGCCGAGAAACCTATGGCCCTGGCGAAACCGCCGCCATGGAAATCATCGAGGTCTTGGCGAAAGAGCACGGCTTCGAAACATCTTGGGATGCCGCGCGCAACTTGATGATTCGCCTTGTCGGACGCGATCCAACGCTGCCTGTGATCGCAACGGGCTCACATCTCGATAGCGTGCCTCAAGGCGGCAATTTCGACGGCGCAGCCGGTGTCATCGCCAGTCTTATGAGTCTTGTTGCTGCGAAGGAGCGTGGTCGATCTCTCCGATCGATGGAGCTTTACGTTCTGCGTGGCGAGGAAAGCGCTTGGTATGGAGGCCCCTGCTATTTCGGTTCGCGTGCCCTGTTCGGGCAACTGACGGACAGTGATTTCGCAAGCACGCATCGAACATCAGGCCGCACATTGGACTATCACATGGCGCAGTGCGGCGCTGATCTCGCGCCGCTCAAGGCGGGCCGACCGATCCTCGACGCGCGCCGCTTCGCCTGCTGGATGGAGTTGCACATCGAGCAGGGTCCAGTCCTGATTGCGCGAGGCAAGCCGATCGGTCTCGTCACGGGGATTCGAGGCAATGTCCGCCATCGGCGCGTCGTGTGCCGGGGCGAAGCCGCACACTCTGGTGCGGTGCCGCGCTGGCTGCGGCATGATGCGGTGCTCGCCGTGGCCGATCTGCTGGTGCGCCTCGACGAGCACTGGCGCGTCCTGCTCGAATGGGGCGAGGACCTCGTGTTGACAGCGGGGATCATCGAAACCAACCCCAAGGAGCATGCCGTCTCGCGCGTGCCCGGTGAAGTCGCCTTCGCACTGGAATATCGCAGTCAGGACGCGAAGACGTTGAAGTCGTTTGCCACGCTCATCGAAACTGAGTGCGCTCAGGTTGCAAAGCGGCGTGGCGTGACGTTTGAATTCGGCAAACCAGTGTTCACGGAACCGGCCCGCATGTCGGATGCGGTGACCGCCCTGCTGCAACGGTCGGCGGAGGCCGCCAATATTCCATTCGAGACCATGCCGTCTGGCGCCGGCCATGATTCGGCTGTGTTTGCCAACGCCAGCGTGCCATCCGCGATGGTGTTTATCCGCAACGACAAGGGGAGTCACAATCCGCACGAGGCCATGGAGCTTCCGGATTTCTTCGCTGGCGCCGCTGTGCTCTCTGAGGCCCTTTGGCAGGCAGCGAACCAACGCGAGGAGTTCCCGCAATGAGCGACCCTCATCAACTCGCACGCGCAGCAGCCAAGATCGTCGTGGAAAGTGGTGCGATCTATACGCGAACCAGTGGTGATCCGTTTTTCTTTACCTCTGGCTGGGCCAGTCCAATCTTCATCGACATCAAACGTCTGATCTCTCTGCCAGTGGCGCGCGACGCGCTAATCGAGATGGCGCTGGATAGAATATCGCAACTCGTTGGGGCAAATACGTTCGATATGATTGCCGGCTGTGAGCTTGCCGGCGTGCCATTCGCCGCGATCATGGCTGATCGCCTCCGGCTGCCGATGGTGGTCGTGCGCAAGCAGGCCAAGGGCTTTGGTCGTCTGGCCCAGTTGGAAGGATCGATCGAGCCTTCGACACGCGTGCTCCTTGTCGACGATCTCTCGACCGACGGTGTCAACAAGGCAAGCTTTAGGTCGGCGCTGGAGAGGGCCGAGGCGCTGGTCGTTGAAACTTTTGTGTTGCTCAACTATGATATTTTTCCGTCTGGCCGGATGGTCGCTTCCCTATTGACACTTGCCGACATCATCGGCTCGATAGAATCGAGCCGGCATCTGGATGCGCGTACCCTCGACGAAGTGAAGGCTTTCGCCGTCGATGCTCCCCGCTGGTCCAAGCAACATGGCGGGATTGAACGGTTGACTTCATCGTGATGGTTCAGCGACACTCGGCGCCGATGTGCGCCGCTGACCGTCTGCCTTCGTTCGGTCTCGATTTCGCCGCAGCGTGGGACATTCTCAAAATCGGAGGCGTTTATGGCACTCGTACTCAATCAGTCGATTTCGCATCTGCTGCATCGCGCCAATCAAACGGCGGCAGAGCGCTTCGCCAAAGAGCTCGGCGACAACGATCTGACCGCCCGCCAGCTTGCCGTTATAGCAACCATCGACGCAGACGAAGGCCTCAGCCAAACGGGCATTGTCGGCGCGACCGGCATCGACCGCTCGACGCTGGCTGACATCGTGCATCGCTTGGTCAAGCGCGGAATTCTGGCAAGACGGCGGTCAAAGACCGACGCGCGCGCATATGAAGTGCGATTGACCGCCGATGGGCGCAAGCTCCTGGAGTCGGCGTCGCCGATCTTGGCCCGCGTCGAGGCCGATATGCTGGCAGCATTGCCGGTGAAGCGCAGGGCTGAACTATTGGCCGTGCTCGGTGCGCTCTCGGCTGCCTGACAAACGCGGCATCGGTGGCAGGGACGTCAACATGGGCAACAT
>JANLQP010000391.1:0-1580 GCA_031367895.1 Hyphomicrobiales bacterium
GCCTTGAGCAGCCCAAGCTGAATGGAAGGATGCTCCAGCCTCGCCCACGGCATAGCGACAAGCAACACCCGTTGCCGGGCAGGACGCCTGGGCATCACATCTCCAATCTGCGGTTCGGGCGACAAACGCGCCGCACACCGTGGCAACGGCTCTGCGCGCGCCATGACCCATCAGGCCGGGCCGACATCTCCACCATAACTGAGGCAGCAACCGTCCGCGTGAGTCGGCTACCGAGCCGTCACTGCATGGCCCCCCGACGCGGAGCGCGACAAACGGTGAACACGCGGCACCCCGCTTGACGGTCTCGCACCGCGCCGCGGCGCGAACGTTCTGGCGCTGGTCACCTGACGGATTGTCAGGCGACGCAGACCTTGCGCGACTGTCTAGGTTTGAGCGCCTGCTTGAGCAGCGCCTGAAGATCCTTCACCGTCTCTCGCTTCAGAACCAGCGGCGCATCCGCAGCTGTCGTTGGAGCGGCCTTCTTGGCGGCGGTCTTGGATGCAGGATTCTTGGCTGGAGTCTTCGCAGTTGGCATGTCATCCCCCGGCAATGATTAGGCTTGTTCAGACGCCGGGGGAGCCTAGCATGCACCGGTCAGAACTGGAAGCGTTCGCCGCGGTCAACGTGGCCCGCGTCCCATCGGCCAGCAGGTGCTCGGGCCTCTGGCGTGCTCGGTCAACGCTTCGGCCCCGCTCGGCCAGACAATGCCTCATTGACGACGTTCGCCATGTGGCCCGACGACGCACCGGCACGGACGGCCTTCGTTGACAGGTCCGTCGCGCCGCGGCTAGGCTGCGGACGCACACCAATACGGGGAGTGAAGGTGGACTCATTCAGCTTCGACAGGATCGCGCCCTACCTGAAGGACCCGCTGGTCCTCATCGGCTTCACGCTCCTACTGTTCTTCGGAATTGCACGCGCGATCATCCGCAGCGGGCTGCTCACTCCGGTGACCGGTGCAAAGAGCTACCGAGTCCTCCAGACCGTGCTCCTTTACGGTTTCCTGCTGGGCGTGCTCATCATTGCACTCGGGTTCGGGCTGAAGTACCGGGAGCTTTCCGAAGCGGACCAGCGAAACGCCATCGAGTTGCTGAAGGGCGAATTCAACGCCAACGCGGCGACCGTCGAGTCACTGCGGCGGAACACGACGACGCTGCTGTCGGTGTTCCAGCAGACGGCGCTGTCGGTACGAGAGCCCGGCGTGCCGGCGTTGAACACCCTCTTCCCTGTGGAGAACATTAAGTCGGGGCTCCAACCGGCGCCCCGCGAGCTTGCATTGAACGCGCTCACGATGCTGCTCGACAAACGACTCGACAAGAACAAGGTAGAAATGGCTAAGGGAGACGCAGTCGCGAAACTCGTCCATGGCACGATCGGCCGAACCCGATCGACCATCGTTTCCTTGTCGGACCCGAAGCACGAGCGCTACGTCATCAGCGACAGCGCTTGGTCGGCCAACCTGCCGGTGCTGCGTCAAGTTCATCTCGCAGGCGTCCCCGAGTTTCAGGACGCGTACGCAGCGACACGCAAGCTTCGAAGCGACTACGACGTGGTCTGTGCAGGCGTTCTGGCCTACCTCG
>JANLQP010000035.1:0-14677 GCA_031367895.1 Hyphomicrobiales bacterium
GCACGGGACTCCGCCGCTTGACGCTGCAACTCTGCGACCGCCGCGGCCGCACCACCACGGACGGGGCGCTGAAAAGCCACACCGTCTCCACCGCTGCGGCTATCGCGCTGCACGTCTCGGCCGTGCAGCGCCGCCGCGCCCGCGCGAAGGCGCCGTGACGCTCTGGGTCCGTATTAGGTCACTAGCGATTGCCGCACGATGGGTCCCGGGGACGTGCCCCGGGATATAATCGTCAGCGCCCGACCTCACGCACCCAACTGCGGCGCGATCTTGTTGCAGGCGTCGATCAGGCCCTTCACGGACTCGACCGATTTCATGAACATCTGCCGTTCGGCGCTGTTCAAGTCGATCTCGACGATGCGCTCGACGCCGTTGGCGCCGATCACGCAGGGCACGCCGACGTAGAGGCCCTTCACGCCGTACTCGCCGTTGAGGTAGGCGGCGCACGGCAGCATGCGGCGCTTGTCCTTCAGATAGCTCTCGGCCATCTGGATCGCCGAGGAGGCCGGAGCGTAGAAGGCCGAGCCGGTCTTCAGGAGACCGACGATCTCGCCGCCGCCCTTGCGCGTGCGGTCGACGATCTGGTCGAGCCGCTCCTGAGTCAGCCAGCGCATCTTGATCAGGTCGGGCAGCGGCACGCCGCCGACAGCGGAGTAGCGCACCAGCGGCACCATGTCGTCGCCGTGGCCGCCGAGCACGAAGGCGGTGACGTCCTCGACCGAGACCTTCATCTCGTCGGCGAGGAAGTAGCGGAAGCGGCCGGTGTCGAGGATGCCGGCCATGCCGACCACCTTGTTGCGCGGCAGGCCGCAGGCTTTCTGCAGCGCCCAAACCATCGCGTCGAGCGGGTTGGTGATGCAGATGACGAAGGCGTTCGGGGCGTACTTCTTGATGCCGGCGCCGACCTGTTCCATGACCTTCAGGTTGATCCCCAAGAGGTCGTCGCGGCTCATGCCGGGCTTTCTCGGCACGCCGGCGGTGACGATCACGACCTCGGCGCCTTCGATGTCGGAATAAGCGTTGGTGCCCTTGATGGCGGCGTCGAAGCCTTCGACCGCGCCGCTCTGCATCATGTCCAGCGCTTTGCCGGCAGGCATGCCTTCGGCGACGTCGAACAGCACAACGTCGCCAAGCTCCTTCAGGCCGACGAGGTGGGCGAGCGTGCCGCCGATCATTCCGGCGCCGATGAGCGCGATCTTGGTGCGTGCCATGGGGTCGAAGTCTCCGTTGCGTGGGCAGTTTTGTCCGATCGGTCGTGGGATTAGCCGGAAAAGTGTGTCCCGGCAAGCTTGCGGAAGGCAAGGAGCGAGGATTGCCCCTGAGAGCGAGGACCTGAAACCTGAAACCTACTTTTTGCTCTTGGGCTTGGTGACGGCGACACCTGCTGGCTCCGCCCTCATCGCGTAGGTATGTTCGGGGGCCGGGAACTGGCGGGATTTGACCTCGGACGCGTAGCTGGCGAAGGCCTGATCCATGGCGCGTCCGATCTCGGCGAAACGTTTGACGAACTTCGGCACGCGCGGCGACAGGCCCAGCATGTCGTCCATGACCAGGATCTGGCCATCGCAGGCGGCCGAGGCGCCGATGCCGATGGTGGGGATGGGCACGGCCTTGGTGATGCGCTCGGCCAACGGCTCGGCGATGGCTTCGAGGACAACCGCGAAGGCGCCAGCCTCGGCGATTGCGTGCGCGTCGGCCTCGAGGGCTGCCCATTGCTCCTTGCTGCGGCCTTGGGCGCGGAAACCGCCGAGCGTGTTGACCGACTGCGGGGTGAGGCCGATGTGGGCCATGACTGGGATGCCGCGGTCGACCAGGAAGCGGATCGTGGGGGCGAGGCGGTTGCCGCCTTCCAGCTTTACGGCGCCGCAGTCGGTCTCCTTCATGATGCGGACGGCGCTGCGGAAGGCTGCTTCCGGGCCCTCCTCGTAGCTGCCGAAAGGCATATCGACGACGACGAGGGCGCACTTCGTGCCGCGGACGACGGCGCGACCGTGCACGATCATCTGGTCAAGCGTGACCGGCACAGTCGAGTTGTAGCCGTGCAGAACCATGCCGACGCTGTCGCCGACGAGCAGGAAATCGACATGCGGGTCGGCAAGCGCTGCTGTTTCCGCGAGGTAGGCGGTGAGCGAAACAACCGGCGCGCCGCCTTTGCGGGCGCGGATGTCGGGAGCCGTCATGCGGCGGACGGCTGCCTGGGGTTGCGCGGACATGGGCGGTGCGTTCCTCGGGTTGCGAACATTGCGGCGTTCAGGCCGCTCGTATCGGCTATTGCAGCGCAGCACGCAATCCTGGTTTTCGCAGACCTTCTATCGCGATTGCGACCACCGGAGGCCGCTAACTCTGCTGCCCATCTACCGTGCCTTGCCGCCGCCGCCGCCGCCTCCATCGCGCTCCCAGAACAAGCCGGCCGGATCGGTCTGGAGAAAGACGATGCGTGGCGGACCGTTCTCGGTCGTGGCTTCCGTGTTGAAGCGCACCTTCACGTCCGCACGGGCCTTGGCACCGTTCGCGTTCTTGAACTGGCACAGACTATCGAAATCCGCTGCAGTCGTGCCTTGCCGTGGATTGGCCGGACGGGATGTCACTGCAGGACGAAAACCAAATTCTCGCTGCGGTTGCCAGTCACCTGGCAACTGGCATTACGGACCGGGGCCTGGCCGCGCAAGGTGACCTGTCGGCCATTGCCGGACGCTTCGCCGGCGACCGCGAAATAGGTCGGGCCGCACTGTTTCGGGGAGAACGTCGTTGCCTGCCCGGCGTAGCTGCTGGGGCCAATCTTGCGGCCGTTGAATAATTCGGTGCCCGGCTTTATCCCGAGGTCGCCGAGGCCAGAACGTGGTGTCTCGTAGAGCAGGCGCACTGTGTCGCCTTCCGTTACGAGACGCATTGTCGAGTTATTGTGTCCGAACAGGCCGCTTGCCGGCAGCGCAACAGCGGCTGCACTTGTTGCCGCTGCCCCGCTTTTGGCTGCTGCCGGCGTGTTGCTTCGTTGGGATTCGCCGATGGTTGCTCTTGGCGCACCGGATCGCTCGGCCGCCGGCTGCGGCTCCGTGCCGTTGGTGTTGCGCACCGGCGCGCGGCTCGGCTCGGCATAGGGGGTTCCGGTTGGTGTCGGCACAGGCTTTGTTGGAAATGCGCGTTGATAGGTTTTTTTTGGATCTACTTTCTTCTCGGCCTTCTTCTCGGCAGGATTTTTTGAATTCGACTTATCGCTTTCGGAGCCGGACTGCTTCTTCGATTCCTTTTGTGGAGTTTCCGCGAAAGCTGCGCCAACATCCAGGGCCAACACACTCAAGATCACCACAACTGCAAATCGCAATAATGTCGTCATTTTTTTCGCTCCCGTTTGAGCCTCTCCGAGAAAATACGCGATAATTCAAGGTTTTTGGCCGACCTGGACACAATCGCCCTGCAAATAGACAGGTGTAAGAGTAGACGCGCGATCGAAGCCTTGCAGGTTCAGTTCTTCGCGGACGTTGCTTGGATCGTACGTGCACTCCGCGGTCAGCTCACGCCGCACGCTGCTTGGTCCATCGGATACTTCGATTTGCGCACGAAGCACGATTTTGATCGGCGAGTTCGGATATTTCAGCACGCCATCGACGAACGTGCGCCATGTCGGCGCCTTGCCCTCGGGAAAATACATGGTTGTGCGACTGATAATTCTGCCGGGCTCGAGTGTTTCGGGGCTGATACGGCCAGTGACGCAATACCAGCTGTCACCGCATCGCCGGTCCGAAATCTCGACGATATAGGTCGGCTTGTACGTGACAACCTGGGCTCCGAAATGGACCGATACCTTCTCGTCCAGAATACGCGCGCGACGGCCGGGCTCAGTTCGGTGCGCGAAGGCCACTGGCGCCAATGAGACCGTTACGGGCGTGTCGGCCCACGCCGTGCCGGCTTTCGGGTCATCGGCCGGATAGGGGGCTTCCGCGGCGGACCGGAAGTGGGCCATTTCCAGGGGGAGCAAAATGACGTCGGTCTGGCCGATGACCGCATCGCGTTGTTGGCCACCGACCGAAGCGGCCACCGGCGCCGGCGCGGCTTTCAGGAACACCGGGCCAAGTAACGATGTATGCTCCCAAGGCTTTTGACGACCTCCGGTCGCTTTGATGACTGCGCCGCGAACGACCGCCAGCGTCGACAGCACGTCGCGGCCCGGTTGTTCGATTTCCTTCAGCAGTGCGGCTGTGTAGGGGGAATTACGGCTGTCACCGTCGAGTGCGACGTTACCCGGCTGCGTTGAAAACCCGATCAGCATGCTACCGATGCCGCTGGTTCGCACCTCGGATAGGCCTTCTTGAACGGCGCCGCCGCGAGTGCGGACACTGCGCGCGAGGTTTTGCGCCAGGGCATTGTTGCGGCAGGCATCGAGAAAGACGAGTGAGGTTTTGGCACCCCGCTCCATGCGCTGCAGCACGAGGCTCAAGGGCAAGGTTTCGAAATCGACGTCGCCTTCCGTGCTGAGCCGGGCATCGATCGGCAACAGGAGATTTTGCCCGGCAATCTGCATGGCGTGGCCGGCATAGAAGAAGACCGCGATTTCGGCCTCTGCAATCGCCTGATCGAATTGACGGATCAGGCGCTCCATGGCGCGCTTATCGAGGTCGATGCCTTCGAGCACCTCGAACTCGAGCCGCTTGAGAACGCCTGCCATGTCCGCCGCATCGTTGCGCGGGTTCGGGAGCGTCGTCGTTTCCTTGTAGTCGGAGTTGCCGATCACAAGGGCGACGCGCTTCGCAGCGGCCGGGGGGGCGAAAAGTATAGGGAAGACGCAGAGCAGAAAAGCCTTGAGCATCAGAGACATGGAATGGTCTCCCGACAAATCGATGAAAATCTCTATCGTTACGATGCTAAATGTGATGCCCGAGCAGGGCAAGAATAAGGTTCGGCGATCTCGGATGGGCTTGGTTGGGAGCGCAGCGCTGGAATCCGTGACAGCGCCTAGCCGGATCTGCTAGGGGAGGCCGCGTGCGTGTCAGCGGCTCTTTCGTTGCCCGCGCAACCGGGCTTTCAGGTAGCATTCCAAGCGAAAGGGGCAGCACGACATGGTCTTCGTCATCGATCCGCCGCGGCAGGCGGCATTGCCGATCAAGGGTTCGGACAAGCTGTTCCCGGTGCACCGAATTTATTGCATCGGCCGCAATTACGCCGAGCATGCCCGCGAGATGGGCCATGACCCGAACAAGGAGCCGCCGTTCTTCTTCCAGAAGAACCCGAGCAACCTGCGCACGGACGGCAAGTTCCCATATCCGCCGGGTACCAAGGACGTGCATTTCGAGATCGAGATGATCGTTGCGCTGAAGTCGGGCGGCCAGAACATCAAGACCGAGGATGCGCTGAAGCACGTCTGGGGCTACGGCGTCGGCCTCGACATGACGCGGCGCGACTTGCAGGGCAAGGCCAAGGATATGGGCCGCCCCTGGGAAGTCGGCAAGGCGTTCGAGCATTCGGCACCGGCTACGGCGCTGATCCCGGCCGACAAGATCGGGCACCCTGAGAAGGGTGCCATCTGGCTCGACGTCAACGGCCGGCGCCGCCAGACGGGCGACCTCAACCAGATGATCTGGGATATCCCGGGCCAGATCGCCTATATTTCGACGCTGTTCGAGCTTGCCGCGGGCGACATCATCATGACGGGCACGCCTTCGGGCGTCGGTGCCATCGTCAAGGGTGACAAGCTGCACGGCCACGTCGACGGCGTCGGCGACCTGATGGTGGAAGTCGTCTGAGCCTCGTCGCCGACCCTCGGTTCATTCAGAGAACTGTTAACCAGCGACCGCAAGTCGCTGGTTTTTGCGTTGGAAATCCTGCATTCCTTGCGCTCTCACCATTCGGCCGGGTGATCCAGGCTTGGCCACGCAACAAGGCAAGGGGCAAGGGCATATGTCGCATGGGCACGGGGCCGGTCATGGCGGAGAAGGCGATAACAAGTACATCGCGATTTTCATTTCAATATTGGCGCTGTTCCTCGCGATCGCCGAGACGTTCGCCAAGGGCGCGCAAACAAACTCGATCGGCTACAACGTCGAAGCGTCGAACCTGTGGGCGTTCTATCAGGCGAAGACCATCCGGCAGACGACGTTGAAGACGGCCGCCGAGCAGATGGAGGTCGACATCGCGCTGGCAAAGGACCCGGCGACAAAGCAGGTCCTCGAAAAGCGCGTCAAGGGTTGGAAGGACGACATCGCGCGGTATCAGTCGGAGCCAAAGCCGACGGGCGGCGAAGGCCGCAACGAACTGCAGTTGCGCGCGGTCGAGGCCGGAAAGAAGCGCGACCTCTATGGGGAGAAGTACCACCACTATGAAATCGCATCGGCGGCGTTCCAGATCGGCATCGTGCTCGCATCGGTGTTCCTGATCACGCACGTCGTGTATATGCTGTGGGGTGCAGGACTGCTGGCGGTGCTCGGCGTTTTCTTCACGATCATAGGGTTCTTCTTCCCAAGCGCCGTGCATCTGTTCTGACGAGCTGCAGGCCGAGGCTAAGCCCCCATGAGCGCCGTCGATGCTGCGTTTCGGATGATGTTGGCGGCGCTTTTTGTGCTGGGCGTTCGTTCAGGTCTCGCGGTCGCGCAGAGTTACCCTGAGCGGCCGATAAAGATGATCATTCCGTTCCCGCCGGGCGGGAGCAACGACATCGTCGGTCGGGTGATCGCGCAGGTGCTCGGCGAGCGTCTCGGTAAGGCGATTGTCGTCGACAACCGGCCGGGCGCGGGCGGTATCATCGGCGCCGACATCGCGGCAAAGTCGCCGGCGGACGGCTACACGATTCTGCTGATCTCGTCGGCCTTCACGATGAACGCGTCGCTACACAAGTCGCTGGCCTACGATCCGGCGACGGCGTTTGTACCGATCACGATGCTCGGCAGCGCGCCGAGTGTGCTGGCGGTGACGGCGAAGCTGCCGGTGAGCACGCTGGCCGAGCTGGTGGCGCTGGCCAAGTCGAAGCCCGGTCAACTGCGGTTGTCGTCCGCGGGTGTCGGCAGCTATCAGCATCTCGTGAGCGAGGCGTTCCGGACGCAAAGCGGCACCGAGTTCCTGATCGTGCAGTACAGGGGCGGCGGACCGGCGTTGAACGATCTGGTGGCAGGGCACGTGGATTTTTCGGTCGGCACGATCATCCAGACGCTGCCGTTCATCAAGTCCGGGCAGCTCAGGGCGCTGGCGATTGCGGGCGAACGCCGGATCTCGGCATTGCCTGACGTGCCGACGATCGCGGAGGCCGGTATGCCTGATTATGACGCCGCGAACTGGTGGGGATTGCTGGCGCCTGCGGGTACGCCGGCCGCGATCATCGAGCGGCTGCATCGTGAGACGACGGTGGTGCTTCTGTCGCCCGAGATCAAGAAGCGGTTCGACGCCGAGGGTGCGGACGTCGTGCGCAAAGGTCCGGAGGAGTTCGGCCGCCTGATCGCCGCAGAAACGGCGAAATGGGCGAAGGTGGTCAAGGACGCCGGCATCACGGCGGAGTAGGCCTGCGTTGGTGTCAGACCCATGGGTCTGACGCCTGCACGTATCCGTTCTCGATCGCTGGCGATGGCGGCGGGATCGCGTTTGGCTGGGTCGCCGTAACCGCCGCCGGCCGTGGCGAGGCGGAAGAATGTCGCCCTTGGCGATGCGCATGCCGGCAACTTTGGAGGGCAATTGCTCGACCTCGCCGTTGGCGCGCGTCAGCGTCGCGTGGCCAGCGGCACCGGGCTCGCCGCCTTCGATGCCATAGGGCCGTGTCTTGAAGCGGTCGAGGTTCAACGCCGGCGTTCCTGCCGCCGCATCGATGCGGAACGAGCGTTCGAGGCCGCAACCCGCTGCGCATTTCACCTTTGCCGCCTGGATCGGGCGCGAGGCAATAGCGCTGGAAGGTGACAGGACAGGTGTTCTCCAGCATTTCGACCGGAGCGTTGGCGATGTTTGTGCAGGCCGCAGACGAAGCCGTTGGCGCCGGACGGCCGGCAAAACGAAAGCAGCGGGCTCTTGCGAACCTGCCGCCGATCGGATCGTTACGTCCGCGTCAGATCAATCACAGACTTGCGGGCGATAGCAACGGACGTCGTCCTTGCAGATGTACTCGCCGTAGAGGTTATAGAAGCAGCGCTGGCCGACCACGTCGCAACGCTGACGGCCCGGATAGCACGAGCGGTGGTAGCCCGGCTCACGGCTGGCCGCGTAGGCGCCGAGGACGCCGAGGCCGATGATGGTGCCGGCGACGACGCCAGCGGTGCGGCCGCCACGTGCGGATGCGTCATTCGAGGTGGCAACTGCCGTGCCGGCCAGGAGCGTCAGCGCCAGCGCGGCGTGCATTACAGATTTCAGCATGATCCAGTTCCCTAGCCTTGGCCGCGTCGGCGGCACGCAAAACTCTCTCAACGAGACACTCTCGGACCGAGCGGCCATCGTGAAACGGCCTCATGTCTCGCATGGTTCCAGTTAACCCGATCGAGCCTGAATGCACCATGAACGGGTGTTGCCCCAGCGGACCCGACTGCGCAATCGATGCACGGTTGGTTCGCAAGGCTTCTGCTCGGCAACGGCATTGGAACGGGGAAATATGGCGAGCGCGTGATCCGCGCCCGCACGCCGTTCCAAGGACCATGTGCCAAGTGATCGGTTTTACCGATCAGTAGTGCCAACGGTGGCTCCGACGGCCCTCTTCTACCGGGTGGTGGTCGTGACCGCCCTTACCCCAGCTCGGGTGATACTTATAGCGCGGCGACTGCACGTTCCAATGATTGTAGTGCTGGTGGTTGCGCTCGCGAACCGTCTCGGCATCACGCCAATAGTGCGAATTGCGATAAGGATAGTAGCCGCGCGGGCTATAGCGATAGGCGTAGGGGTCCACGTTGTAGTTGTGGACGTAGCGCGGGTAATACACCCAGTGATTGATGGGGCGCACGGTGCCCCAGCCGGCGGGCCGATGATCCCGCTCGACGTGTGCAGCTGCCTGATCGGGGCTGGCGAAGCTGACACAGACAAGCGCCGCACAGGCGGCAATGATGCTCTTCCAACGCATGACATGAACTCCTTGGCACGACCAACCCATCCTACGCGGGCCGGGATGCCCCAAGAAAATACAAAACTGAAGAATAAAGCGTTAAGGCCTGTGCAGTGATGCACCAAAGCTGCAGTCGGGTGGTCGGCACGTTCTTGGTTGCGCCTTCCGATGCCCACTGGCGCATCCGGCGCGTGGATACGGCAATGGAGAGGTCGGTTTAAGTTTCTGCTAGCCTTAATCCAATCCTCACGGAGTTCGCGTCAAATGCAGGCTGTTGCGTTCGCATGTGTCCTCGTGCGGCGTTGTCGTGTGGCGTCTGTATCAGGTCTCATCCGTGTCGCGTCCGCAGAACCAAGCCGAATCCGCATCCCAACGGGTCGAGTATTCGGAGCCTGAGCAGCTCGACCGCATTCTCGAGCATTTGCGCCGTGTGCGCGAGCAGGCCGAAGCCGCGAAGGCCGAGCCGACGGCCTTTGATACAGGGCCGGCTGTGGGTGCTGTCGAGGAACCCGTCGCGACGACAGCGGCGCCCGGTGTGACGCCTGCATCGGCGAAAAATGCCGCCGAGATCGCGGCAGCCAAACCTGCGGCTGAGCCAATTCCGGCGCCGACGGCTGCTGCCGGGCCCGATCCGGCACTACGGCATATGCCGGACAGCGCGCGCGAGAAACTGTCGGCGTTCGTTGCCGGCAAGGCAGCGCCGAAACCGTTGGGCAATGCAACCGCCGCAGCCGACGCGGTGAAGGCGAAAACGAAGCCGGAACTCGTTACGCGCAGTTCCGAGCTGCGCCAGGCGCTGATGGCGAGCCGCGACGCGTTCATTGCGACCGGCATCTTCAGCCTCGTGATCAACGTTCTGATGCTGGCCGGGCCGCTGTTCATGCTGCAGGTCTACGACCGCGTCATGACCTCGGGCTCGATACCGACGCTGGTGGCGCTGTCGGTACTGACCGCGGGCGTCTATGCCATCATCGGCCTATTGGAGCTGGTACGATCACGCATCACGGTGCGCGTCGGCGTCGAGCTTGACCGGCGGATCGGCGATCGTGTGTTCCAGGCGTCGCTGAAAAAGAGCCTGCTCCAGCCGGGCTCGTCGCTGCTGGCCTTGCGCGAACTCGACAGTTTGCGCCAGTTCATCGGTGGTTCCGGTCCACTGACGTTCTTCGACGCGCCATGGACGCCGATCTATCTGCTGGTGATTTTCCTGACGCACTGGACACTCGGTGTTGCTGCGACGCTGGGTGCCGCGACGCTGCTTGTGACGGCGTGGGCGAGCGAAACACGCAGCCGACAGCCGCTCGCGGAAGCCGGCAAGGCCGCGGGCCGCAGTATCGAGCTGGCGGAAACCGGGCAACGCAACGCTGAATCGATCACGGCGATGGGCATGCTCAGCGCCTATCGAGGCCGCTGGCAGAAAGCGAACGTCGAGTCACTTGCCTGGCAGATGCTGGCGTCGGACCGGCTCGGCAGCCTGACCGCCGTCTCCAAGACGCTGCGGCTGCTGTTGCAGTCGATGATGCTGGCGATCGGCGCGGCACTGGCGATCAAGGGCGAGATATCGGCGGGCTCGATCATTGCGGGTACGATCATCTTCGGCCGGGCGCTGGCGCCGGTCGAGCAGGCGGTCGGGCAATGGAAGGCCTTCATCAAGGCGCGCGAGTCGTTCGCGAAGCTGGAGGGTTTGCTGGCGCAGTATCCACGTCCGGCCGAGCGCATGACGTTGCCGAAGCCGAAGGGTCATCTCGAGGTTGCGAATCTGCGTGTTGCGGCGCCGGAATCGAAGACGGTCATCCTCTCGAACATCCATTTTGCTTTGAAGCCCGGGCAAATGGTTGCTGTGATCGGGCCGAGTGCGTCGGGCAAGTCGACGCTGGCACGGGCGATCGTCGGGTTATGGGAGCCATTCGGGGGGACGATCCGGCTCGACGGGGCACGCCTCGACCAGTGGAACCCGGAAGAGCTTGGCCAACATATCGGCTATCTGCCGCAGAACGTCGAGTTGTTCGCAGGTTCCGTACGCGAGAACATTTCCCGGTTCCGTCCGGATGCGACCGACGATGACGTCGTCAATGCCGCCAAGGCCGCGCATGCGCACGAGTTGATCATGGCGCTGCCGCAGAGCTACGAGACGCAGCTCGGCGCGTTCGGCGCGTATCTGTCGGCCGGGCAACGGCAGCGGATCGGGTTGGCGCGGGCGCTCTACAGCAATCCGCCGCTGGTGGTGCTGGATGAGCCGAACGCCAATCTCGATCGCTCGGGTGATGAAGCCTTGGCGTCGGCGATCGATGGCATGCGGGCGCGGGGACAGGCGGTGGTGCTCGTCTCGCATCGCGTGCAGGCGATCGGCAAGGCGGACTGCCTGCTGTACATCGAGAAGGGCGCGCAGCGTGCATTCGGACCTCGCGCCGAGGTGATCAAGTTCCTGCAGTCTGGCGGGCTCAACGGTGACCAGCCGATGCCGTCGGTGGCGCAGGCAACTCCGCAACAGGCAACAGCGACACAACAAATGCCTGCGCAACAGGCGTCGCCAGTATCGGCAACGAAAGTTGCGCCAGCGGCTCGTGCGCCGGTCGCTGGATCAGCTACGCCGCCCGTTGCGCCGGCAACACTTGGGGCACCTGCAACGGCGGTACCTGCAGCAATCGCCCCGGCTGCCCCGTCCGCGCCAAATCCCGCGCTTCCCGCACCCAGCACACAGGCCTGAGACAGATCCCATGAAGGCCATTGGTTCTCTGAAATCCGCATTGGCGGCGCCAGCCGACGACTACGGTTCAACGGTGCCTTGGATCAGGTATGGCAATCGTGTGCTCGCCGTTCTCGTCGCCGGCAGCTTCCTGTTCGGTTTCATCACCATCAGCGGCGCCGTCGTGGCGACCGGTACCGTCAACGTCGAGACGAATTACAAGACCGTGCAGCATCTGGATGGCGGCATCGTCGCTAAAATCCTGGTACGCAACGGCGATCGGGTCGCCGAAGGCGACATCATCGTCAAGCTCGACGAGACGCAGGTGAAGGCAAGCTTCGCCGTCACCGCTGCCAAAGTGAACGATTTGCTTGTGCAGCAGGCGCGGCTCGAGGCCGAGCGCGATCGTGCGGACGAGATCGTGCTGCCGCCATCAGTCATCGCAGCGCAGGCCGAACCGGCATTGGCGAAGTTGATCGCGGGGCAACTGTCGCTCTTCAGGGCGCGGACGTCGGCGCATCGCGGCGAGCTGGATGTGTTGCGCCAGAAGGTCGAGCAAGCGGCCAACGATGCGCAAGGTCTGGGGAAGTCGCTCGCGGCGAAACTGAAAGAGGCGGCGATCAGCAAGGCGGAGCTTGCTTCGCTGAAACCGCTGTTCGACCGCGGGTTCGCCAATCAGCAGCGGTATCTGCCGGTGCAGCGCGACAACGCCCGTCTCGAAGGCGATGTCGGCCGTCTGACGAGCGATCTCGCGAAGGTGCGCAGCTCGGTGGCCGAGGCGGAATTGCGGCTGACGCAGAACGACAAGGATTACACGCAGACGGTGTTGGATGAGTTGCGCAAGGTGCAAGCGTCGCTGGCCGAGGCGGTCGAGCAGCGCATCGCAATCGAAGACAAGCTGAAGCGGATCGAGATCCGGGCGCCGCGTGCCGGGTTCGTGCATGCACTGGCGGCGCATACGGAAGGCGGCGTGATCGCTGCTGGCAGCCCGATCATGCAGATCGTGCCCGAGGGCGAACGGCTGCTGGTCGACGCGCAATTGACGCCGCAGGACATCGACAAGGTGCGCAAGGGGCAGGCAGCCTACATCCGCTTCCCCGCGTTCAACGCGAAGTCGACGCCGCGCCTGGAGGCGACGGTGCTGACGGTTTCGGCGGCGCAAATCACCGAAACGCAAGGTCCAACGGCGGGCAAGAGCTATTTTGCGGCACAGATTACGCTCAACACGGGCGAACTCGCAAAGCTGCCGAAGGGGCACGCGCTGGTGCCGGGCATGCCGGCCGAGGTCTACATCGAGACGGAGAGCCGCTCGATCCTCAGCTACCTCCTCAAGCCGCTGGTCGACTCCATGTCCCGCGTGTTCCGCGAGACATGATCGGGGCAGGCAGGTCGGAGCGAGCGGGCCAGGACGTTGCCGGAAAATGCGGCGGCCAACCCCGAGAGGTCCGACAGCTTCTGGCGCAGGACTCGTAAATGTCGGACCGCGCCGGCGCGGGCAACGTGCATCAAGGCCGGGCACGGTGGCCGGTTTGCTCCGACCGAACCGAATCGCCGCGGTCACCCCTGACGTTGCACCGCACACAAAATTCGGGCATTTGTCGCGACGTCGCAGCACAACCGGTGCTGCATCTCAACCGACCTCTCCGAAGGCCCATATGACCACTTCGATTGCTCCCGCCGAAATTGCCGCCGCGAAGGATGCGCGCGCCTGGCCTTTCGAGGAGGCACGCCGCCTCCTCGCGCGGCTCGAGAAGATGCCTGGGGGCACGGACAAAACAGTGATCTTCGAGACCGGCTATGGTCCGTCGGGGCTGCCGCACATCGGCACGTTCGGCGAGGTGGCGCGGACGAGCATGGTGCGGCACGCGTTCGAGGTGCTGACGGAGGGCAAGCGGAAGACGCGGCTCGTCTGCTTTTCGGACGACATGGACGGAATGCGGAAGGTTCCCGACAGCGTGCCCGACAAGGCAGCGCTCCAGCCGTACTTGCAGCAGCCACTGTCGGCGGTGCCGAATCCATTCGGTGGCGATTACGAAAGCTTCGCGCACCACAACAACGCCATGCTGTGCCGGTTTCTCGACCAGTTCGGCTTCGATTACGAGTTCGCAAGTGCCACCGACTACTACAGGTCCGGCAAGTTCGACGCGATGCTGCTGCGTGCGCTCGAGCGCTACGACGAGATCATGGGCGTGATGTTGCCGACGCTCGGGCCGGAGCGGCGGGCGAGCTATTCGCCATTCCTGCCGATCTCGCCGACGTCGGGCCGCGTGCTGTACGTGCCGATGAAGGCCGTCGATGCCAGCCGAGGCACGATCACCTTCGCGGACGAAGATGGGACGGACGTGACCATTCCGGTGACGGGCGGGCGGACGAAGCTGCAGTGGAAGCCGGATTTCGGCATGCGCTTCGCCGCGCTCGGCGTCGATTTCGAGATGTTCGGGAAGGACCACCAGAGTAACGCGCCTGTCTACGACAAGATCTGCGAGATTCTGGGGGCGCCGGCGCCTTACCACTATGTCTACGAGCTGTTCCTCGACGACAAGGGCGAGAAGATATCGAAGTCGAAGGGCAACGGCATCTCGATCGATGATTGGTTGAAGTATGCGAGCCCGGAGAGCCTGTCGCTGTTCATGTTCCAAAAGCCCCGGACGGCGAAGAAACTGTTCTTCGACGTGATCCCGCGCGCGGTCGACGAGTACCTGACCTACATCGCGAAATTCCCGGCCGAGGAGCCGAAGGCCAAGGTCGAAAACCCGGCGTGGCACATCCATCTCGGCGCGCCGCCGCAAGCGGAGTTGCCGATCACGTTCGGGTTGCTGCTCAATCTCGTGTCGGTGTCGAATACCGAGGACAAGGCTGTGCTGTGGGGATTCATCCGTCGCTACAAGCCGGATGCGACGCCGGAAAAGTTGCCCGTGCTCGATCATCTGGTCGGCTACGCGATCAACTACTACAGGGATTTCCTGAAGCCAGCGAAGACGTATCGCGCGGCGACG
>JANLQP010000090.1:0-33270 GCA_031367895.1 Hyphomicrobiales bacterium
TGCGGGTCGAACTGGCCCTGCAGCGGCACCGACATGGCGCGCAGCACACGCGGATAGACGTCGACGGGCCCCGGCCCCATCAGCAGGCGCGGCTCCGGATCAAGTTCGGAGAAGATCGTCGCTGTCATGACATTGCCCGTCGCTGCATGGGGGTCAGACCCATGCATTTGCTTCAACCTGGGCGCGGACCTCGGACAGGGTCTGACCCCGGTCCAGTCGAACTGTCGATCACTTGCCCGTCCACGTCGGCTTGCGCTTGGTAAGGAAAGCGTCGAGCCCTTCGCGGAAGTCGGCGCTCATGTACACCTTGGCGACGAGATCGTGATCGTCGACTTTCGGCGACGCATCGCGGATGCGGCGCATCAGCACCTTCGTCGTCGAGATCGTCAGCGGCGCGTAACTGGCGATCTGCTGGGCAAGCGCCTTGGCACGCGTCATCAGAGCAACATGGTCGTCGAGCAGTTCCGTGACGAGGCCGGCGGCCAGGCATTCCTCAGCCAGCATCAGGCGCGAGGTGAAGACAAGATCGATCGTGCGTGCCGTGCCGATCAAAGCGGTTAACCGTTGCAAGCTGGTGGCGGAAAGACAGTTGCCGAGCGTGCGCGCGATCGGGAAGCCGAACTTCATGTCCTTGGTCGCGATGCGCATGTCGCAGCAGGCCGAGATGGCGCCACCACCGCCGGTGCAGGCGCCGGCAATGGCGGCAATCATCGGCACCTGGCACTTCTCGATCGCCGAAAGAATCTCATCGACGCGCTTTTCATAGCCGAGGCCGTCCTCCGGCGATTTGAACGCGCGAAACTGGTTGATGTCGGTGCCGGCGGCGAATGCCTTTCCACCGGCACCGGTAATGACGATGGCGCGCACATCGGCCGGCACCGTCGAGCAGAGCTCGGCGAGGCGCGTATACATCGGGAACGTCAGCGCGTTGAATTTCTCCGGCCGGTTCAGCGTGATCGTCATCACGGCGCCGTCGCGGTCGACGAGGATTTCTTCGGTAATGGCGGACATCGGGCGGCTCTCGCTTTGCTGCATTCACATTCAGGCGGATAGCAGCACCAAGCCATGCGGAAAAGCAAGGTTGAACCGTGCGGCTGCCCCCGATAGTTTTCCGGCATCCGAAAAGCAGCGAAAGAGCTTGCAACGATGACCGCCCCGCGCGCCCTTACCGCTCCCGTTTCCGCCGCCGTCATCGAGCACCTGAAGGCGGCCGTCGGCCCCGGCGGCTATCTCGACCAGCCCTCCGACATCGAGCCCTACGTGAAGAGCTGGCGCGGCAACTGGAAGGGCGCGACGCCGCTGGTGATGCGCCCGAAGACCACCGAGGAAGTCGCCGCGATCGTCAAGATCTGCGCCGAAACGCGAACCCCGATCGTGCCACAGAGCGGCAACACCGGCCTCACCTTCGGCAGCCAACCCGGCAAGGACATGAATGAGATCGTCGTCTCGCTCGGCCGCATGAAAGCCGTCCGCGAGATCGACCTGATGAATGACACGATGACGGTGGAAGCCGGCGTCGTGCTAGCCGAGATCCAGCGCGTGGCGGCGGAGAAGAACCGCCTGTTTCCGTTGTCGCTCGGCGCCGAGGGCACCTGCCAGATCGGCGGCAATATTTCCACCAATGCCGGCGGCATCCAGGTACTGCGCTACGGCACTACGCGTAATTTGGTGCTCGGCCTCGAGGTGGTGATGCCGGACGGGCGCATCTGGCACGGCCTGCGGGCGCTTCGAAAGGACAACACCGGCTACGACCTGAAACAGCTGTTCATCGGCGGCGAGGGCACGCTCGGCATCATCACGGCAGCGGTTCTGAAACTGTTCCCGAAGCCGAACGAAACGCAGACCGCGTGGATCGCCGTCGAGAGCCCGGACGCGGGCGTCGCGTTGCTGAACCACATGCGCAGCACGATCGGCGAGAGCGTCACCTCGTTCGAGCTGATCGGCCGCTCGATCGTCGACCTATTGCTGCAAAGCATGCCGAACCATTCCGATCCGCTTGCAGCCGTGTACCCCTGGTATGTGCTGACGGAGATCACCGGGCAGGGCGCGCCGGGCTCGCTCGCCGAGCCTTTGGGCGCAGCGCTGGAAAGTGCCGCCGAAAAGGGGCTGATCCAGGACGCGGTGATCGCGTCCTCCAGCGAACAGGGCAAACGGCTTTGGAAGATGCGCGAGGATTTCGCGTTCGCCCAGCAACACGCCGGCGGCACGGTCGCGCACGATATCTCGGTCCCGTTGTCGCGCATCACCGAATTCATCCGGCGGGCGGACGCGGCGCTCCTGGCAGCCTATCCCAATGTCAGGCCAACCTGCTTCGGCCACGTCGGCGACGGCAACCTGCATTACAATCCGGCCAAGCCGATCGACTGGACCTACGAACGCTACGTCCAGGAACGCGAGCGCATCAACCAGATCGTGCACGACATCGTCGTCGAACTCGGCGGCTCGATCAGCGCCGAGCATGGCATTGGGCTGCTGCGGCTCGACGAGAACCTGCGCTACAAATCCGCGGTCGAGGCCGACATGATGACGGCGGTGAAGCGCGCGCTGGACCCGGCGAATATCATGAACCCGGGGAAGCTCGTGCGGCTGTAGGCACGTGGCATGCATCTGATCCGGGAAAGTGCTCGCGAAAGCGCGCCAATTCAGGACCGAGGCATGCCATGCGCTTCCAAATGAACCTCGCTGTTGTCGCGGCAACCGTGGCTGCGAGTTATTTTACAACACTCGACGATGCATCAGCCGCTCCAAACCGCCGCGGTGGCACCGCATCCGTCTCGCGCAGCGTCGGAAACCGGTCAGCGGTCGTCCGCTCGGCACCGCGCCAGCAGACCCGATCGGTAAACACCGGCAATGGCGGACGTTCGGCCGGACGCGTCGTCGGCAGCACCAATGTTGGACGTCAAACGACCCTGCGCCAAACACCACGCGTCACGCAGCAGACCGTCAAACGGCAAGCGGGCGCCACGCCGATCAAGAGCGGCGGCCAAACCTCGATTTTGTCGCCGGCCCAACGCAGCGCCCTCGGCGTGAACGCGCAACGTCCCGACACCGGCGCGAGCGCCAACAATCTGCAGCGCCCGACTGTGACCTCCAACGGCAATGCGCTGCGTTCGACGGCGGCGCTGCCGGCACGCCTTACCGTACCGGCAGCCGGCACCAAGCTTGGCCGCATCGCGCCGCCTTTGAGCCTGGTGCCGAAAGCCACGCTGGCAGCGCCGAAGCTCGGGTTCCTCAGTCAACGTTTCCGGCCATTCCTGCAGCGGCACTGGCGCTCGGCGTTTTTCTGGATCGCCATTCCAACCATTGGCTATCTGACGATCCCCGAACATTGCTACGATCGCTTCTGGTCGTACGTCGCCGGCCCTGAGCCCGACTACGACGGCGCGGTTCAGTATCTCGCACAGGTCGCTGTCGCTGAGAATGGCGGCAACGTCACCCGCGTAACCCCGGCGCGTGGTACGGCGATCCGTTACGTCGCACCGAACGCTCCACCGACGACGTTCGACGCGCGCTTCCAGCCCTTCATCGACCGGCAATGGAACAGTGCCTTCGCGACGATCGCGATGCCACGCATCGGCAACGTGACGTGCCCGATCGCCATCCTGGCGCAAGTGCAGCCACTGTTGTCGGGCAGGGCACCCAGGTTTGCCGATGCGCTCGCGCTGCTCGAGGAGGCTGCTGCCGCCGACACCGTCGTCGATGAGGGCGCACTGAACGCCGCCCCAGTTGCCGAGGCCGCGCGGTAAGGAGCAGCCGGCCTGACCTCGCAGGCCTGACGCGCCGCGGGCATTGACGCCGGCCACATGCAAGGACATTGCCTCGCACTCCCAGACCGGCGTCCAGCGCTGCGCTACCCCTCGAGCAGTAGCGTGCCGATGCGCTCGATGGCGCGTTTGATGTTTTCCGTCGAGTTTGCATAGGAGAAGCGGATGTAGCCCTCGCCGTGGATGCCGAAGCTGGTGCCGGCGACGGTTGCAACGCCCGCCTTCTCCAGCATCTTGTTCTGTAGCTCTTTTGACGTCATGCCGGTGCCGGTGATGTTCGGGAAAACATAGAACGCGCCACCCGGATCGACGCACCTGAAGCCCGGCAATTGGTTGAGCAACGGCACGATCACCTTACGGCGCTCGTCGAACGCCTTGACCATTTTCACCACCTCGTCCTGCGGGCCATCGAGCGCGGCAATGCCCGCGAATTGCGTTGGCGCGTTGACACACGAGTGACAGTTGACCGCGAGGCGCACGACCGTCTCGACAAGGCTGCCCGGCCAGACCGAGAACCCGAGCCGCCAGCCGGTCATGGCGTAGGTCTTCGACCAGCCGTCGAGGATGATCAGCCGGTCGCGGATCTCGGGAAAGCGCAGGAAACTCACGTGCTCGCGGCCGCCATAGAGCATCTGGCTGTAGATTTCGTCCGCCATGATGGTCACGTGCGGGTGCTTCTCGAGCCCCTTGATGAGCTTCCGGATCTCGACTTCCGGCACTGCGCCGCCGGTTGGATTGCCTGGCGTGTTCAGGATGATCAGCGAGGTTTTCGGCGTGATGCCAGCCAACACCTCGTCGGCTGAAAACGCGAACTCGTTGGCCTCGCGCAGCACGATCGGAACGGGCTTGGCGCCGGTGTATTCGATCATCGAGCGGTAGATCGGGAAGCCAGGGTCCGGATACATGATTTCCATGCCGGGCTGGCCGAACATCAGAATCGCGAAGAACATCGTCGGCTTACCGCCCGGCATGATGACGACGTTGTTCGGGCTTACCTCGACACCGTGTCGGCGCTTCAGGTCCCGCGATACCGCCTCGCGTAGCGGCACGATGCCTTGCGCCGGCGTATAGCCGTGCTCGCCGTCGCGCAGCGCCTTGATCGCGGCCTCGACGATGTGCTGCGGCGTTTTGAAGTCCGGCTGGCCGATGCCGAGCGAGATCACATCCTTGCCCTGCCGCTGCAATTCCGCAGCACGCGCAAGAATATCGAACGCAGTCTCGGTTCCGAGGCGTTTCAAGTTTTCGGCCAGCAGCATGGGTGTCCCCTTCCTTGCACGTCAGTCGCTTTGTTTCGAGTGTCCCGTTCGCGAAGTTCGTCACACTTGCAGCAATCGCTGTCCGAACTTCGCGAACGACAAGGACACTAGGAAAACCATTGGCTTAGTGTGGCGTCATGTTCGCAAGTTCGCGCGTTGAGCCAGCCCGAAGTCGACGCGAACTTCTGAACCGCCACACTGCCCGCACTTATGCACAGGGCGGGCGGTGACGGAAGGGGGCCGTTGCATCGCGCCGTTGCGCCCGGACACAGGCCAATCGGCGTCCCCAAAGCCGCGATTGCCTTGGACAATACCGTGAAAATAGCGTACTGATGACCATCGATAAGCGACGCTTCAGAGCGTCCGCATGTGGCGTGGGCTTGAGATCCCCGCCCTTCGCCCTGGCAGCGTCTGCTGCTGAAGTCGCCTTTGGCACGCTTCATAAAACGTGGCGAGTTTAAATTGAGCATGGCGAGCGCGTCGTCCCGCTAACGTGGACCTGCCTCTGACCCTGTTTCGAACCAGACGCATCACATGGCACGCGAAACGTGCCTGCAAACGGCACGACCAATGCGGCTCCAGGCGAGCCCGCGATCGTGCGAGAGGCCGTACCCAAAAGATGTCAACCGCACAACGTGCATCCGCACTCATTGCCGGTGCCCTGCTGTTTCTTGCATTGCCGTCGTATCCGGCGGACGCCCAGGGACGTGGCATGCCAATCCCGGAAAATGCGGTGCCGTCCACATTCGGCGACAGTTGGGATTGCAAGCCCGGCTTCATGAAGAAGGGCACCGCCTGCGCGACGGTCACCGTTCCGGAACATGCGTTCGGCACCGGGTCCGCGCATGGGTCCGGCTGGGAATGCCGGCGCGGCTTTCGCGAGGCCAACGGCGGCTGCAGTGCGATTGCCGTACCCGTGAACGGCTACCTCTCGGATCGATCCTACGGCAACGGCTGGGATTGCGAACGCGGCTTCGAGAAGAAGGCGACCGCGTGCGCCAAAGTCGTCGTCCCGAGCAACGGTTACCTTGCGGAGACGACCTACCCGCGGGCGTGGGAATGCAATCGCGGCTATCGCGCCATCGCCGATCAATGCGTTGCCGTCGAGGTTCCAGCGAATGGTTATCTCGATGGATCGACCTACGGTCGGGGCTGGGCTTGCGAGCGCGGCTTTCGTGAAACCGGCAATACCTGCGTCAAGATCGAAGTTCCCGGCAATGGCCACCTCGACTCCGCAGGACGCGACTGGAAATGCAACCGAGGGTTCCTCAGGGTTGCCGCAAATTGCGGTGAGATCAGGTTACCTGAGCATGCGTTTCTCTCGTATTCCGGCAACAGCTGGGACTGCGAGAAACCATTCCAGAAAATGGGCGATAAGTGCCAAACGCCCAAATCCGGCAATTGAGCCCGGGCATCGAACGAGCATGGCGCCCCGAATTGACGTCGCCTGATGGGGCACGACAGCGAAAGAGCAACACATGAACGAGACCGTCACAGAGATGCATAAACTCCTCGAGGAGGTCTCAGAAAATCTGAGATCGATGACCAAACCGGCCATGACGGCCGCCGTCACCAAGCTGGAGCGCATTGCCGCGCTGTCCTCAACGCTCGCATTCACAATCCAGGCAGCACGCAGATGACACCAGCACTCAGCGCCGCCCGTGGCACGAAGCGCCACTGCCAGAACGACGCTTGCAGCCTGCCGTTCTATGATCTGAACCGGCCGCAAATCGTCTGCCCGAACTGCAGCTCGGCCTACGTCCCGCCGATTCCCGAGCCGCCACGCGTGCGCCCGGCCGGTGGTCGTTACGCGCGTCCGTTCGCCAGACCATCCGGTCCGGTTGGCCCGACCCTCGAGGCAACGCCGATCGATGATCCCGTGACTGATGCCGTCGTGCCCGATGCCGATGGGGATACCGACGTCGGCGACGGCCAAGCCATCCTCGAGGTCGATGAAGACGAGGATTCGGCACTCACGCTCGATGTTCCCGAAGAACCTCAGAAAGACGAATAGGAGGCACGGTGGTCGCCCTTACGGCGGCCACCGCCAAACCTCACCGCCTGATCAGATCGCCTTCCTTGACCACGCGCTCGAAGGGTTCGCTTCTACCCTTGATCCGGTACTGGTTTTCACCTTCTGTCGGCGGCAGCAGGTTCAGGATCTTGTAGTCGCCGGCGCCCGGCATCTGCAAACGGCTCCGCAGCAGGCCAACGAGCTGCCCAACCTTGTATCTGTGTACCGCCATCGCCGTCTCCTGTTGCTTGCGCTGTCTCGTACGGGCTTGGCGCCGACAGCCGGCGATCGAGCCGCTGTCCTGCCGAGCCCTGAAGCGCTCGTCTCGAAAGATGCGTGTCTTAAAGCTGCGCGTTGGCGGAAACACCAAGCGTTCCGGCGCACAATCTCCGGAGCCACGTGGTCCCGAAGCAATCGGCTAAGAAGCAATCAGCGCCGTCCGAATTGCGCCTTGCGTGGGCGCTGCACCGGTGTCTCGGCCGGGGCGGGCGCCACCGCCCGCAACCGTTTGCGTTCTGCAATACTCGCCATTTGGCGCTTCTGGTCTTTTCGGGCGTCGTGTAGGCGCCAAACACATAGAACGACAGCAAAAAAAAGGATTGCTATTCCTGTAAAGTACCACATCGATCCCCGCATACCTAGCCAATTCGCGCGCAATGACGCGCGGTTTGGCCGGCAGCGGGTCATCATTCCTCGACGCTAACGTGCAAACCTCAATAAACCATTCGTAAACGCCCGTTCGCTCGGCTGGCTCATGCAGCGGCTCTGAAAGCCTGCGGGTCAATTGGAAATGAGCAGGTCTTTTGCCGCGCAGGCCATTGCGCAGAGACGTTTTTTCAGCCCTCTGCAATTTTCCGGTCGAACAATTCTCGAATTTGCCTTGTAGTGGCTCACATTCGGGTCTATCTGTTAAGTTCGACTTTGGCCAGACGACGGGCCGCTGCTCTCAGGCAATGCCGGGTGCACGATCAGAACTTCTTGCAAAGATCGACAAACTGAGCCGGTGGGCACGCGCTGAAGCGCGTCGATGTCGGCTTTCGTGCAAACTGAAAGAGCGCCGAGAAGAACCATGAATAAGGGCACTGTGAAGTTCTATAACGAGCAAAAGGGCTTCGGCTTTATTGCTCCGGATGATGGCGGCAAGGACGTGTTCGTCCATGCGACGGCCCTCGAGCGCGCGGGCATGCGTAGCCTGCGCGAAGGTCAGAAGGTGTCGTTCGACACCCAGGAAGACCGTCGCAGCGGCAAGATCGCTGTCGGCAACATCCAGGAAGCTTGAGAGCGACGCGCCCGCGGTTTCCGCGGGCGCTGCTGTTCATTCAGGGCGCGCAGCTTTCGGGCTGCGCGCCTTGTTTTTTTGCGCACCCGCCAGACGCCACCCGCGGAAGCAGTGCGAGCTTACCGCTTCGGCGTCTTCTTCGGGCCGCGGCTGGTCGGGCGCGACAGCAGCGGCACACCCTTCGTCGTGAAGCGCTGCGCGCGCTCGGCCGGTCCCGGCCGTGAGTTCGGCCGTGACGGCTTGGCGGCACCGCTGCCCAACGGCCGCGCCGTGGCGCCACCAGCAGCGCCCGCTTCCGTCGCCTGATAAGCCGGCACCAGTTGGTTCGGACCCGAACCGATCAGATCGCCGCGTCCCATGTCTCTGAGCGCCTCGCGCAGCAACGGCCAGTTCTCCGAATCGTGGTAGCGCAAGAACGCCTTGTGCAGCCGCCGCCGCGACAGCTTCTTCACACTCGATACACGTTCCGACGCGCCGCGCCGCACCGCCTTCAACGGGTTGACGCCGGAATGGTACATGGCCGTTGCGAGCGCCATCGGCGAGGGCAGGAACGTCTGCACCTGATCGGCGCGGTAGCGGTTCTTCTTCAGCCACAGCGCGAGGTGCATCATGTCCTCGTCGGTCGAGCCCGGATGTGCGGCGATGAAATACGGGATCAGGAAATATTTTTTCCCGGCGTCCTTTACCGCCTTGTCGAACAGCTCCTTGAACTTGTCGTAGGTGCCGATGCCCGGCTTCATCATCTTCGAGAGCGGACCCTCTTCGGTATGCTCCGGCGCGATTTTCAGGTAGCCGCCGACGTGGTGCTTGACCAGTTCGTTGATGTACTCCGGGCTCTCGACGGCCAGGTCGTAGCGCACGCCCGAGGCGACGTTGACCTTCTTGATGCCCGGCAGTTCGCGCACGCGCTTGTAGAGCTTGATCAGGCTGTCATGGTTCGTATCGAGGTTCGGGCAGATGCCCGGGTAAACGCACGACGGCCGCCGGCAGAGCGCTTCAGTGCGCGGGTCTTTGCAGGCGAGGCGGTACATGTTGGCGGTAGGTCCGCCGATGTCCGAGATGACCCCGGTGAAGCCCTCGGTTTTGTCGCGGATTTCTGCGATCTCGCGCACAACGGACTCTTCCGAGCGGTTCTGAATGATTCGCCCCTCGTGCTCGGTGATCGAGCAGAACGAGCAGCCGCCGAAGCAGCCGCGCATGATCGTCACGGAGAATCGGATCATCTCCCAGGCAGGGATCTTGGCATCGCCATACGACGGATGCGGCCCGCGCGCGTAGGGCAGCTCATAAACGCCGTCCATTTCCGGCGTCGTCAGCGGGATCGGCGGCGGCGTCACCCACAGCTCGCGATCGCCGTGGCGCTGCACCAGCGGCCGCGCGTTGCCGGGGTTCGACTCGCGGTGCAGCACGCGCGAGGCGCGGGCGTAGGTTTCGGGCTCCGCCTGCACCTGCTCGCAGGACGGCATGCGGATCACGGTTTGCGTGTTGCGCGTGATTTGCGCGCCCTCGTCGCCGCTGGTGATGTCGTCGGCGGGAAGCTCCTGCCAGCCGTCGGGCACGGCCTTCTTGAACATCGCGAGACCGCGGACATCGTCGTAGCCGGTGATGTCCAGGCCCGCGTCCAGCCGGTGCGCCACCTCGACAACCGCGCGCTCCGCGTTGCCGTAGATCAGCAGATCGGCCTTGGCGTCGGCCAGAATCGTGCGGCGCACTTTGTCCGACCAGTAGTCGTAATGCGCGATACGCCGGAGCGACGCCTCGATGCCGCCGATGACGATGGTGCAATCGCTGTAGGCTTCACGCGCCCGCTGCGCGTACACGATCGTGCAACGGTCCGGCCGCTTGCCGCCCTCGCCGCCCGGCGAATAGCTGTCGTTGTGGCGAAGCCTGCGGTCGGCCGTGTAGCGGTTGACCATGGAGTCCATGTTGCCGCCGGTGACGCCGAAGAACAGCCGGGGACGGCCGAGTTCCTTGAAGGGCTCGGCGCTCATCCAGCTCGGCTGCGCGATGATGCCGACGCGGAAGCCCTGGGCTTCGAGCAGGCGGCCGATGATGGCCATGCCGAAGCTCGGATGATCGACGTAAGCGTCACCCGTGACGATAATGACGTCGCACTCATCCCAGCCGAGCTGATCCATCTCGGCCCGCGACATCGGCAGGAAGGGCGCCGGCTTGCGTGGCGTATTTGCCAGAACCGCGTCGCCGAACAACGGCTTAGCCGCCGCGATGCCAGTCACGTGAGTGGTCATGCCAGAACTCGTATGGGTGCGCCTTGCGATCAATCGCCGGGTCGTGTCCGGCTTCTAGCAATTCCCGCTTGATTTGTCTGTAGAATTTGGCCCGCCTCGCCTAAAACGCGAATTGCGGACCGTCCACGTATCGGAATTTCTGTAGCGCATCGGCGCGCACCGTGAAGCCGAGGCCCGGCCGATCCGGTGCGTGCACGGTGCCATCGGCACGCATATCGAACGGCTCGTTGCAGATCTTCCACATCATCGGCATGTAGCCTTGCGTGATCTCTGGGATGTGGCAGTTGGGCGCCGACAAGTGATCTTCAACTCTGCTCGCCCCTGGCCGGCGGCGCCGCCCCATCATTCGATTTTGACGTTTGCCGCCTTGATGATTTCGGCGTTGATCCGCCCATCCTCGGCGAGGTCGCGCGCAATTTCTGCCGGCGTCTGGACCGGAACGCTGAAGCTCAACGCCCGGGTCTTTGCCAGCATGTCCTCGGTCCGGGCGATCTCGGTGACCTTGGCGTTCAGCTTCGCGATGATGTCAGGCGGCGTGCCGGTCGGCGCCCAGATCGAGAACCAGATCGGAATGTCCGCGTTCACTAAACCGAGTTCGCGCAGCGTGGGCACGTCGGGAAAATCCCAATGCCGCTGATGGTGATTGATCGCCAGCAGCGTGAGCTTGCCGGACTTGACGTGCGACATCACCACATTCTCGCTCATCAGATGGATCGTGCCGGAGAGCAGATCGACCAATGAATCGCCACTGCCGCGATAGGGCACGTGCAGGATCTCGATGCCGGCCCTGAGGTTGACGACTTCCATGCGCAATTGTGTCGTCGTACCGAGACCAGCGGAGCCATAGCTCAGCTTGCCCGGATTCTTCTTCGCAAAGGCAATCAGCTCCGGCATCGTCTTGATCCCGAGCGAGGGATGCACCGCCCAGCCGCCGACCATATCGCCGACACGGGCGACAGGCACCAATTGCTTGTACGGGTCGTAGGGCGTCTTGCGCAACAGCGGCAGCACAGCCAGCGGGCTGTTCGAACACAGCAGCAGCGTGTAGCCGTCAGCTGCCGATTTGACTGCCGCCTCGACGCCGATCATGCCGCCCGCGCCACCACGGTTTTCGATCACGAACTGCTGGCCGAACGCCTGCGTCAGCTTCTCCATCCAAGGCCGGCCGATCACGTCCGTGGCGCCACCGGGCGGAAACGGCACGATCACCTTGACGGGCTTCTCAGGCCAGGATTGTGCCAGCGTTGGTGGTGTCCATGCGAGCAGAACCGCTTGCGACACCAGCATTGCAATGACAATCCCGAAGCGTCCCAAGGCTCTCATCGTTGTCTCCGCTGGCACATATCGTCCGCGCCAGCATCAGCTGGCAGTTCAATCAATGCTCGCTCTCCTCGACAACCCCTTACGGATCCAGTTCCGTATCCCAATAGAGATAGTCGAGCCAACTCTGGTGCAGGTAGTTGGGCGGGAACAGGCGGCCGTTGCGGTGCAACTCGAACACCGTCGGGCGGTACGGCCATTGCGCCGGCCGCATGCCGCACTTGTCCGGCATCATGCCGCCCTTCGCCAGATTGCATGGCGCACAGGCAGCGACCACGTTGTCCCAGCGCGTCTGGCCGCCGCGCGAGCGCGGGATCAGATGGTCGAACGTCAGGTCCTCGCGCGAACCACAATATTGGCAGATGAAGCGGTCGCGCAGGAACAGGTTGAACCGGGTGAACGCCGGATAAAGTGCGGGTTTCACGTAGGTCTTCAGCGAAACGACGCTGGGTATGCGCATTTCGACGGTTGGGCTGCGCACGAACCGGTCGTATTCCGAGACGATGTTGACGCGGTCGAGGAACACGGCCTTCACCGTTTCCTGCCAGTTCCACAGCGACAGGGGATAGTAGCTGAGCGGCCGGAAATCCGCGTTCAAGACAAGCGCGGGAAAGTTCTCGGGATGTGCGACATGTGCGGTCACGCTGGGTGTCCGTCCTGACAGTTCCCTGTCCGAATCGCACTCGGAGGTTGGCTCGACCGCGCGATACTAGCGCTATGTGGCAAGCCTGTGAAGCCCTACCAAATATAGCCGCCCCAGGTTGGCCGCTTACTCGGCCGCCCGCTGGACCGGAACCGCCGGTCCGGGCCGTTCCGCGCCCGGCAGATCGAACGCCGCACGCGGCCAGACCACGCGGACGATCGCGCCGGTCTCGGGTGCCTTGCGGTTCTTGAACGAGAGCTTGGCGCCGGAACGCTCGAGCAACGTCTTGGCGATGAAGAAGCCGAGGCCGAGGCCCGATGCCTCCTTGCCGGTGATGGCCGAGCGCTGGCCGGAGGCGCGCGTCGTCACGTAAGGGTCGCCGAGCGTATCCATGATCTCGGGTGCGAAGCCAGGGCCGTCGTCGGAGACGGTGACAACAACCTCCTTGCTGTTCCATCCCGCCTCGACCGTGACCTTCTCGCGCGCGAAATCGGCAGCATTCTCGATGATGTTGCCGAGGCCATAGATGACGCCCGGGCGGCGCTCGCCGATCGGCTCCCATTGGCCTTTGTCGGCGCCGCTGCCGAACGGTTCCGAGCGGATCTCGATCGTGCGCGCCAGCATGCGGTAGGGCGCCGCCGCCTCGTGCAGCAGTTGCGTTACCGGCAGACTGACATGGTGCGGATCGGCCTCTTCCTCCGGGCGGCGGGTCAGCTTGCGCAGAATCTCGCGACAACGATCGGCCTGCGACCGCAACAGCGCAATGTCCTCCTTGAGGGCCGCGGGGTAGGAGTCGGCATCGCGCTCCAGTTCCTTGGTGACGAGGGAAATCGTGGCGAGCGGCGTGCCAAGTTCGTGCGCGGCAGCGGCCGCTAATCCGTCGAGGGCATGCAAACGCTGCTCGCGCGCGAGTATTTGCTCGGTCGCGGTCAACGCCGCCGACATCTGCCGCGCTTCCTTGGAAAGCCTCGCCGCATAAAGCACCAGGAAGATCATGCCGGCCGCAATCGAGGCGAGTAGGCCGAGCTTATAGAGCCGCGGCAGCTCGAACTTTTGGCCCAGCGTCCACGGCAGCGGCCAATGGAATTCGACCAGAAAAAGGGCAGCGACCAGCGCCAGAAGGCCCAGAAAAATTGTCTTTTGCTGCGAAAGCGTCGCCGCCGAGACCGTGACCGGCGCCACGATCAGGAACGCGAAGGGGTTCTGGATACCGCCTGTCAGGTAAAGCAGCGCCGCCAATTCCAGGATATCGTAGGCGAGCACACTTGTTGCAAAGTTGGAACTGAGGCGATGCCGGGCCGAATACTGCGTGCGCAGGAAGACGTTCACCCAGGCCGAACAAGCGATCAACGCAAAGCACAGGCCGACCGGCAGATCGTAGCCGAGCAGCCAGTAGACCCCGATGACCGTAACAAGCTGACCTCCGACGCCGAACCAGCGCAGCCGGACGATCGTCTGCATACGCAAGCGACTCTCATTGGGGCCATGCCCGTACCGATCGGCAGCGTTCATACTCAGGTCCCTCGGTTGCCCGGCGGCTGGGCGGGCCGCATTGCGACACTTTGCCCTGCCTTGCTGTGGCTGACGTTCTAATCCAGATTGCCGGCAACAGAAAGCTGCCGACACGTTTCCATGCGCGCGACTGCCAAGATCATCCCCCCGAAGGCATGATACACGGCCCCGGGAGGCCACATTCGAACTCTCGCGACGCAAATTGAACACTGCAATTCACGCAACCCAGCCCGGACGCTGCGTCCGCCGCCCGACCGAGGAAGCCAATGCAACGACCGGTCGATTCAAACCCTCCGGCACCGGTCGAGGCGCACGACTTGCGCAAGGTTTACGGCAGCGTCGTGGCTGTCGACGGCATCTCGTTCCGGCTCGATGCAGGCACGATCACGGCGCTGCTCGGTGGCAACGGCGCCGGCAAGACGACGACGATCTCGATGTTGATGGGCCTCGTCATTCCAACCAGCGGCACTGCACACGTTTTCGGCACCGACATGGCCAATGACCGGCATCGGGTGCTGCACCGCATGAACTTCGAAAGCCCCTACGTCGATATCCCCATGCGTTTGACTGTGCGCCAGAATCTCGAGGTGTTCGGCCGCCTCTACGGAGTGCCGAAGCTGCGCGACCGCATCCTGGCCATTGCCGCGGAGCTGCGGCTCGTCGATCTGCTGGACCGGCCATATGGCAAGCTCTCGGCCGGTCAGAAGACGCGGGTTTCGCTGGCCAAGGCGCTCATCAACGGCCCAGAACTGCTGCTGCTCGACGAGCCGACCGCCTCGCTCGATCCCGATACCGCCGACTGGGTGCGTGGCATCCTCGAACGCTATGCCGGCGAGCGCGGCGCCAGCATCGTGCTGGCCTCGCACAACATGACCGAGGTGGAGCGTCTGGCGAGCCGCGTCATCATGCTGGAGAAAGGCCGCATCGTCGCCGATGAGACGCCGAAGGCTATGATCGCCCGCTTCGGCCGCACCACACTCGAGGAGGTGTTTTTGGACATCGCCCGCCGCAAACCCGCAGCACCCAGCGAGACTGCCGGAGACGCAACCTGATGCCGCTGTCATCGCCTGAAACCTTACCCCAGACCGGCGCTGCCGCCTCCGCGCGGCGCATCCAGGGGCTGGTATTGCGCTACTGGTACGTGATCCGCTCGTCCTGGCCGCGCACGGCGGAGCTGATTTATTGGCCACTGGTGCAAATGCTGATGTGGGGTTTCCTGCAGATGCATCTCGCCAAGACGACGAGCTTCGCCGGACAGGCCGCCGGCCTCTTTATTGGCGGCGTGCTGCTCTGGGATATCCTGGTGCGCAGCCAGCTTGGCTTCTCGGTTGCGTTCCTGGAAGAAGTCTGGTCCCGCAACCTGGGCCATCTCATGATGAGCCCGTTGCGACCGGTCGAGCTGATTGCCGCGCTGATGATCGTCAGCCTTGTCAAGCTGTCGGTGGCCATGGTGCCGGTGGCATTGCTGGCCAACGTCTTCTTCGGCTTCAATCTGTTGAGCCTCGGGTTTGCGTTTTTCGCCTTTTTCGCCAACCTCGTCCTCACCAGCTGGTCGTTGGGGCTCGTTTCGACCGGCGTCGTCCTCCGCTGGGGCCTTGGCGCTGAATCGTTCTCCTGGCTCGCCGTGTTCGTGCTGTTGCCGGTCGTCTGTGTCTATTACCCGCTCTCGACGTTGCCCGGCTGGCTGCAACCCGTCGCGCTGATCCTGCCGCCCACCTATGTGTTCGAGGGGCTGCGCGCGCTTGTCCTGCAGGGAACGTTCAATGGGCGTGATATGCTGATCGCGCTGGCACTCAACGCATTCTGGATCACGCTTGGCTATCTCGCGTTCCACTGGTTCCTGGAAGAAGCGCGACGCCAGGGCTCGCTCGTCCAGATGGGCGAGTAAAAAGGACAGTCACAATGAAGCGGACAATACTCATTGCGCTGGCAGTCGCCGGTTGCGCCATTGGCGGGCTGGCGGCATATCTCATGACAGGCGGCGGCAAGCCGGGCGCACCTGGCGCCCTATCGGTCGGCAAGGCGCTGGTCGGCGGCCCGTTCCAGCTGACCGATCACTTGGGCAAGCGTGTCACCGACAAGGACTTCCGCGGCCGGTATATGCTGGTAATGTTCGGCTTCACGTTTTGCCCGGACGTTTGCCCCTCGGGGCTGCAGGTGATGTCGGCAGCCCTCGATAAGCTCGGCAAGAAGGGGGAGAAGATCACGCCGATCTTCATCTCCGTCGATACGGAACGCGATACGCCAGCGCAACTCGCGCAATATGTGCCGAGCTTTCACCCGCGCCTGATCGGCCTCACCGGTACACCGCAGGAGGTCGATGCCGCCGCCAAGGCTTATCGCGTCTATTACAAAAAGGTGCGTGATGAGAAATCATCAGCTGCCTACACCATCGACCATACTGCGTTGATTTACCTCATGGGTCCGGACGGGGCTTACGTCGCACACTTCTCGCACGCAGCCGGAGTGGATGTCATCGCCGAGAGACTTGGCAAGTTGCTGTAGGGATTTAAGTCTCTTTAACCACAGCGCGAATCACTTCACACTCCTGCTGTTGAACGTGTGATAACAAAAGGCTGTCAACGGGCTTGATCCCGCCGCAAGACGCGGGACAACCCGAAATGATGGCGATCCAAGAGACGTTACTCGGGGGACCATCACTATGCTCTACCATTGGTACGAGCTGGGTCACGCAGCTGTGCGACCCGCACGCGTTGCAGCAGATTCCTATCGTTTCCTGCTGAAGCACCCGTTCAACCCGATGACACATACGAGTGTCGGCCGCCACGCGGCTGCAGCACTCGAGGTCTTCGAGCGAACGACGCGCCGCTATGACAAGCCGTCCTTCTGCGTTCCGACCACCCGAGTCGACGGGGAGACGGTCGACGTGACCGAAGAGGCCGTCTGGCAAACGCCCTTCTGCCGCGTCATACGCTTCAAACGCGACATTCCAGCCGCCCGCGCTGCGCGTGATCCAAAGCTGCTGCTGGTTGCGCCGATGTCCGGCCACTATGCGACGCTGCTGCGCGGCACGGTGGAGGCTTTCCTTCCCGATCACGACGTCTACATCACCGACTGGCAGGATGCGCGGAATGTGCCGCTCGCCGCCGGCCGTTTCGATCTCGATGACTACATCGACACGATGCGCGGGATCTTCCAGCACTTCAAAGGCGACGTGCATGTGTTCGCGGTTTGCCAGCCGTCCGTTCCGGTGCTGGCCGCAACCGCGCTGATGGAAGCCGAAGGCGATCCGAGCGTTCCGCATTCGTTGACCATAGCTGGCGGGCCGATCGACACGCGCGTCAGCCCGACGGTCGTCAACAAGCTCGCCGGCGAGCGCGGCGTTGCCTGGTTCCGCCGCAACGTAATCACCACGGTTCCGTGGACCAATGCAGGCGCCGGACGCGCGGTCTATCCGGGATTTCTGCAGCTCTCCGGGTTCATGACCATGAACCTCGACCGCCACATGACCGCGCACAAGGACCTGTTCTTCCAACTCGTCCGCGGTGACGGCGACAGTGCCGAGAAACACCGCGACTTCTACGACGAATATCTGGCGGTCATGGATTTGACGGCCGAGTTCTTCATCCAGACAGTCGACCAGGTGTTCGTGAACCACCAATTGGCACGTGGCGTGATGAAACATCGCGGCCGATTGATCGATCTGTCGAAAATCAAGCGCCCGGCCCTGATGACCATCGAGGGCGAAAAGGACGATATCACCGGAATTGGTCAGTGCCGTGCGGCGCACGCACTCTGCAGCGGTATCCCGGCGGACCGGAAGACACACTTCGAGTGTCCCGAGGTTGGGCATTATGGCGTCTTCAACGGCTCACGCTTCCGCCGTGAGATTGCGCCGCGCATCGCGGAACTGGCACGGGCCACCGATCCGAGGGCTGCGCGCGGTGTGATATCGGCCGCGATCGACCGGCGTTCCGCCTTGCGATCGAAGGCGAAAGGGGGCCCGTCGGCTGCTGCATTCACGTTCCGGGATGCTGGAATGTCGGTGCCGACCGCGGTGGATACCACTGTCGTGGTGAGCCCGTCGGCTGTCGCTACCGCTGCCGACGTTCCGCGCGTGCCAGCCACGACAAGTGTTGCCGATTTTTCACCCTTTCACGTCTGGCAGCTCGCCGGGTCGATGATCTTGGACAGTATCTGCAGTTTGAACCCCATCATGGCGGTTCGGCCTGTCCGCTGAAGCGTTGCGCAGCTGACGGCCGTGGCCGCGTATCCGGCCATCAGCTGCGGAACGAGCCGGCCTGTGTCGGCGACGACAAAAGTCACATGTGCCGTAGCGTCGCGTGTCGGCTTCGCAACGTCCCCACAGCTGCGTGATCTGGCGTTGCAGTGAGCACTCGCACTGTGTCCCGGCCAACTGCTATCGGTCAGGCTGCAAGTCAGACTGCAAATCAGTTGCCGCACGAGCGCCGCAAAAGTTGCGCATCGTACTCTACGCGTGAAGCCCGTGCACCTAAAGTGCAGTTGGTTCCCATCCGCGTCAGCAATTCGCGACTTCCGGATCGAGGTATTCATGGCACGGCCTGGCGCCAAGGCAGCGGCTATCAAGCTTTTAAGAGTCGACGGCATCCATGCGCCCGTTGAAATCCGCCGGCATCCAACGGCACGCCGGCTGACACTGCGCATCAGCCGCACGCAGCGCTGCGTCGTGCTCACGATACCGCGCAACACGGATTTTCGCGAGGCTGATCGATTCCTCGCGCGCAGTATCGATTGGGTGCGTGAGCGCCTGGAAGGCGTGCCGGAGCCGCTTGCAT
This sequence comes from Hyphomicrobiales bacterium, assembly GCA_031367895.1. Taxonomy (GTDB): domain Bacteria; phylum Pseudomonadota; class Alphaproteobacteria; order Rhizobiales; family Hyphomicrobiaceae. Next base: position 18,816 of record JANLQP010000090.1, read on the forward strand.
TCGCTGAAGGCTCGGTCATTCCACTGCGTGGCACATCGCACAAGATTGTGTTTGCGGGGCCACGTCCCGGCTCGCCCGTGGTCGTTGTCGAATCGTCCGGTGCGGGCGGCGCAACGCGACTCGTCGTTTCCGGCCCGCTCGAGCATGCCCCACGCCGCTTGAAAGACTGGCTCGTTGCTGAAGCTTTGCGCGATCTCGATCGGCGCGTCGCGTATCATGCCAAAGTGCTCGGCGTCCGGGCGCGACGGATCTCGCTCCGCGATCAAAAGAGCCGCTGGGGCTCCTGCTCGAGTACGGGGCAACTTTCGTTCTCGTGGCGGCTGATCCTCGCCCCGGCGCTGGTGTTGGATTACGTTGCTGCGCACGAAGTTGCCCATCTCGCCGAGATGAACCATGGGCCGCGCTTCTGGCGTCTTGTGAAATCGACGATGCCGGCGATGGACGAGGCCAAGGTCTGGCTGCGCTGCCACGGCTCGGATCTCTACCGCTACGGCGCCGAGCACTGAACGCACCATCACGAGCGACGATTTACAAGTGCGATTTACAGCAAGCGTACTCGAGGCGCCCAAATGGCGCGCATGACCAGTTGCACCTGATGCACGAGAAGGGTCGGGTGCACGGGCTTCGTCAGGAACGACGTGGCGCTGAGCCGGAACGACTTCTCGATGTCGGCCTGCTCATCCTGCCCACTCAGCACATCGACGGGACAGTCACGCAAGCGTGTCGTGCTCGCGCTGGCGCCGCAACAGCTCGAAACCGTTGATGTTCGGCATATGCAGGTTGGTGACGACGAGGACGATGACTCGTTCAGGCTGAAAGAGCCGTGCTTGCACCTGCATTTGATTGCTTGGACACGTTTTTGCGCGACGGCGACGACCGCAGTGCCGGCATGCCCATCACGGCCGCAGGCCGAGCCCCATCAGCCCCGGCTGCGGCTTCTGATCGATCGAGCGCACCAGGCGATCGAGGTCGGACCCTGCGGGTGCCAATGGCGTCGCCGTTGTGGCGCGATCGGCTCTTGCCGCGCGGCTGGTTGCGCCCTTCGCCGTCACGCTCGGCGCCGGCATCTCATGGGTGAGCAGATCCGTAATCGGGTCCGCCGGTTTCACGTTCCGGTCACTGTCGCGCAATGTGTCGGATGCCCACGGCAGCTGCGTTTGCGGCATGCCGGCCAGGGTCGACGGCGGCAGCTTCTCGTGGGCTGCTTCCATCACGGCTTTCCATAGTGTGGCCGGGAGACCGCCGCCCATGACGCGGCTCATCGGCGAGCCGTCGTCGTTGCCGACCCAGACACCGCCGGCGAGATGCGCGGTGTAGCCGACGAACCAGGCGTCACGGAAATCCTGCGAGGTGCCGGTCTTGCCGGCTGCAACGTGGCGCGCAAGTGCTGCGCGCTTGCCGGTGCCGGACACGAGCGCCGTGTTGAGCATGCTGCTCATGATGCCGACGTGGTCCGGCGCGACGACCAGCTGCGAGCGCGCCTTCGGACGCTCATAAAGAATAATTTTGCCGTTGGCGCGCACGCGGGTGACCGCATGCGGCTCGACGGCGAGGCCGCCGCTCGCGAGCACGGCGTACGCGCCGGTCATCTCGATCAGCGACACCTCGGACGTGCCGAGCGACAGGGATGGACCGGGCCTGAGCTCGGACTTGACGCCGAGGCGGCGCGCGGTCGCGATGACGCGCTTGGTGCCAACGTCCTGCTGCAGACGCGCCGCGATCGTGTTGACGGAGTTCGACAGCGCCTGGCGCAACGTCATGGCGCCGCGATGCTGGCCGTTTTCGTTGCGCGGCGTCCAGCCACCGATGTTGAGCGGCATGTCGAGCACCATCGTGTCGGGCGTGGCGCCCTGCTCGACGGCAGCGAGATAAACGAATGGCTTGAAGGCGGAGCCCGGCTGGCGCCGTGATTTGATCGCGCGATTGAACTGGCTCTCGCGCCACGAGCGGCCACCAACGAGCGCGCGAATGCCGCCGTCGACGTCGACAATGGCAACAGCGGCCTGTCCGGCGCCCGCGGCCACGCCCTCGGTCAACAGCACCTGCTCCACCGCCGATTGCGCACGCTTCTGCAGCCCTGAGTCGAACGTCGTCTCGATGTTGATGTCGCGATGTCCCGTGCCGATCAGCGGCGGCAGGCGCTCGAGCACGAATTCGACCGCATACTCGAGGCCGGTCAACTCACGCCCGGCACTGGGATCGGCGAACTTCACGGATTGCGCGGCGGCGGACGTTTCCGCCTCCTGGCTGATGTAGCCGGCGGCCAGCATCTTCTTCAGCACGACGCGGGCCCGCGCACGGGCGAGCCCCGGACTGTTGCTCGGCGCGTACTTCGACGGTGCCTTCAGCAGGCCGGCGAGGACGGAAGCTTCGGCAAGCGTCAGCGAGCGTGCCGGCTTGTCGAAGTAGCGACGCGCTGCGGCCTCGATGCCATAAGCGCCGCCGCCGAAATAGACGCGATTGAGGTACAGCTCGAGGATATCCCGCTTCGGCAGGCGCACCTCGAGCCAGATGGCGAGGAGCAATTCCTCAACCTTGCGGCCCATGGTCCGTTCTGAAGACAGGAACAGGTTCTTGGCGAGTTGCTGCGACAGCGTCGAGCCGCCCTGCACATAGCGGCCGGCGCGCATATTCGCGAACATCGCGCGCACAAGGCCGATCGGATCGACGCCTCTGTGATCGAAAAAGCGGCGATCCTCGGTCGCGACGACCGCCTCTATGACATGGCCCGGCAGCAGGTCGAGCGGCACGAACTGATAGACTTGGCCACGCTCGGCAAGGATTTTTCCATCGCGGCCGAGAACGCGCACGATCGGCGTCGCATCATTTTTGCGCAACGCCATCGGATCGGGAAAGCGCATCGTGTAATTGACGAGGATCAAGGTCAGCGTGATGCCACCGATGAGGGCGAGCAGGACGAGGCCGACAATCGCGCGGCGAACGAATCGGGGCACGCGACGTGGCGACCGTCCACCTGGCGCGGGAACTGACGTGCCCTTGCCGCCAGCGGCTGAACCCCTGTCGGCGGCCGGAACCGCTATATCGAACACGCCCATGCCGGAACACCACACACGCTACGTGCGGCGCCCATAGACCCCGCATCCCCACCTGTTCATACGTGGTCATGCGTTAAGGTCGGGTAAAGCATGTCTGTCCGGAGACGATCAGTGGCCGGTCGTGCGAGCCTGCAAGCCTTCGACAGCCGCGCGCGCCAGAAACGCCGCATTGCCGATGATATAACGGCGCCACATGCGCTTCGGTTCCTGAGCAAGGCGCCACGTCCATTCGAGGCCGAGCGTACGCAGAAGTCCCGGCGCGCGACTGACGCGGCCTGAGAAGAAATCGAAGAGGCCACCGACACCGACGAGAACCGGCACGGTAATGCGGTGCTGGTTGCGCTCGATCCACTGGTCCTGCAGCGGTACGCCCATGCCGACGAGCAGGATGCTGGCGCCGCTGGCGTTGATGCGCGCGATGACGCGATCCTCGTCGGCGCTGTCCTGCGCGAAGAAGCCGTGATGGGTGCCGGCGATCGCGTGCGGCATGCCTTGCGCCGCCAACGTCGAGGCGGAGCCAGCAGCAGCAGCCGGCGTGCCGCCGAGGAGAAAGAGTGTGGCGCCGCAGCGGACGGCCTCGGCCGCGAGCAACGGCAGCAGATCGGTGCCGTTGACGTTATCGACGAGCGCACGGCCGGCGAGGCGAGCGGCAATGGCGAGGCCGCTGCCGTCGGCATAACGCGTGTCGGCAGATGCAACCGTCGAAAGGTAACCCGGATCGCGCCACACTTCGTTCATGACGTGTGCATTGACGAAGACGACACGTGTTTGCCGTCCGCGGGCGCCGGCGGCAACGAGGTTGACGGCGGCGGCCTCGAGCGTGACGTTCGCCACGGCCATGCCGAGCAAGTCGATCGATGCGGGCGCAGCTGCATCCTGCTGCCACAGCATCGCCGACCGTGGTGCGCGTGCGACCGGCGCGACGCGCCCAGCCGCGATTGCGTTCTGCTTCGATCCGAGCTTGCTCATGTTCCCACCCTGCAGCCGGGATCCCACACCCGGTTGCCGTTATCGATACGCGGAACGTTGGGCCGCGTCGCCTGCGCGCTCGAATCTCGGTCAAGATCGCGTTGACAAGTGGGCAGCAGTTTTACGGATGTTCCGCGATTGTCCGCAAATGCGCCGGGGGTTATCGCGCGCTTCATGATGTGCACTGTCGCCTGCGCGTTTGGACAGCTCTCGATGGCGCCGCGCAGATGTCGTCGGAACCCGGATTTAATCTCTCTGCGGCATCGTCACCGTGTCTTCGGCCGCCAGTCGGCAAGCGTCAGTCGGTGCATCATGGTTCGCGTCAGCGTCGTCATCCCGCTCTACCAGACCGAGGCCTACATCGGCGCAGCGCTCGCCTCCGTATTGGCGCAGACATTCCGCGACTTCGAGGTGATCGTCGTCGACGACGGTTCGTGCGATTGCGGCCCCGACATCGCCCGCGCCACGGGCGATGTCCGGGTTCGCGTCGTGCGCCAGGAGAACCGTGGCCTCGCCGGCGCCCGCAACACCGGCATTCGGCACAGCACGGCGGATATCATCGCGCTGCTCGATGCAGACGACTTGTGGGCGCCGGAAAAGCTCAGCCGGCACGTCGCGCAACTCGACGCCGACCCGCTACTCGACGTGAGCTTCTCGGCCTCGCGGCTGATCGATGGCGATGGTGGCGACACCGGTCTCGTGCAGAGCCCGATCTCGGCGACGTTCGCGGACGCCGATTTCTTCTGCCGAAATCCGATCGGCAACGGTTCGGCACCTGTGCTGCGCCGCCGCGCGTTCGATCGCATCGCGCTCTTCGACGCGAACCTCGGCCGCCACTGCTGGTTCGATGAGAGCTTTCGCCAATCGGAAGATGTCGAGTGCTGGATGCGGCTCAAGGCTGGCGCCGGCTGCACGTTCGGCTACCTGCCGGAGCCGCTGACGCTCTACCGCGTCAACAGTGGCGGGCTATCGGCGAACATCGCGGCACAACGCGCGACGTGGCGGAGGTTTCGCGACAAGGTCGCCACATACGCGCCAGTGATCGTTGCCGAGCACGGCGCGCGCGCCGAAGCCTACCAGCTGCGCTATCTGGCGCGCCGCGCGGTTCGATCCGGCGACCGCACGGCTGGATTGCGGCTGATGCTCGAAGCGCTGTGGCGTTCGCCAAGGTTGGTCACCGAGGAACCAAGCCGCACCGTCAGCACGCTCCTCGCGGCCGTTGCGAAGGCTTGCTTGCCGGCACCCGCATTCGGGTGCCTCGAGAGCGTCGCCTTCCGAGTTGCAGCGACAGGCATTCGGCTCTGAGTTGCCGTTGCGACCGCGTCGAGCTTCGGGGCCAGCTGGTTAACGCGCCGGGAATGCTCAGTCGGCACCCTAACAATTCTACGTTTTTCCGGGTTTTGGCAAGGCTCCCTTAACGCTGCCACCGCTAAATCGGAGACTGGGTTTTCTCCGTTTTGCGTGGTTCTCCTGTGCTGCGTGCGAATGCTTATCGTCTTGGCGAACGCTGCCTGAAGGTCTGGGCGAGCGACCGGCTGTTGCGCGGCTTCAGCATGCTGGGGCTCGGCGATGTTTTCGTGCGCCTCTCACGCGTGCTGACGGCCATTGCGCTGGCGCGCTGGCTCGACGCGGCCGAGCTTGGGATCGCGGCCACGGCGCTGACCACTTTCGAGCTGATCCGCGTTCTTGCCAATAACGGCCTTGGCCAGATGGTGGTTCGCGCCGCGCCCGAAACACTCGAGGCGACCTGCAACACCGTGCATCGGCTGTTCTGGCTGATCTGCACCGGCATGGCCGTGTTGCAGCTGATCGCGGGCGCCCTGCTGGCGTCGATGGCGGGCAAGCCCGAGTTGCTGGCGATGACCGCAATACTCGGGCTCGTGTATCTCACAATGCCGCCCGGCATGGTGCAATCGTGGCGGCTCGCCCGCGACCAGCGCATGGGCACCGTTGCGACCATCTGGTCGACGCAAGTGACGCTCGACTGCCTGCTGGCGGCACTGTTCGCGGTGCTGGGCTTCGGCGCCTGGTCGGTGGTGTTACCCAAGCTGCTGACGGCGCCGATCTGGCTCATTGGCGTGCGGCATGCATGCGCCTGGCGCCCGAACCGCGATGCCGGACGTTTGCCGATGACAGCGATGTGGACCTACTCGGGCCCGATCCTCGGCAGCGAGTTGCTCGGCGCGATCCGCGTCAATGCCGACAAGCTTCTGGTTGCTTCGATCCTCGGTCTCGAGGCGCTCGGCATTTATTACTTCGCCTTCAGCGCCGGATATGGCCTGAGCGTCGGGCTCACCAACGCTCTCACAGCTGCGAGCTTCCCGCATCTGGCCGCGAAACTGTCACCGAAAGAATTGATCGAGACGTTCGATTCGGCAATGCGACGGCTGGCCCTTCCGATTTGCGCACTCGTCACACTGCAGTCGCTGGCGATCTTCGTCTACGTACCGCTGTGCTTCGGCGCAAAATGGATTCCGGTAACGCCTGTTGTCGCGGTGCTCTGCATGTCGGCTGTGACGAAACCCTGCTCCGATCTTGCAGCGCAGCTGTTGCGCGCGGCTGGGTTCACGATGCTCGAACTGAAGGCATCGTTTGTGTTCACCGTGGTGTTGCTGACGCTTTTTGCAGCGGCACTGACATACGGGCTCTTCACCGGCGTCGTCGTCATCGCGATCGTTTCCGTAAGTCTCCAGGCCCTGTTCGCGGCATGGGCACGCGCGCGCGTCGCAAGCCGATGCATCCAAACATCGACCACAACCGTCGCGGCAAACGGGGCCTAGTGTCCCGCGGAACCCTCTGAACCCCGAGATCTGGACCCTCTGATGCTATTTCGGCGGCAACTTCGCAACGCTCGCAGCCACCGGGACCCTGCCCCGGCGGGACTGAGCCCGCGCGAAGCGCAGGCAAGGCTCGAGCGGACGTACCGTCGCCACCGCAATCGCTGGGTACTGCCCTCGATCGTGCTCATTTGGTGTCTGGCGGCTGCTTACTACAATCTGACGCCGGCGAGCTACGTCAGCAAATGGACGCTGATCCTGCCGGTCTCCAACGGCAGTTCGACGGTATCGCTCGAAAGTATCGGCCAGACGTCGACTACGCCCGGCCAGACGTTCGGCAGCCTCACTCTGTCGCCGAAGGTGATCTATCGCGAGATCGCCGACAGCGAGCAGGTGCGAACAGCGGCCGCGCGGAATCTCGGCATGGACGCAGGCGCGCTCGGCCGCGCGCGCCTGCGTCTGATCGACGAAACGTCGCTGATGCTGTTCCAGATGACAGGCCGCAGCCCCGAGGAGGCACAAGCGAAAGCGCGCGCCATGCTGGCCGCGTTCGAGGCACAGCTCGACGCGCTGCGGCGGGACGAAGTGGAGCGGCGTGGCCAGAGCGTGCGCGAGAGTATGAAGGCTTATCAAGCGAGCCTCGATACGGCGCGCGAGCGTATTCTCGACTTCCAGCGCGCGACGGGCATGCTGTCGATCAACCAGTTCAATGAAGCCGTCTCGTCGGCTGAATTGATGCGCCGCAAGCTCAGCGAGGTACGGTCGGATCTGCAGAAGCTCGAGACACAGCAGGCCATCCTGATCGACCGCGTCGCCATTCAACCGGTCGCCGCAGCAGCCGGACTGAAGCTTGCCGCCGACCCGTCGTTCGCCAAACTCGCGCAATCGTTCGCTGAAGCCAACAACATCACACACGAGCAGATCCGCGTCTTGGGCCCGAACCATCCAGCACTGGCGATGGCGCAGCTGAAGCTGCTCGGCGCATGGCCGAGATCCAGGATATCGCGCGGCGTTCCGGCGTCGATCCCACGATCGAACTGAAGCGCCTGGTGCTGTTGATGAACAGTTCGCATCAGGCGGACTTGTTGCATTCGATTGTATCGAGCGAAGCCGCACTCGAAGGCCGAAGACGCGAGGTTGCCTCGCTCGAACAAGAGATGAGCCGGCTCGAGGCTGACGTCGGGCGACGAAGCGTGGACGCGGCGCGACTCGAGTACCTGAAGAAAGATCATCTTGTCGCCGAGGCGGTGTTCGCCTCGGCCGCGGCGCGTTTGGACATCAACCGCGCCGATGTCTACGCGTCATACCCGCTCGTGCAGACGCTGGCGGCGCCTGACCTGCCGTACGAACGCAGTCAACCGCAGCTGGCACTCGCCATTGCCGCCGGCATCGTCGGCACCTTCTTCATTCTCCTCGCGTGGGGCGCCTCATGGGCTCGCAGAAGCTTCAACCGGAAACGCTCGAAGAGCGGCTGATCTACGTCGCGATCATCGCGACGTGGGTGTTCTGGCTGGCCGGACTGCTCTACATCGTCGGCGCAGCGTTCGGCTATGTCCTGCTGGCAATCGCGGGCGGGCGCTGGCTCGGGCTGGACGAGGATGTGCCCGACGTTCATGCGGTGCCGGCAACGGTCTGGGTTTGGGTTGCCGGCATGCTGGCGATGGCCGTTGCGTTAGTCATTGCACACCTCGACTACGAGCACAGTAGCGCGCAAACTTTGAAATCGTTCGTCGGCTGGATGAAAGGTTGGGCGCTGCTCGCCATCTATCCGTTGGCGGGCGCCCTGCTCCGGGTCAGGCCGCAGATCATCGCCCGCGCCACCGGCATCCTCGCGATGCAGACGGTGATCCTCGCGCCGCTGTTCCTGACAGCCGAAATCGTCGGCTTGCCGCCCATCGTCTATGTCTCGCCCGTGCACAATTTGATCGGTGCCGGGCCTGAGTTCTTCGACGTCGCCCTTTATGGTTTGGACGAGACGACGGGCAAGGCGCGCTGGCGGTTCTTTGCGCCCTGGTCGACAGCCTCGGCATTCATCGCGAGCCTTGGACTGATCCTCGCCTATCAGGATCGAGACCGGCGCTGGTGGATCGCCGGCATTGCGTCGGCGTTGATCGTCAGCCTGATGTCGGGCTCGCGGCTTTCGATTATCGCGCTGCCGGCGACGATTGCGTGCGTCGTGGTGGTCTCCAATGTCACCCGACCGCTGACCTGGGTGCTGATCGCCATCGGCGCGACCGGTAGTGTGCTGCTGCTCGACACCGTGCTGCAAACGTATCAGGACGCAACGGATGCCTTCAATGCAGCGCGCGCAGCGTCGAGCCGCGTCCGAACTGCGCTCGGCCACATCGCCGTGCATCGCTGGTGGACCGAGGCGCCCGTCTTCGGTCACGGCACACTCGAGCGCGGCGGGCAAGCAGTCGAGCGCATGCTGATCGGCTCGCACCACACATGGTGGGGCCTGCTCTTCGTAAAGGGGGCTGTCGGCTTCGCCGCACTCGCAATTCCGGTCGCGTGGAGTGTCGTCGACCTCGCTGTCAAGGCGCAACGCGATCGAGTCGCGCGCACCGGGCTCGGTATTCTTCTTGCAATCGTGCTGTTCTCACTCGCAGACAATATCGAGGTGATCGCCTATCTGATCTGGCCGAGCCTCGTGTTCATCGGCATTGCGTTCCGGCGTCGGTGTTTCCATCTCTATGCCGGCTGCCTCGGCTCTGCGCGTTCGGGGGCTGGCAGCGCCCGGTCGGCATTCCAGTTTCAAGGGGCTTGGCGTTAGCTAAAGGCTCGCGTGGATGTCGTGCCATCCAGGCAGGGGCGCACGATATCCTGTGCTCAGCCCGTAGGAAAATTGGACCACTTTCTTGAGCCGGCCCGGCAAACTGTTGAACAGAGATTTATCGCCGAAGCGGCGATACCGGCGGAAAATTGTTTCGTATTCTCGCAATGTCTCGTCGAGACTGAGCCACGCCTGCGGGATGTCCTCGCCGAAAGGACCGGACGCGTGGGGTCCGAAGACATATTCCAGATCATGTCCCTCGAGCGTCTTGGTTCTGATCCTGGTACCCGGGATCGCCGCTTGTTGAACGGGCTTGAATTTCGTATAGCCGAGTTCGCGCAACAGCCCCAGATCAGCCGTAAGCGCGTCGAAGTCGACCTTTTCGGATTCGATCGACACATAGCGCGGGCGATCATCGAATTGCTTCAGGCTCTCCAGCACCAGCCTGTCGACACCCTCGACGTCGATCTTGAGATAGAATGGTATGCCATAGTTGCGATAGACCTCGCCCACGTCGATACGGGGAAGCTCGATTTTCTCGCTAACGAAACCGAGCTTGGCATTTCGTTCGGCCCAGTCGCCGTTGATGGTCCCCCAATCGGATTTTTGCGAAAGCTTATAGAATGAAACGGTATTGCCCACGGTCGACGGTGCAATCGCGCCCTCGACAATGCGAACGCGATTGTGCGCGAGGGCCTCCCGGAAACGCATCTTGCACTGGGCAATCAACTCCGGATTGGCTTCCAGTGCGATCACATTGAAGCCCTTCTTGAGATAGAAGTCCGTGTCCTCGCCTTTGTGCAAGCCGACGTCGTAGATCAGGCGTGGATCGAGGCCGGTCATGGCGTTAGGGCTCCGGGATCAATTGTTCCAGTCTTGCCCGGCAGGGTCCACCGAGAGCAGATCTGCGTATGCATCACGCAACGCACACACACATGGACATCGCGACCGCCACGCTCGGCGCTGAAGATCAGGCGCCGGCGAATCGCATGTCCGCGCCCGCGCAGGAGGTGCCACGCCGCGGGGTCGCATAGCAAGTGGTGGCAACACGAGCGTTGATCAAAACGTCGGCTGGAGTTTGATCAGCGGCCCCATGGGCCGCTCAGCGTTTTCGCCGTGAGTGCGGGATTGAGGATCGTCTGTAGCGTCGACATGACGTCTCGAACCTCGGTCACTGTGCTGTCGTAGCAGGCGATGGCGTCGTCGGGCATGATGTAGGGATTGATCATGTCGCGATCGGGGCTGCGCACGAGCTCCTCGATCGAGCGCTGCACAACCTCGGTCTCGCGCGTCTTCGGATTGCGGCTGATCAGGACGCCATAGCGCGACGCGTTCGTTCCCATCGTGCCGCCGACGCAGTTCGCTTGCACCAATCCCTGCAATAGCCGCGTACCGTAGGGAACATTGCCCGCGAACTGGGAGCCCAAGGCGTTCGATGCCGCGTTCGACTGCGCCGGCACCGTCAGGTTCGACGTGAAAATGCGCACCGCGCCGAGCGTGATCTGCGATGGCCGCACCAGTCCCGATTGGAAACAACCGCTTTCGCCGACCTCGACGTGATCGCCCTCGATCAGCGGCATGTCGTCGACGGGAGCACCGGTTATCGCGCCGCGCCAGTCGAGCGTGAAGCTTTGGCCGTTGCGCACAACCTTGATTTTCGAGAGATCCGCGTCCGGGCGTACACCACCTGCCGCACGCAGAGCTGCCGGCACGAACCGCTCCATCGGCGCGTCGCCGAACTTGTTCATGGCGCGGTCGAGTTTGTCGGAGTCGCGGATGGAGTTGATGGCGTGCCGGCCAGGAATGAATACGGCGCCCGCCACCGAGACGTTGACGGGGGCGTACTGTACCGGACGCACGGAAAGCTTGATCGCGTCGCGCGTGAAGATACCGGCGCGCACCATCGCGTTTTCGACTCTCTGTGAGAGTTCCACATTGGTGAGGCCGACCGCCTGAATCTGGCCTGCATACGGCAACGTGACCGTGCCATCGGCGTTGATGGCATAATCGCCGGTGAATTCGGGTGAGCCGAAGATGAAGATGTTGAAACGGTCGCCGGCCGAGTAACGCATCGTCAGATGCTGGAGTGCCGCCTTTGGCGACTTTGCCGGCGTCGGCGGCATGATGAATGCCGAAGTGCCCGGCGGCGGGCACGACTTGCTCGAAAACGAGAGGACGCCGTGCCGGTCCGGTACTGCCGATTTTTCGGGGTCGTAGAGGGCCGGGGCGCTGTTGACCGGCGGGTTTAGCGCGGAGCAGCCGGGCAGCGCCAGAGTGCAAAAGGCCAGCGCAGCGAACCACAACGTGCGGCAGCCGCCGTTCGCCGCGAAACTCGCGATTGTGCCTGACACTCGACGCAACAAGGGAACTGCCTCACGACTCTACGCGAACATCTAACAACGCTGTCAGTTGAGAACCCGCTGCAATCCACCGACAGGAGACAACGTGGAATAGCACAACGCGCAGGAAGCTGACGACAAGCACATGTTAGCCGACACGTGACGTTTCTGGGTCCGAGCCGATCGAGTTATCCACAGGCCGTCGGGCGCAGGGATGCCGCGGTTCTATGTGCCCGCACCGAGGCTTACGGTTCACTTTCCAGGTATTATGCACAGCGAGCACAAGGTTGATACTTTGTACGTACCAAGTCGCAGCGGGGCAAGCTCCACCCTGTTCCGCGGTTGAAACGAAATACTGTTTTGGTTCAATGCGCTTTCGTGGTTCGGACCGGCAAAAGCAGCAAGAATCCGGCAATCAGAAACGCGGCGATGACCGAGATCCCGACCCGCTGGCTGCCGCTCGCGCGCGTGACGAGCGCAATCGTGAACGGCGCCATGAAGGCCGTCACTTTGCCCGAGAACGCGAACAGCCCAAAAAATTGCGTCATGCGATCCGGCGGGGCCAGATGCGTGAGCAGCGTGCGGCTGGCGGCCTGCACCGGAGCCGCAACCAAACCGACCAGCATCGCGAACGCCAGAAAGACGCGCTCACCGGTCGAGGCAAAGATACCTCCTCCCGCCGTTTTCGGCGCCACGTCCAACGAGAACAGCACCGAACTCCGCGTCACCGACAGGATGCCGACGGCACCGACCAGAAGCAGGACGAGGGCGCCGAGGATAACGCGCTTGGAACCGAGCTTGTCGTCAAGAAATCCGCCGATGATCGCGCCGATGACGCCGGTGAGCACAAGAATGATGCCAAACAGGCCACGGTCACCTGTCTCCCAGTCGAAAACGGTCGCACCATAGATGCCGCCGAACGTGAAGATGGCCGAGAGCCCGTCGGCATAAATGGCCCGGGCGATCAGGAAAAACAGCATGTCGCGATGCTGTGGCAGTTCCTTGAGGGTGGCCCAAAGCGCCGTGAACGGGGAGACCGCTGCCGCACGCGGCCTGACGACGTCAGGCACGAACAGAAAGAACGGAATGACGAACACGAGAAACCAGAGTGCGGAGAAAGGCCCGACCAGGCGGTCGCCCTCGCGGCTGGCGATGTCGAGCTTCAACCAGGGTTCGTAGCCGAGCATCGTCTTGCCTGTGGCGGGATCCGCGACGATAAACCCTGCCACCAGAATGAGGCTGACCAAGCCGCCGGCATAACCGACACCCCAACCGAAGCCGGAGAGACGGCCTATGCGATCGGGGGGCACCAGCGTCGGCATGATGGCGTTGACGAATACCGAGCTGCATTCGGCCGCAACCGTTGCAAGCACGAAGCAGAGCACCACCAGCCAGAGCGTGGCACCCGCTGAACCGGGCTTCGCGAGCCACAGCCCAGCCATCGCGGCGACCAGGATCAGGGCGAACAGCGCGACCCAGGGTTTGCGGCGTTGACCACCGTCGGCGACGGCGCCGAGCAGCGGGCTCAAGATGCCGACCAGAATGCCGGCGACGGCCGCCGCATAGCCCCATATTTCCTGGCCTTGCGCCGCGTTGCCGACGACGACGTTGGCGAAATACGGAGCGAAAAGGAACGTAAGAACCAGCGTGTAAAACGGTTGCGCCGCCCAGTCGAACAGGACCCAGCCAACCAGCGCCGGCTTCGACGCGGCGACCACCGGCGCAGCGGCCGGCCCCGATGCTGCAATGCTCACTCTGGTGATCCCCGTTGGTCGGCGCTAAGCTTCGCGCATCAGATCGTCGATCTGGTTGCACGAAAATGGCGATATGGCGACCGGATCGGCAAGCGCCCGTGACGGATAGGCCCGGTGCCGGCGTGCAATCGGCACAGGAATTGCTGAGCTTCGCTCCGCCGGAGGGTACATGAAACAACTGGGACACGGGCTCTACTGGCAGGACATCAAGGTCGGTGATCGCTTCCGCACGTTCGGGCGGACGATTACAGAGACCGACATCGTCAATTTTATCTCATGCACGGGCATGCTGGAGGTCCTGTTCACCAGTGAGGTCTACCGGCAAACCGAAAGTGCGATCAAGGGGCGCCTCGTGCCTGGAGCGCTGGTCTTTTCAATGGCCGAGGGCTTGACGATCATGGGCACGATCCAGGGCACGGGCATGGCCTTCCTGGGCATGGACATGGAAATAAAGGCACCGTCGGTTGCCGGTGACACTATCGAGGTCGAAATCGAGGTAACGGAACTGCGCCAGACGTCAACCGGTAACCGGGCCATCGTGAAATCACGGAATATTGTTACCAATCAGAAGGGTAAAGTCGTTATGGTCTACCAGCCGCTGCGCATGCTGAAGGGTCGGCCTGATGTTGCATAACGGCCAAAATGGATAACAGTCTCGCGGATTAAGTGTGAAGATTCAGTGAATTGCACATGACACTGTGTTGCTGATGCGACGTTGGCGGTGTTACAACGGGGCGCGGTGCAGGTCGTGATGCGTTCTTGTTAGCGCGTTCAAGATGGCGGCGGA
>JANLQP010000095.1:0-12159 GCA_031367895.1 Hyphomicrobiales bacterium
GCCGATGCCGTCGATGATGTGCCCAAGGCCGTCGACTGCGCACCTGTCGCAAGCGCTCCCGTGCCGAACGCCGACGACGACACGGTCGTCGCCTGCGCACCGACGCCAACGGCTGTCGTGTTGGCCCCGGTAGCAGACGCCGCCGCACCTACCGCCGTCGATTGATCGCCAGATGCAGTCGATGCCGTACCGAGCGCCGTCGCTTGTACTCCGTTCGCCAGCGTGCCCGAGCCGAGTGCCGCTGCCGAGAGCCCGGACGCCAGGGATTGCCGGCCGACGGCTGTCGTGTCCAAAGCGGTGGCGCCGGCCGATGCACCGAGCGCCGTGGCGTTATTGCCGCTTGCAACCGCGCCCTGGCCGAACGCCGACGCATAATTGGCGCCAGCAGCGCTTGCCTGCCCGATCGCCGACGCCCCCGTACCACTGGCCGACGCCCCGTAGCCGAACGCCGCCGAATAGGCGCCCGTCGCGCCTGCAACCGGCCCAACCACAGTCGAGAACGCACCGCCGCCGCTTGGAACGCCCGCCTGGGATCCCGTGCCGCTTGCATACGACGATCCATTGTACACCGTACCACCGTTCGACGCTTGGCCGTACGCCAGCTCTGGGACTGCCGCGATTAACGCCGCTATGCAGACTGCGCTCCTCAATATATCCCGTGTCATAGTTCACCTTCCTGATGTTGGCCTTACGCGCACGCCAACGCACGACGCTACCGAACCTCCAGCGCCTCCCGGAGGTCGCCGAAGCTCAACTTGGTTCAGTGACGCGCTGCGGCACCGTGGCCGACCGACATTCGTCGCGCCGCTACGAAGTCGATCTCCGTGACGCGGAAGGCGCCGCCGACCCGCTTGCATTGCACCACGACATCGACGAGCTGATGCAGCAAACCTCTGATATCGTCGCGCGCGAGGTCCCGGCCGCCCTCGCTCTCCTTCACCAGCAGCGTCAATTGCTCGAACGCCAGCGTGCAGCTGTCGGCATGCACCGTCGTGATCGAGCCGGGATGCCCACTGTTGACGTTCCGCAGATAGTAGAACGCGGTCCCGTCACGCAGCTCCTGCAACAGGATGCGGTCCGGCCGCATGCGCAGTGCGCTCTCGAGCAAGTCCTTCGGCCCGATTGTCGCGCGACCCTGGCGGCCATTCGAGTAGTAGAGCGCGACACGATTGGCGTGCGGTACCACCAACTCGGGTGTGTCCTCGATCGTCAAAATCCGCTCATCCCTCGGAATGTGCGCGATCAGTGCCTTGCTCAACGTCGTCTTGCCCGAACCCGTCGCGCCGCTGATGATGATGTTCTTCTTGGCGACGACCGCCGCTGCCAGAAAGTCCTTGATCGCTCCACGCTCAAGCAACGCCAGCAGCGCGCCATTCGTGTCGGCCGCAGCCTCGCCGGTGCGGCGCACCGACTGGAACAGCTGCATCTCGGCCAATGCTTCGAGCGAGTAGCAGGTCGTCGAGGGCTTGCGGATGGTTACGCTGTACGTGCCAGCGGAAACAGCCGGCGGACCGACAATCTGGATGCGCTCGCCACCCGGCAGCGTCGCCGACAGCACCGGCAATTCCTGCTTGAACACTTGCGCCGAGAATGTCGCCGTCGCCTTCGCCAGTCGTTCGAGCCGTGCCAACGAGATCGCCGTGTCCTCGTGACGGCTCCAACCGGCTCTGGTCTCGACCCAAACCTCTCCCGGCCGGTTGACCGCAACCTCGATCGTGTCATCGTGCGCGAGAAATGCCGTCAACGGCGACAACTGCTCGATGACGCCCCGCCGCGCGTCCGCTCGCGGATCGAACGCAGTGTTGCCGGAAACGTCGCTGCTTGAAGGAGGACTACTTGAAAGCGTGCCCATGGCTGCCCCCCGACGTGGACACCTGCGGCTGCCATTCCTCTGCACCTTGGTTCTTCACCGCTCTCAGCGCGTAGACCCCGGAGAAATCGAGGTCTCGGGCGACCATGATATTGACGTGCTCGCCCTGGTGCTTGTGCAGCGTCGGCGGCATGTTGATCGACTGTTCGACCGCGATCGCCGCTGCCTGCTGCCCGGCCTGCCCGGTATTTGCCAGGCTGACGCCCGACGATGCCTGCGCAGCCTGCACCGCCACCTTCGACGCATCGCCGACGACCGAGAGCAGTAGCGCCGAGCCGAAACGCTCGAACCAGTGATTGTCGACATAGCCACCGACACCAGACCGCCCGACCGCATCGGTCGCGGGCGACGCCAGCTCGATCACCACGCCCTTCGGCGTCCGCGCCCGGCTCCATAGAACGTGCAAACGCACCTGTCCCTGACGCAACCCGCCACGATATTCACCGACCACCTGCGTGCCGCGCTCCAATAGCACCACGCGGCCATTGGCACCGAGTACGTCGCGCGGCACAACGCAGGTCACGAACCCCGGCTGATCCGATTGCATCGCGGTTTCGAGCGTGCAGGGGATCGACATTCCCTGCGGAATGACGAAGTTCAAATCTCCGATCAAACCGGCACGCACGCCGTCGAGACGTGGCGGCTTCAGACGCTTCTCGAAGGCACCCTTGTCGTCGGCCTCGATTTCGGGAATGCCGCCGCCGGACACGATACCCTCGCTCGACGGCCTGACCTCGCGCTTGTTGACGGCCAGCACCGGCGCCCGCCGCGCCGACTCGAGCAACGGGTCGACCGGTAATGGCCGGATTTCCGCCGGTAGCGGCTCGCCTTCCTCCAGCGGCGCCAATCGTGGCGCCACATCGGCATTCATCAGGCGTACCGGCGCCTTCTCCGGTGGCTTCTCCAAAACGATACTTTGCCGAATTTGTGTTCGCGGTGCCGTCTTCGCCGGTGTCCGGCCTGCCCACTGCACCCAGATCAGACCCGCCGCGAACCCGCCGGCAACGCACACCACCGCAATCTTGCGCATCTGCTCGCGCGCCGCACTCGCCGGCTTCACGTCGGAATGGCGATCGCGCTCGCCTGCAACCGAAAGCTTCATATCGTCCGCCATGCTGTCTCCTATTTGCCCTGTGCCCGGCGATCGGCCGGCGCCACGCTCGTCGGTGGCGACAGCGGAGAGATGGACACGCTCCCGACACCGGCGCCCGTCGCACCCTTCGAGATCACCGGCTTCGTCACCCGATCCACCCGCGGCGACGTCGT
Source organism: Hyphomicrobiales bacterium (assembly GCA_031367895.1). GTDB lineage: Bacteria > Pseudomonadota > Alphaproteobacteria > Rhizobiales > Hyphomicrobiaceae. Next base: position 3,137 of record JANLQP010000095.1, read on the forward strand.
CAGCGTCCCGGTCGCAATGCCCCCCGCAACGAACCCCTCGTTGTGAACGCACAGCACGTCGTCGCCGTCGCGCAGGACGAACTTTTCAGACACCGCATGCACGATCACGTCCAGCAGCCGCGTCGTCTTCGGCACCAGGCTTTCCGTGCCATCGCCATTGACGATAGAGATCGCCGGTATCGTCACGTTCTGCTTGAACGTGAACGTCGTTACCTTGCCGTTGTCGTAGACTTCGGTCGGCTCGAACGACGTCTCGCCCTCGACCGAATAGGACCAGTTGCGCGGGCCGTTCAGCTCCGACGCGGTCAGTGCCCGCTCGGCGTCGCCTGCCTTGTGCGCTTGCGCTCTTGCCGCGCCCTCGACCCGCCGGCGCTCCGCCTCGTCAGCCGGATACTGGTACTTGACCAGGAAAAACGGCTGCAACTTCTGCTGCATCGGGCCGTTGATCGTCGCCAGCTCGATCTGATAGCTACGCTTCGACCCGTCCCGCCGCTGCGTTACCACCGACATATTGGTCGATGGCTGATGCTCGCGTGGCTTCAGGAACAGAATGTGCCCGACGGGTGCCACCTCCCACGCAACCGAGTTGCCGAGCGCCACCTGCAGAATCTCTTCCTCGGGCGAGAATTCGATCTGAATCGAATGCCGCAACCACCCGGCGACACGTACGACCTGGTGCGGCTCATAGGCGACGAAGCGCACGCGCTCGTCGAGCTTGCCCGGCTTCGGCAGCTCCTCCGCCATTGCCGGTGAACCGACAACCGCCAGCGCAAGCAGAATTCCTCGCCGAATTCCCCTCATTGATGCGACTCCGGGTCCGTCTTGTAATCGCTGACGAGGAACCCGAGCGGATTGATCAGTCGATCACCAGCCGACATCGCTTCGCCCGAGTAGGCGAACGTCAGCGTCGCGATCCAGTGCGTCGTCTTCACATCCTCCGATCGCGTGACGGTCCGCAGATAGCGAATCGACGCCACGTTCCTCGCCACCATCGAGATCGATTTGATTTGCACGCGGACGGTGGCGGCCTTGCCGTAGACCACCTGCGGGCTCAGCGGATTGCTGCCCCTGTAGGCGTCGGCAAACCGCTGCTGCTCCGATGCCGCCGACATCAGCGCCACCGCCTTGAAGTTCGGTTCCGCCTCGCTGGCGACGAACTCCTCACGCGCCCGGATGTATTTGCCGGCAAAGTACTTAGTCGTCGCATCGTCGTAGGACCGGGGTCCGTTCAACGCCGAGACGACATCGACGATCCCAGTGGCATTGTCGACCCGGATCACGAACGGTTCGACCGTCTTCAAAGGAGACATCGCGGCGACAGCTCCGACGGCGGCGATGGCCAATCCGGTCGCCGCACCCGCGACCCACCAGGCCCGCCGCGCCGAGCCGAGTGCCATCGTCACGGCATCCGTGTCGAACCGACGTGCCACCGCAAAATACGCGTCTCTGTCGGCAACGCCGACCGCTTCCGGTTTCGCCATCCTCAGGCCCTCCCGCAGGGTTTGCTGGTAGCGCCGAGATCGGCGCGCTTCTCGTGATCCCACTTGTCCCGGTTCAATGGCCGCTTGTCGCCACCGTCACAGGAGGGCAGCGGATACCGCCGCGACAGCATCGATCCCGTCGAACACGCCGTGACCGCCAACGCCACCAACACCAGCAACGAAATCCGCCACATGCTCGACCTCATGCTTTCTGTTGCGATTGCAGATCGATCTGCCGTTCAGCGCTCGGCACCGCCGGCGTGCTGTCCCTCGGGGCGCGCCGAGCTACCGAGTTGCCGAGAGCTTGCCCATACCCAGATGCGCTGCGCCCGGCTCGCTCGAACCGTGTCCCGGCTGTCGCCGAGCCCAGGCCCTGCGCCACGCCACCGATCGCGCCACCCGCAACCCGCCGGGCGCCACCGCTCTGCCCCATTGTGAAGAACCCGCCATGCGTCAGCGATTGCGCAAGCGACGGCAGATGCCCGAGAACCCCGAAGCAGAAGAACGCCGTGGCGATCAATCCGAGCATGCGGCCGGACGCATCGGTGCCGATCTGCGACTTGAACTGCGCGTCGATCGCGCTCAGCATCATCGCCAGCACCGCAACCGCCAGCAGTTGCAGCACGACGAACTGCGCCACCACGTTCATGAACCCGTCGCAGAACTTCTTCGTGCTCTCGAACAGCGCCAAGCCGATGAACAGAGGTCCAATGCCGAGCACCAGCGCGAGCGCGAACTTGGCAAACAGGAAGATGAAGTAGCCGTGTGCGGCCAACGCTCCCATCACGAGATAAGCGAGCCCGCCGCAGACCGCCGCCCAGAGCGCCGCCGCCGACCAGGACCCGGCCTCCCGCTTCATCTCCTCGACGGCGCGCCCGGTCGCATCGAGCATGTCGTCGAAGCGTTTCGCGGACGCCGGCGCCGCCTGAGGGCCGTTGCCCAACAGCGCATCGCTCAGCTCGCGCGGCACCACCGTGAAAAAGAACTCGCCGACATAGGTGTTGTAGTCGCCATAGTTGCCAGCGAGCGTGACGATGATTCCGGCCTTCATTACCCGCGTCACGAACTCGGTCAGCGGCTCCGTCGAGGAGCCCCGCAGGATCAGCACGCCGAACCAGAGCACATAGAGCGTCAAGGCTGCCTTCATCGGCGTCGCCAGCGCATTCGACATTCCCTGACTTGCCTTCTGCATGAAGTCGAACGCCGGTTGCTGGATCACCTGCTCCAGCTTCGCGAATGAACTCGATGCCATCGCCACCTCCCTATTGTCCGATCGAACCACCTGATGGCACCGTGCCGCCAAACGCGCGCGTATTCTGGTCGATGCGCTTGTCGTAGTCCTCGCGAGCCCGCTGCTCGCGCGTCTGCGCTTCGACGTTCTGCAACATCGCCAGTGCCTGCATCTTCACGATATCGTTCTGCAGGAATGCACTTTCGGTCGCGATCCGTGCCTGCAGGTCCATCGTCGTCTTCGGGTCCTCGGACTGCCCGATCTGCTGGCGCAGCTGGTCGAGCCCCGCCATCCGCTTCGAGGCAGCCTCGTACATCTGCTGCGCGACGCCGGCCTGCCCGGCGTTTCCCTGCTGCGCGCGCCGCGATTCCTGCGCATAAAAATCGTCACCCGGCCGGGTGTAGACCTCGTTTTGCTGCTGGTAGGCCTGCGCATTCGCGGCGATCGACCCAGCGCCGCCGCCCGACAATGCCGACTTCACCGCACCAAAGTCGTTGCCGAGCGCCGAGCGGATTTTTGGATCGTTCAGCAGCGCCGCGACATCGCCCATGCTCGTCAGCTTGTTCAAGGACCCGAACAGTTGCTGTTGCTGCGCCAGTTGATCCTTGAGCGTCGTCAATTGCTTTTCCATCGCGATGATCTGCTCGACCTGCTTCAGGATCGCTGCCCCGTCGATCACGGCGACCTGCGCTCGGCCACCCGGGCTTCCAGCGATCAGGCACACCGCCGCGATTGCCGCGAAGCCCGCGGCATTGATGCGTCGCATATCTCTCTCCGTTAGTGGGCTGTCCGATTTATGACCCGTCTGGTCTCGACGATCGAGCCCGGCCCCGCCACTTTCCCGACCTCGCGCGCGGCCGGTATCGTCCGCGCGCACTCGGTGAGCGACCACTTCGGCAACGACGCCCAGTCGATGAACCGGATACGCATCAGCCGCCAATTCATGCGGCCCTCCGGCGCTGGTGGAAGACGTCGAGCCAGGATGCGGGGGCGTCGCCGACCTCGGCACGTATCGTTTCCAGAAGCTCGATGTAGCTCGTCCGGCCCGATAGAATCGCGAGCTCGTCGTCGAAGCCGGAGAGATCGAGTTCGGCCACGACGGACGCGTGCCCCTGTTTGACGAGAAACCGCCGGCTCTCGACCGTCAGCCCCCGGGCGACCAGCCCGAACTCGCGGCTCGTGAGCTTCATGCCGCCGATGTAATCGGCCTCGCTCGCGCGTCCGTTCGGAAAGAAGATCTGCGTCGGACACTGCTCGATGATCGTATGCGCGATCGGCGACCGCAGTGCGTCGGCCGGCGATTGCGTCGCAAACAACATCAGGCCGTTTTGCTTTCGGATCGTCTTCAGCTTGTTCGACGCGAGGTCGCGGAACGCCTCGTCGCCGAGCGCCTTCCAGAACTCGTCGATCGAGATCACGATGCGCCGCCCGTCGATCCAGCTCTCGACCCGCTGGAATAGGTACATCATCATGGGTGTGCGCACCTCCGGGTTGTCGAGGAAGTCGGTCATATCGAACCCGACGAACGATTGGCCTTCACCGACGAAGTCTTCGTCGTTGTCGAAGACCCAGCCGAGCGGTCCCGTCCGCTCCCACCTGGCAAGTCGGGCCGACAGACCATCGGCATGATCGTCATCGAGATAGACCCGCAGCTGGCCCATGGTCCGCATCTCCTTTGGACCATCGCCGAGGGTCGCGACCGCCCGCGTCAACGAGGCCTCCTCTTCGACCGTCAGTGGACGGCCCGCGAGCGCTCCGATCCATCGCGTCAGGAAACCACGGCCGGCCGCGTCATAGGACATCGCCTGCAACGGCGCGAACCCGGTGCTGCGGCCATTGCGCAACGCCAGATAGACGCCACCGGCCGCTCGCACGAACAGTTCAGAGCCCCGGTCCTTGTCGAAAAACACCATGCGCGGCGCATGCTTCAAGAGTTGCGACAGCATGAAGTTCAAGATCACCGTCTTGCCCGACCCCGACGGCCCGCAAATGAAGGTGTTGCCGAGGTCGTTGTGATGGAAATTGAAGTAGAACGGGCTGCCAGCCGGGGTCTTGAGCAGCGCCACCGCCGCGCCCCAAGCATTGCCGTGCTGCTTGCCCAGCGGATAGGAATGCAGCGGCGCCAGCCCGGCGAAGTTGGCGCTCGTGATCGAACCCGAACGCTTGCGATACCTGAAATTGCCCGGCAGCTGCGCCCACCAGGCGGCTTCCAGCCCCAGGTCCTCGCGCACGATCACCGCGCCGCCGTTCGCCACGGCGTTGCGAGCCTGCGATACGTAGTCGGCCAACAGCTTCACCGTCGGCGCGAACACCGCAACCGACAGATGGTGCTCGCCCAGAACCCACCGGTTGGATTCGAGATCGTCGAGGCCAAGGCTCAGCTCCGCCACCTGGCTGAACGCCTTGTCGGCGACGTTCACCATCTGGTTCTGCTTGCGCGACATCAGTCCGCGCGCCGTCGCCTTGTCGATGAACCGGAAGGACTGCACCGCCGTCACCTCGAAGGGCACCGACAACAGCTCGTCGAACATGCCCGGCCGGGTGCGCGCCGGATATTCCTTCATACCGAGCATCGCCGCGTAGGAGGTCGCGCCGGGATAGCGGAACTCGATGGTTTCCTTGCCGATGATGACCCGGTCGCTCAGGATCGCACTCCCGACTGTCCCCATCGTCAGCGGCACCAGCGGCATCCGGCCGCCGAGCAGCCGATGCAAAACAAGGCTCATCTCCGAGAACAGCACCGCGTTGCGCTCGACGAGCCCGAGCTGGCGTACGCCGAGTGGCGCCAGCGACGACGCAACCGTCGCCGTCGCGTCCTCGAGACGCTTCACCGATTCGGCATCGACCTCGATGCCGGCCGCCGCAGCCTTCTTGAGGGTTGCCATCAACGCCGATGCTTTCTCGCCGACATCGATACCTGGCGCCCACACCAGTGCCAGATAGTGATCATTGCGGTAGAGCGTCTGACCCGCCATCCGCTGCCGGTATTTGGCGTCGAGCCCCGCCGCGAACGCGTTGCCGAAGGTGCCCTCCGGATATTCCGTGGATCGTCGCCGCAGCAGGATCGCGTATACCGCCAGACGATGATCGGCGATGTTGCGCCAGAGCGTGTTCAACCTGAAATGCAGGCCGTTGATGTCCCGGGTATCCGCCGTCTCGAAGGCGAAACCGTCGATCGCCAGCATCGTCATCAGCGAGCGCCCGCGCAACGCAATGACGTGATCCTCCACATGCCGCAGATAGGGAATGAATTCGCGGCCCTCGAGCTCCCGCTCGGCCAGTGTCGATCGGTCAGACATCGCTGAGATCCCTCTCGTCGTAGGATCGCACCAGACGCAGCGGCGTCACGCTCGACCCACCCCAATACGCGCTGTTGCGATACTTGGCCCGGGTCTCCGCCCAGCCGGCGAGAACCCGGAACGCGTTATGATCGTGCCGCACGATGCTGCGCGCGATCGCATGCAGCACCAGCCCGATCACCGCATAGAAGATCGAGCCGAGCGCCAGGAAGACCAGCGTCGTGAGCATCACATTGAGGCAGACCGCCTCGACCGTCGCGCCGCCGAACATCGTCGGTCGTGTACAAGCCAGAAACAGTGTGTCCTCGGCAAGCTCGCCATCTTCGTCCATGTGGCTCAGCCCTTGATCAGATCGACGATTTCGGCGGCGCCGAACACGATGCCGATGCCGAAGATGATGCCGCCGGCGCGCTTCCAATCGACCGACCCGAACCACCAGCCGATGCCGAGCAGCATCACCGCCAGGATCGCCAGCGATCGCGCCACCTTGCCGTTGATGTACTCGATCACCTTCTCCAGGACCTCGGCGACGCCTGCGTGCGCCGGATCGGCCGCCGCGACAGACAGCGCTACTGCCAGCAGAATAGTTGCGCCCACCAAGACCTTTGTCTCCCGCGTCGCACTCATTGCTTTGCTCCCGCTTGTTGCTTGTCGAACACCATCAGCGACCCGCCGTGTGGCGGCGCCCCATACACACTCCACGACGGCCGCGCCGCGACCGCGTCAGACCCTGACTTGGTGCCCGGCGTCGCGGCGGTCGTGCTGCCGCTCCCCGTCGACGCGGCGGCCCGGCTCGGAAGGCTCACGCCGTCGATCTTCAGCGTCGCCAGCAGCGGCATCAGGCGCGCACGTTCGTTCTGCACCTCGATGACGTAACCGCCGGCGTTCCAGCCGCGAAAGCTCGACGGCACGAAGGCTTGCGCCAACGCCGCCTTCTCGGCGGCGGCTGCGCCGAGCCCCTTCGCCTCGGCCGCCTTCAGAAGCCGATCGAGACGGGCTGCTGCGACCTTGAGATTGGCGCAGGCATCGAAGGCGTCGGCGATACCAACCCGTTCCGCGCGCAAGGCCGCTTCGGTGAGGCCTGCGAGGCCAATCGCCACCGCCGCGCCGTCGTCGGTGCTGCCGACCACCGACGCGACGCCGTCACCGGCACTCTTCGCAAGGCCAAGTTTGCCGTCGATCCGGAGCGCCAAGGGGTCGAACCGGCTTTCGACGCTGACCACCGCCGCCATGAGCTCAAGCGGGATTTGCGGGGCGCACTGCGCCGCGATCTCAGCGAACAGCATGGCAGGGTCCTGACGCCGGCTGTGCAAAAGTGCCAACGACCGGCTTGGTCTCGACTGCGCGTGCGGTTAGGTTTCTACTGTGGTCGATCGCGATGGGATCGGCCCGCACCCGCAACGGCCGGTGCGCAGGCGTCCGCTCCGTTCGGGATCGCGTCCTGCTCCCGCCCACAGCCGGAAAGATCCGAAATCTCATGCCAAGCTCCGTATTCGCCAGAACGCACCGCACCGACTCAGCTTTCGTTGTCGACTACTGCGGTGCTCGCTAGAAATGAGCAACCCCCATCTCAGCCGGCGCCATGCCGCGGCCTTCATGAACTTTCTCGTCGGCGACCTCGTCGACAACGAGCGTTTGGGTTTGCCGCCGGAAACCCGCATGCGCCTCGCAACACACCTCACCGTCGCCTTCCATCTGGCGACCAACGACGTGCCGATCACGAACGCGGAGATGGTCAAGGCGACCGGGCTCAACAGCCGCACAATCAACATAGGCTTCAAGCACTTCGTCGATCGCCGGTACTTGATCCCGACGCTCGTCAAAGCCAGCCATGGCCGCGGCCGCGCCTACAGCTATGCCTTCACCGACAGCTTCGCCGCCCGGATCATCCGCAGCCACGACGCCAGGGCATGAGTTCGAGGGAATTGCGCCAGTTTAACGAGGTCAATTTAACGACCATTGCAATGCTCGTTATCCACAGCTATTCCCCGGAGGTGATCGCGTTGCACTCGCGTTGCATGCGCAGCGTGGTGCTGCCGGTCGGCAATCTTTGTGGCATTCGAATTCGTGCGCCAACTTTCCGCTGGCTGGCGGTCGGTCGCCATGGCAACGATCGGACGATCGCAGTTGAGCCATTCAGCCGACGTCGCCCGCGCTTGCCGGCAGGGCGGTGATCCCCAAGTCGACGATGGTGGTTGCTATGACACTGTATGCGCATTCGACTGACGGGCCGCAAGATGAATGGGTGTCAACGCCGGTTCAGCCCCGCGTGTGCGGGGAACGGGGCGAATTCCAGGATGCCACGCACGTCAACGTCGGTTCAGCCCCGCGTGTGCGGGGAACGGCGTGTCGACGTCGCCCGGCAATTGGGGGTGAACGGTTCAGCCCCGCGTGTGTGGGGAACGGGATCGTATTCACCCGAACGATATCATCTCGACCGGTTCAGCCCCGCGTGTGCGGGGAACGGGCATCGCCAACGCCCCCTTGTGTGTCTGTGACGGAGCTGCACGGTCGGCAGGGCCGTCAAGCGCACCGCGATTTCGCCGGTGCACGTGTTTCTGATCGCGAGGAGGGAGGGGTAGCAGGCTTTCGGCCGCTTGGCCGTGCTGCAATGTCCGCTGACTGGGGAAGGGCGGGTGTGTGAGTTGACTGATCTTGATCGTCACTGGTGACCCAAACTCACCGTGTTACCGAGATGCAACTGCGTAATGCGAACAAAGCACGGCGGACTTTTTTCCGCCAGTCGTGACAGTTCTGCGTGAGTGTTCGACCTGATTGCCCGTTGCACCGGCATTGCCTACATTCTCGCCGATTGCACGACGGTGGTGGGCCATGAAGAACGCGCGATCGGCTGGCAGCTGGGCGCCACCAGCCCTGCCGGCCAGGTCATCATGGGCGCCCGGGGTCCCGTCCCGGCTTTGGTGGGAATCACGGAAAGGCGTTATCTCCGGCTTGAAGCCTCAAGCCAAACCGGCGGTTAGCAGCCGCCAGCGGAGACAACGCCATGACCAC
>JANLQP010000064.1:0-7964 GCA_031367895.1 Hyphomicrobiales bacterium
CAGGGGGTCACACCCCCGCCCAAAACTTTTGTGAATAGAAACGCCGTTGGGGCGGGGGTTCTGACCCCTGTCTCTTCGTATGCGATTCACGCGACCGCAAGTCAGCCAACCTATAACGCTCGATCGCGCTCCAATCCAGGGCCGAGGCCAGAAGGTTGCTCGATAACCGCCGTGCCGCAAGCGAGCTACGGTCACCTCATCGGGAACGGGAAATAGTTACTGTTCGCCCGCCAGGAAGCCGAACGTGCCGATCCGCTCGCCGCCAAGGGCCTTCTGCCTGCCAGCGCTTAGCCAGGTTCTCCATTTCGGTGTAGGCGTAGGCTGATGGACCGACTTGAGTATCGCTTCGAATTCTTGCCACCAGGGGACTGGCCGATCTCCACTCCAGCAGTGCCGTCGAGTACCACCACCGGCGATAAATGACCTCATCGTATGTCCCCTCGCGAACACCGATTGCAATCAATTCCCTGTCGTTCAGAATGGACCTTACCGACGTAATGTTGAGGGTCGCATCATCGAACTTCTTCTTCTCTGCGTCGTGCACATCTGCCCATTTGCCAGACTGTTGGATATTCCGCGCCTGGATGAACAAATCGTAGTCTTGCATCAATTTTGTCTGATCTTTCATCGCGGTGTAAAATATATTCGAAACTTTGATGTAGTCTTCGTCCCACAACTTGTTCGAGAACATATCGACGGTTGCTCGCCGTCTGTTGATGGACCGTTGCGTAGACACAGCTACCATTGTGCCGATCAACCCAACAAGTCCCGTGAATACTATTGCTACCCACGTGTTGTGGCCAAGAAACTCTATCATGGCGGCATGACCTCTGTCTGCCAAGCGCTCAACTCTTTGGACGTCTAGCAAAAAGGGCAACCGCGAGGGCTGCCCTTATGAACGATGGTTAAGATGACGGGTATGCCGTCAAAATCCCCCAGTACCTTCATGACGACTCATGGTATCCTCCGCAGGTTGTCCTGGTAGTGATGGGCCCCTAATGTAGTGACTTCATTTGGGCATTTCCATGCCCAGCAGACGCTACAGCGGTCGAATCTTCTCATTGTCCAAGGAGGGTCGTCAAGAGGATCGGAGTAGCTGTTCCAGGTTTTTTGTCTACTGCTCAAACGATCTCGAACAATCCCGCCGCGCCTTGGCCGCCACCGATGCACATGGTCACGACCGCCCACTTGACGCCGCGGCGCTTGCCTTCGAGCAGTGCGTGGCCGGTGAGGCGGGCGCCGCTCATGCCGTAGGGATGGCCGACCGAGATGGCGCCGCCGTCGACGTTCAGGCGATCCGAGGGTATGCCGAGCTTGTCGCGGCAGTAGATCACCTGAACCGCGAACGCCTCGTTCAGCTCCCAGATGCCGATGTCCTCGACCTTAAGGCCATGCTTCGTCAGGAGCTTCGGCACCGCATAGATCGGGCCGATGCCCATCTCGTCGGGCTCGCAGCCCGCCACCTCGAAGCCGCGGTAGATGCCGAGGGGCGTGAGACCGCGCTTCTGGGCCTCCTTGTCGGACATGACGACGGTCGCCGAAGCGCCGTCCGACAGCTGGCTGGCGTTGCCGGCGGTGATGAAATTGCCGTCGCCGGCCACTGGCTTCAGCTTGGCGAGGCCCTCGATGTTGGTGTCGGGACGGTTGCCCTCGTCCTGCCTCAGCTCGAACATCTCGCGGCCGGTGATCTTGCCTTCCTTGTCGTAGATGATCTTCTCGGCTTTCAGCGGCACGATCTCGGCGTCGAAGCGGCGGGCCTGCTGGGCGGCAGCCGTGCGGCGCTGGCTTTCGAGGCCGTATTGATCCTGGGCGTCACGGCTGATGTTGTAGCGCTTGGCCACATTGTCGGCGGTCTGGATCATCGGCCAGTAGATCGCGGGCACGTGCTCCTTCACCCACTTGTCCTCGGCGCCGAGCACGTTCTGCTTCATCTGCACGAGACTGATCGACTCGAGGCCACCGGCGACGATGATGCCGTCGCCTTCCGAACGAATGCGCTGTGCCGCCATCGCGATCGTTTGCAATCCGGACGAGCAGAACCGGTTGACGGTGGCGCCGGGCACCGAAACCGGCAGGCCGGCGCGGACGGCGATCTGGCGGGCGATGTTGCCGCCGGTGGCGCCTTCAGGCATGGCACAGCCCATCAGCACGTCCGACACCTCGGACGGGTCGAGCTTGGCGCGCTGCACGGCATGCGACACCGCATGGCCGCCAAGCGTGGCGCCATGCGTGTCGTTGAAAGCGCCGCGAAAGGCGCGCCCGATGGGCGTGCGAGCGGTCGAGACGATGACGGCATCGGTCATGGGCACTGTCTCCGGTCGGATGGCTTTTTCTGAGCCCATTAATTTCAGGTCTGCAAGGGATGCGCAACCCATGTCGCGGAAGGGTTGTATCGCCTTGCTGGCCTTGTTCCCCGGCTGAAGGTTATGGTCTACCGTACATTTTGGATGCAGAGCCGATGCCCGGCACGCGGTTTCCTTGGATCGCGAAGGCCAATCTGACGCAATAGGCCGGCGATTCTCTCAGCCGGGGCATGGGCGTGACGGCGTTGCAAGGGCTCGAGACTTTCGCCGCAGCGGTCGGGATGGCGCATTGCCTCGTATCGTTGACGTCTGTTATTCATGAGGCGTGGAACGTGACTTCCACGGTTGACCGGCGCGACTGAATGGACGCTGTTTCGAAACGTTCGCATCGTCCGGCTGATCGCCTGGTCTGGGCCGTTGTTTCTCGAACCAGCCTCATTGCAATACCAGCACGCGTGCGAGGCTTTGCAGAACTTGAGTGTCGTTCGATTGCCCAAATCAGGATCCCCGGCATGACCGAGACCACGACCGAGACCAAATCGCCGCTCCGGACCAAGCGCCCGGGCCTGCCGGTGTTGCCGCCGCTGGTGGCACTGGTCGAAATCCTGCTGCTGATGGTCGTGCCAGGTCTGCTCGACTACTTCTGGACCGGTTTCCCATCGCTTGCTGAGACGCAACCGCATTTCTTCTGGCTGCCAGTGCTGTTGTTGAGCCTGCAATACGGCACGGTCAGCGGACTGCTGGCGGCCGGCGTCGCAATCACGATCTCGGCGCTGCTCGGTTGGCCGGACCAGGAGGTCGGTGAAAACCATTTCAACTACATGCTGCGGATCTGGGCACAGCCGGTGCTCTGGCTGCTCGCCGCCCTGGTGCTCGGCCAGTTCCGCATGCGCCAGATCGAACAGAAGCAGGATCTCGCCCGGCAGGTTGCCGAGCTGTCGAGCCAGCGGACAGCGATCTCGGACTATGCAACCAACCTGCGCACGCGCTGCGAAACGCTGGAGCGGGAGATCGCCGGACGGCGGGAGCCGAATACGCGGGCGCTGCTTGGGATGCTGGCGCGGCTGAACTCGGGTGGCACGGACGCAGCGGCAGCATTCGCGGGCACGTTCCTGCTCGCGCTCGGGCCTTGCGCGGTCTCGGTCTACAAGCGGGAAAGCGAGCGGTTCCGGCTGGTTGCGACACATGGCGTGAAAGAGGGGCGTCGGGAGGTGATCCCGCTGCAGGATCCGATAGCACGCTTCGTTGCAGGCGACGGCCGCGCCCTTTCCGTGTTGCATCCAGGTGAGGAAGCGCTGTTTGCCGGAGACGGCTTGGCGGCTGTCCCCGTTTTAGCGCGCGACGGCAGCAATATAGGCATTCTCAAGCTTGACGCCGTGTTGGCCAAGGAACTCGACGAAGGTGCATTGACGTGTCTGTCGGCAATCGCCGCACAGATCGCACCTCTGATCGAGACCGGCGGAATCAAGGCATTGTCAGGGGCTGCAACTGCCAACGGCGCGGCAGGTCACGGCGGCGGTGTCGCGGCGAGCGTTCCGGCAGCGCGGGCGCGACTTTGGCGGCAGGTCAAATGGCAGCGGCCGACCGGCCGTTCCGGGGTCAGAGTGCAGTCGGCAACCAGAGTCGGCAGCTGATCCATGTCGACACCTCATGCGTCGCAGGCGGCCGTGAGCACGGCACAATCGACGGGTCAGACCGAGGCAGACTCGACCGGCTCGAGGGGGACCACCGTTGCGGCCTCCCATGCCGGCAGCAGCGCGCGGACCGCAACTCGGTTGCTGATCATCGGCATCACTGAACTGGCGGCGATCCTGGTCGTGCGGCTGCTGCTCGGCTGGAATGTGCCCGTGCTGCTGCTCGTGCACGCAATCGCGCTGACGGCGATCATTCATTACCTGCGCAAGCTCGAAACCGACGGCGACGACATCAGCCTGCCGCTGCTCGCGCTGATCGCCGGGCTTGCCGCCGGGCCGATCGGACCCATCGGCGCCGGACTGATCGCGATCCGTTCCGCGGCGCCAAGCGACGCCGACCTGCTGAAGCAGTGGTACGAGCGCATTTCGCTCTCGACGTCCGTCGATCCGGTGACACGGCACTGTGACAACGTTGGTGTCGGGCGCGGCATGAACCTCACGGCCCCGTCACCCGCTTCGTTCCTCGCCGCGATCGAGTCCGGCACTATGGTCGAGCGGCAAACGATTCTCGGCATTGTCGCCCGCCGGTTCCATGCCGACTATGTACCGGCGTTGCAGGCAGCGCTGAAGAGTTCCGAACCGGTCATTCGCGTGCAGGCGGCGGCCGTTGCCGCGCACGTGCGGCCCGAGGTGGCGCAGTTGTTCAAGGCCGCGATCACCGAGTTGCCTCAGGTCAGTGCCGACCCGGCACGCGCGCTTGGGCTGATGCAGCGGCTGGAAGCCTTGACGGCGTCGGGCCTGCTCGACGAAAGCGAACGGCGGCGCGGCCTCGAGATCGTGGCAAGGCTCGGCGACGTCGTGCTTTCGGGGGTGCGCACAGTGCAGCTGTCCAAGCGCGCCGCGCTGCTCGCGTCGAATTTGGCGGAACGCGCGACGCTCGAGGCGCTGCTGATCAGCCGCGACCGCTTCGCTGATCTGCGCACCCAGCGTAGCGCCGGCCGTGCGCTTTCGCGGCGACCGGCGGCGCGCATCCGCAGGCTCGGACAATCGCCCACGCCGGCCGCACGGCAGACGTCGCTGGAGGTGCCGGCATGAACCGCGAGATCAACGAAGCGGCGGCTTCCCGCGAAACCGACGTCTGCATCATCGTCGAAGGGTGTTACCCGTACATTCCCGGTGGCGTCTCAGGCTGGATCGACTGGCTGATCCGCTCGCAGAACGAATTGAGCTTTTCCGTCGTGGCGTTGTGGCCAAAGCCGACCGACCAGCCGCCGCGATATGCATTGCCACCAAACGTCAGCGCTCTGCATCATCTCTATCTGCAGGATTTCGGCGCCGAGCCGGTGAAAGCCATCAAGACGCCGCCCGGCGTCGACCAGCTCGGCCTCGATCTCGGGCACTTGATGGGACAAGGCGGCATCGGGCCGTTGTCGAAGGTGATGGCGGATCTCGTGGAGCTGCGCCGGCACGTGTCGCTGCCGTTGCTCTTCAATTCGCCACTGGCCTGGCAGATCACGCAGCGCGCCTACGCGAGCGAGATGCCGTACGGCTCGTTCCTGCATTTCTTCTGGGCCTGGCGGGCGCTGCTCGGCGGTCTGCTGTCGACGCTCGAGTTCCCGCTGCCGAAGGCGAAAGTCTACCACACGATCTCGACCGGGTACGCCGGCGTCCTCGCGGCACGCGCCGGCCTCGAGACCGGGCGTCCCGTGATGCTCACCGAGCATGGCATCTATACCAACGAGCGGCGCATCGAGCTGCTGATGGCGAGCTGGGTGGCCGACACGGTCGACAAGGGGCACGCGCTCGACGATCCGCGCTTCGATCTGCGCGACATGTGGATCAATGCGTTCGAGGCCTACGCACGCACCTGCTACGAAGGCAGCAACGAGGTCGTTACACTCTACGAGGACAACCAGAAGGCGCAGCGCGCGCTCGGTGCCAGCGAAGACCATCTGCGCGTCATCGCCAACGGGATCGACCTGAAGCGTTTCGCCGCGCTGCGGACCGCCGGCGACGACGAGCGGCCGACGGTGGCGCTGATCGGGCGCGTGGTGCCGATCAAGGACGTGAAGACGTTCATCACGGCAGCGGGCCTGCTGCGCGAGCGCATCCCGAACGTGCGCGCGCTGATTCTCGGACCGACCGACGAGGACCAGGGGTACTATGAGGAATGCGCGGCGCTGGTCGCGGCGCTCGGCCTCGAGAACACGATCGAATTCACCGGCTCGGTCAACATTCTCGACTACCTGTCGCGCATCCATGTGGTGGCGTTGACGTCGCTGTCGGAATCCCAACCGCTCGTTATTCTGGAGGCTGGCGCTGCCGGCATCCCGTTCGTCGCCACCAACGTCGGCTCGTGCCGCGAGATCCTGGAAGGCCGGCCGGACGAAGTGCCGGCACTTGGCCCCGGCGGCATCATCACGGAGCTGGTCGCGCCGGTCGGCATCGCGCAGGCGATCGGCGATCTGCTGGCCGACCCCGCGCGGCGCCGACGCTATGGCGAAACGCTGCGCGAGCGTGTGAAGCGCACGTACACCTCGGACAAAGCCGTTGCGTCCTACAGGACACTTTATCAGCGGCTGATCGAGGCGCCGGATCGACCCGGCAATCGCAGCGCGGCGTGAGATAGGCAAAACACGACATGGCAGGTATCGGTTTTCAGCTGCAGAAGCTCAGCCGCCAGGACACGCTCACGTCTGTGGTGGCAGCCGTTGGCCACGCCGCCGTGATCGCGGCCGGGCCCTGGCTGTTCACGATTCTCAGCCTTGCCGCGATCACGCTCACCACCGAGCGAGTGGCGGGGCTCGAGATGCTGTCGGCGTTTCGCATCGTTATCATCTACGTGTTTTCGATCTCGCTGGTGCTGACAGCGCCGGTGTCGATGGTTGCGGCGCGGCTCGTTGCCGACGCGCTCTGGCTGAAGAAGCCCGAAGCCGTGCGGCCACTGCTGTTCGCCGCCTGCGCCGTGGCGCTTGCCGTGGTCACCGTCGGCAACATCCTGCTGATCGCGTATTTCCGGCCGCCAAAGACCACAGCTGCGGCGCTGGCAGCCGGCTCCATGCTGGTCGGGCTGATCTGGATCGTGCTCTCGTTCTGCGGCGCCGTGCGCGACTATCGCGGCGTGACGCTGTCGTTCATCGTCGGCCTCGTGGTCTCGACGCTTGCAAGCATCGGCGCAGCGATCGCGGGCGCGGGCTCGGCCGGCATCGCGTTCGGCTTCCTCACAGGGCTGGCGGTGACGTTCTTCGGCTTGACCAGCCGCGTGCTCGCCACATTCCCGCAGCCGATGAGCGATCCGATGCGGGGCCTGCACGCACTGCGCACCGGGCTCGACGATTATTGGCGGCTGGCGCTCGGCGCGTTCGCGGGAACGGCCGGCGTGTGGATCGACAAGTGGATTTTCTGGTTCTCGCCATCGGGTGAGCAATTGAGCGTCGGCCTGCTGCACGCCCCGCTCTACGACAGCGCCATGTTCATTTCCTCGCTCGGCATCATCCCGGCCTTGTCGGCCTTCGTGATCAAGCTCGAGACCGACTTCTTCGAGCGTTACCAGCAGTACTACGCGACCATTTCCGCGCACGGCACTTACGGCCAGATCGAGGGCGCACGCAGCCGCCTGCACGGCTTCACGCTCGACAACCTGACGCTGATCACGGTGGCGCAGATCGGCATTTGCGCCGTGTTGGCCTTGACGGCGCCGCTGATCATCGACGCGTTGGGACTGCAGTTCCGGCAGGTCGCGATTCTGCGCTACGGCGCGCTTGGTGCGGTGTTCCAGTTCATCTTCATCGCATGCTCAGCGATGCTGCTGTTCTTCGATCGCCGGCCGCTCTATCTGGGCCTGCAGTGCATCTTCCTCGGATTGATGGCCGGGTTGACGCTGGTCACGGTGCATCTCGGCGAGGACTACTATGGCGTCGGCTATTTTCTGGCCTGCCTGATCTCCGGATTCATCGCCTACGTCGTCGCCGATCGGACCTTCAACAATCTCAACTACCTCACGTTCATCGGCAACAATCCATCGATC
>JANLQP010000138.1:0-13548 GCA_031367895.1 Hyphomicrobiales bacterium
GGTCTGACCCCATCTCTCCGGCCTTCGTCATCGCTGGCCCGCAGTCCTACGCAACAAGTCTCTGGCATCACGTCGTCGTCTCCGCCGCCGAGTACGGCCTCGACGCACAAGTGCTCAGCTAACTTCCCCCTTCCCCCTCGACGGGGGAAGGGCCGGGGATGGGGGTGGTGTGAAGTGGGATGGGGGGTGTGCAAAACAATAAGGAGCTACCCAGCCCGCCCGAAATACCCCGCGAGGAACCGCTCATAGACCCGCGTCAGCGCCTCGAGATCAGCGACCGGCACGCGCTCGTCGATGGCGTGAATCGTCTCGTTGACCAGACCGAATTCGACGACCGGGCAATACGCTTGGATGAACCGCGCATCGGACGTGCCGCCGCCCGTCGACAGCGCCGGCTTGCGGCCTGTCACGGACGTCACCGCCGCGCTGAGCGTATCGACCAATGGACCCGGCTTGGTCAGGAACACATCACCCGTTCCCGAAAACGAAACCGAATGCCGCGCGCCAACCTCCGCTCCCGCCGCTGCCAACTGCTCGCGCACCCAAGCCTCCACTTTCGGTCGGCGCCATAGATCGTTGTAGCGGATGTTGAACTTGGCGCGCGCTTCCATCGGGATGACGTTGGTCGCTGTATTCGGCGCCGAGATCACCGTCACCTGCAGGCTCGACGCCTGGAAATCCGCCGTCCCCTGGTCGAGTGGTGACGACGACAGCCGGTCGATCAAACGGGCCAGCTTCGGCACTGGGTTCTCGGCCAGCTCCGGATAGGCCGCATGCCCCTGCTTGCCGTGGACCACAAGCTCGCCGTTGAGCGAGCCGCGCCGCCCGATCTTGATCGCGTCGCCGAGCGCCTTCGGGTTCGACGGCTCGCCGACGATCGCCGCGTCCATCACCTCGCCGTTGTCGCGCATCCAATCCAGCACCTTCATCGTGCCGTTGATCGAAGGCCCTTCCTCGTCGCCAGTAATGAGCAAACTGATCGAAAAATCCTGATCCGCGCCGTGTGCCTTCACATAACGCAGCGCCGCAACAGCGAAACACGCGATCGCGCCCTTCATGTCGACGGTGCCACGGCCATACATCACGCCGTTGTGGATCTCGGCACCGAACGGCGGCCGGCTCCAGCGCGCGGCATCTCCGATCGGCACCACGTCCGTATGCCCAGCAAAGCAGAGGTGCGGCTGCCCGCGACCGTAGCGCGCGTAGAGATTGTCGACATCCGGCGTGCCCGCCTCTTTCATCATCAGCCGATGACACGCAAACCCGGCCGGCTGCAAAATGCTTTCCAGCAGCGTCAGCGCTCCACCCTCATCCGGCGTAACGGACTGACAGCGCACCAGCGCAGCGGTGAGCGCGACGGGATCGAGATTGCTGTTCGACATGGGACTCCTGGCGCCACCTGCGGACAATGCCTCGGTATTCAATGAGCGTTGCCGGCCGCATGGAGCCAAGCCGCGCGCCCAATTCAACGAGACTTCAAGCGCCGAACACGGCCTTGTCGCCGAGCATCTTGTCGATCTCAGCTGCCGCGTAGCCGAACTCGCTCAGAATCTCGCGCGTATGCTGGCCGAGCCCCGGCGACGTCGCCGCTGGCGTCCCAGGTTCCAGCCGCGGCGTTCCCGGCGCATTCGGCGTCGCCCACGGGATATCCGAGCCCGGTTGCACGGTCCAGCCGATCAACCCCGTCGCCGCCGTTTGCGGATGCTCGACGAACTCGCGATAGGACTGCAGCACTTCGTTCTGCAATCCCGCTTCGGTCAGCTTGTCACGCCACTCAGCCGCTGGCCGCGTCTTGATCACGTCGCCAACAAGCCCCGCCAAATACGCAGCATGACCGACCCGATCGCTGTTGTTCTTGAAACGCGCATCGCTGATCAGCTCCCTCAGCCCCAGCACCTTGCAGATGCCGATGAACTCGTGGTTCTTCACCGCGCCGAGCTGAATCCAGCGGCCGTCGCTCGCTTGATACGTCCCACCCGGCGCGCCCGCCACCTTGAACTCGCCCTCGCGATAGGCGCTCATCATGCGAATGGCCTGCAGGTTCGCGCCGCCTTCCATCAGGCTCGCAGTGATGCGCCGCCCCGGCGCGCCCATCGCCCGCGCGTACAACGCCGCAGCCACCGCCTGATGCGCATACAGCGCCGTCGACATATCGACGATGATCGTCGGCGTCCGGTGCGGCACGCCGTGCGGCTCCTTGTTCTCCGACATGAACCCGGTGAACGCCTGCAAAATGGGATCCATCGCCGGCTTCTCGCGCAGCGGCCCCTCCTGCCCGAAGCCGGAGATCGACACGTAAACCAGCCGCGGATTGATCGCCCTCAGCCGATCATACGAAAACCCGAGCCGATCGATCACACCCGGCCGAAACCCTTCCAGGAACACATCGGCCTTGGGCAACATGCGCTCGACCACCGCGCGCCCGGCCTCGCTCTTCAGATCCACCGCAATGCTGCGCTTGCCGAGGTTCGCCGCCACCGAATATGCGGTGTTGTCACCGTAACGCGGGCCGAGCGCGCGCGACCAATCCCCCTCCGGCGGCTCGACCTTGATCACGTCCGCGCCGTGCCGCGCCAGCAGCATGGCGCAGTAGGGACCGGCCACACCTTGCGCCAGATCGATGACGCGCAGCCCCTCGTACGGCTTCTCGAAGCTCATCGGCGACGCACTCCCTCGATTCGCACAACCACAATGCCCGCGCGTCGCATCAAACCTTACCGCGCGGATTGAGCCGCGCCGCATCCGCCATCACCTCTACCGCCTCCAGCGACTTGCTCCGCACCGTGAGACCGGTGATCCCCATGTCCTCCCAGGCACGGTAGCGCTGCTTGATCCGCGCTGGCGGCCCGACCAGCGACTTGAGATCCACCCACTCGTCGGGAACGGCGGCTGTTGCCTCTGCCTTATGGCCCGCAAGGTACAGTTCCTGTATGCGGTCGGCGGCATCCTTGAACCCACGCCGCACCATGATGTCCTTGTGATAATTCTTGTCGCGATGCCCCATGCCGCCGACGTACAGCGCGACATCCGGCTTCAGCTTCTCGAGCGATGCCTTGACGTCGTTGCTGACCTCGACGTGCGCCGAGCCCTGGATTTCGAAATTCTTGAAGCTCTTGCCGTTGCCGGCGCGCTTGAAGCCTTCCTCGAGCCACGGCAGATATTCCGGCAGCGATCCTGGTACGAGCCCGAGCGGCAGCCAGCCATCGGCGATTTCCGCCGTCAGTTTCACTGTCGCTTCGTTGCCGGTGCCGAGATAGATCGGAATCTTCGGATTCATGTGCAGGATGGATTTCAGCGGCTTGCCGACCCCCAATGCGCCTTCGCCCGTGAACGGCAGGCTGATCTCCTTGCCGTCATGCGAAACCGGCTCCTCGCGCGCGAAAATCTTCCGCATGATCGAGACGTAGTCTTTGATGCGCCAATAGGGCTTGCCCCAAGGCTGCCCGTACCAACCTTCGACGATCTGCGGACCCGACACGCCGATGCCGGCGATGAACCGTCCACCGCCCGCCAGCGCATCGACCGTCGCAGCCGACATCGCCGCATTGGCCGGCGTGCGCGCGGCGAGCTGCATGATCGCCGTGCCGAGCTTGATGCGCTCGGTTTTGCCGGCAAGGTAGGCGAGCGGCGTCACTGCATCGGTGCCATAAGCCTCAGCGGTCCAGACCGAGTCGTACCCGAGCGCTTCGGCCCGCTGCACGATCTCGGTCGGGTCCTTGAGCTGGGCACCGGAATAACCGATGTGAATGCCGAGCTTCATGTCGCAGCCTCCCCTCGCACGATGTCTGCCGCCTTGCGGCGCAACCGGAGAGCCGCTCGTGTCAGCAATGTTCGGCCGCATTCTAGCTGCCAACACGCCCCATCACGCAAGGGAAGTTTACGTCGAACGGGTAACGTCTATTGCTAGCACGCAGCAGCAATCGCGTCGGACTACCTGCTGCTGATCCGCGCCGTACCTGATTTGCCGTCGTCCCGCAGCCAGTGGATCGTCGACCCGGCCTGGCGCAGCTTCAGGCACTGATTCTCCTTGTCGAACCAGACCTTCCAACGCTGGCAGAGCTTCGCCTTCTCCACCCACCATTTGCCGCTGTCCGACGCGGCTCCGAGCACACCGGCAATCGTGGCGGAGTTGACCTTGGCGGTCATCGTGCCATCCTCCTTGAAGTTGATCGGAATAACCGAACCGATCGGCGTATCCAGCAGGAACGTCTTGCCGCTCACGAGCCCCGCTATCGCTTCGTCGGCCGGGTTCGAGTCGAACGATACCAGCTGCGTGCCACGTTCAGCGCCGCCCACCACGACAGCCGGCGATGTTGCCGGCGACGATGCAGCCACCTCCACCGGCGGAGCAACAGTGGCCGGCTGCAGTGGCTGCGCATTGAGCAATCGGAAGGGCTGCGCGACCGGTCGGCTATCCACTGGCGCCGCTGCAGCACGCAACAGCGCACGCGCAGGTTCGGCCGGACCCGCGCCAAGCGCAGACCGGCTCGTATCCTCCGCAACCCGTGCGCGATCGATCGCCTGCTGCGCCAGTTCGACACCAGCCGAAGGGGCACGCTCCGGCGCCCGCGCTGCAACTGCCCGTCGCCCGCGTACCTCCGACAACAGCATCGGCGCCGGATCTGGAACATTACAGAAATGCTCGTAGAAGCGCCGCCCGACCGCGTCGATGCCGGCGAGATAGCTCCGGTCACCCGGCGCCCAATATCGCGCCAGATCCGTATAGCTGATCGGCCCCGTGACGGTCTTTTGCCAGGCCAGCAGCGTGCCCCAATCCTGCACCTTGCGCGTCCGCTCCGCGACCGGTGCGGTGACGCGATCGCCGCCGTACATCTGCACATGTTGCAGATGCGCACGCACGCCCATCGCAATGTCTGGGAAAGATTCGCCGGGATTGCCGCCGCCGGTCGCACCGATGCCCGCGAAGTTGTTCTGCTGCGGCCGCACGGTCGCCGGCTCGCCTGTGCTGCGTCGATACTCGAGACTGCGTGTCTCGACGATCATCTGGAAAAACGCCACATCCCAGCGCAGTCCAAGCTCCTCGCCCTGTTGCATGTAGTGAACCGCGATAGCCTCATGGCGCGGATCAAGCTGCGGATTGCGCGCCTTGAGGTACGCCATAAGTCGGCCGGGCGTCGCACATCCCGGCACAACGTTGGTTGGGCTTGCCTTGATCGCGGGTAATGTCTGTGCCGCAACGGAACCGGCAGCAATGACCACGAGGGCGGAGGTCATGGCACCAGCAGAGAGAGTGGCAGAGAGAGTGGATGTCTTCATCGGATGGTCTCGGAGGGCGGGCATCGGGGAGAGCGGCCAGACCGCAGCAACAGTCAGCCGCAGCAACAGTCAGACGGCGAAAACTGCGGAATCGTTCGTCGCGGCACGGATGCGAAAGCCGCGCCGGAATGCGTTCGAGTAGCGGAGATGAAGCAGAGCTTTGGCGTGCCGGACAGCCTCAGTTGCGGCTGACCGAAATGGCGCTCAGCACCGTCTGCGCGCGCCGGTTCTGCGACCAGCACGAGATGTCGTTGCAGACCGCGACTGGTCGCTCCTTACCCAACGAGGTCGTCCGCATCCGCGCTGCGTTGACGCCTTGGCGCGCCAGGAACGCTTTCACGGACTCGGCACGCTTCGCCCCGAGCGCGATGTTGTACTCGCGGGTGCCGCGCTCGTCGGCGTGCCCCTCGATGGTGACGGTATGGCTCTGGTACTGCTGCAGCCAGCGCGCTTGCGTCGCGAGCGCCTGCTGCGCTTCCGGCGTCAGGTCCGTGCTGTCCGACGAGAAATAGACGATGTCGTTGCCGGCTGACTTGAACTGCTCCGGCGATCCAGGCGCCGCCATCCCCGTGCGCGTGCCGTTGCGGCCATCACCGGAGCGGCTTTCCATGCGCCCGAGCCTCGCCTCGGGTCCACTAATGCCGCCTCGGGCACAACCCGATGCAACGAGACCGATGCCTAATATGGCGACCAATGGCAACGCGATGGATTTGGACATGCGATACGCTCGACGCTGTACTGATACGAACTGCTCCCAAACCACCATTTTGTGGTGAATGAGGTCTTAACGAGGGCAAAGCAATCGCCCGCACTGCGTCGGCTGACAGGCGGTATCCTCGGCGTGAGGTCATCAATTAAATTGATATAATTCAATAACATGTCAGCCACTGGTCGGTTCGGTTGATGGCCGATTTGCAGCGATTGCGATCACTGGAAAAAATTCGTTTCTCTCAGACGAAGGGTAATCCGGCACCATTTTCGTCGTCAATTTCAAACCATCGACTTAGCTCCGCCGCGCCAGAACCTTCGCAGTCGCGCCCGACGCATCCCCGATCTTGACGCCGGTCTTGTAGGTTGCCTCCCGGCCCTGCAAGCGTGTCTGCAGATCGAGCGCGAACTTCGCTTGCTCACGAACCTCCTCCCGCCGCAGCACGACCACACCCGACGCATCCGCCAGAATGGCATCGCCCGGCATGACCACCGCACCACCGCACGACACCGGCACGTTCATGGCGCCGCCGAGGTCGTAGCCGCGGCAAGTCACCGGCGAGACCCCGCGGCTCCAGACCGGGAAGTCCGAGCCGACGATCTCGGCTTCGTCGGTGCAAGGCCCGTCGATCGCAGCACCGACCGCGCCCGCAGTCTTGGCCGAAATCGTCACGCCACCACCCCAGCATGCGTGCCGGTCATCGCCGAGCCGGTCGACGACGACGAAATCGCCCGGACGCAACAACCCGAGCCCATGATGCAGCACCGTCGTGCACGGCCCCGGCGTCGCGATCGTCACCGCGGTGCCGACGACGCGCCGCTTGATCATCGGCTGAATCGCGCGATGCATGAATCCGAGATGCCGGAAGTGCCCGAACGTTGCTGTCTCGATCTGTGCCAGCAACGCCAGATCTTCGGCCGGAATATGCGGCGGCATGGGACGGATGTCATAAGGCGTCATGTCATGAGACCTTCAGCTTGCGATGCGCATTCATCGGGATCAGCTCGCGCACGCGGTCGATCTGCGCCCGGTCGATGTTGGCCGACGCGAAGCCGATCCCATCGGAAACCTTGGCGATGACGTGCCCCCACGGATCGGCGATCAGGCTGTGACCGTACGATTGCCGTGTCTGCCCCTTGCCGTCGACGAACGGCCCATATTGTCCCGGCGCCACGATGTAGCACTGTGTTTCGACGGCACGTGCACGCAGCAGTAGGTCCCAGTGGTCCTTGCCGGTTTGCAGCGTGAACGACGACGGCACCATGATCACGTCGCAACCCTGCTTGGCGAGCGCGATGTAGAGTTCCGCGAACCGCATGTCGTAGCAGATGGTGCAGCCGACCATGAAACCCTCGAGGTCATACATGACGATGTCGCTGCCGGCTTTCACGTCGTCGCTTTCACGGTAGGGTGTGCCATCCGGCGCCGTGATGTCGAACATGTGGATCTTTCGATAGCGCGCGACCTCGGCGCCGTCGCGGTCGAAGACGCACGTCGTGTTGTGCACTTGGGTCCCGCCAGCGATCCGCTCGATCATGCTGCCGCCGTGGATCCACACCTTGTGGGTGCGGGCCAGCGTCCGCAGCGCCACGTACGCCGGCCCGCCCGGAATCTCGTCCGCGGCGCGCACCTTGTCCGCTGTCGTGCCACCGCGCCAGTTCCAAACCTCCGGCAACACCACCACGTCCGGCCGATCCGCTGCGATCGCCTGCTCGATCAGCCCCGTTGCCTGCGCGATATTGCGCGCCTTGTCGTGCATCGTGTTGGTCTGGACGACGGTGATTTTCATGAGCGTGGGCCTCGGTCTAGTGCTTGCGCTGCTCGGCCAGAACCTCGCGCATCACGTCGCGAACAATCGACGGGATCTCGTCAAAGCGCTGGTCCATGGCGGCAAAGCGTGCGTCGACCTTACCGAACCGCTCGTTCATCTCCGCTCGGAGGTCTTTGATTTCCTTGTCGGCCTGCTCGAAGCGGGCATGCATGTAGAGCTGCACTTGCCGCAACTGACTCGAAATGTATTCGAACTGGCCTTTCAGCGCCGAAAGCTCGCGATTGATTTCCAGATTCTGCTTCTCGAGTGCGACAACCCGTTCTTCCAGCGTCTGCGTCATTGCAACCTCACGATGCCCTGATTGCAAATTCGTACCACTATTGTTCTCACGTCACAAGCAGACATGCAGGCAATAGCGTCCCGTGAAGCGCTTGCCATGCTCGAACTGAGCGGCTGGACTTGCACGACTGATGCGCCTGGAACCTGCACGATGCCTGGACACTACAACTAATGCGCGTCGCGAGCCCAACAAGGCCTCGAATGTCACTCGGAATCGAGCGCGATCACTTCGCGCTTCTTGGCCATCGACGGCAGCAATGGCGTCAGCAGAATGAAAGCCGCGATCACGAGGCACGCGAGCGAGATCGGATGCCGGATCGGATCGACGAAGATGCCGAAACCGGGGCTGCCGCTCGCCTGTGACATGATCAGGCCCTTGCGCAGGTTGTTCTCGAGCAGCGGCCCGAGCACGAACGCCAGTACCAGCGGCGCTGCTTCGTAGCCGAACTTACGCATCAGGTACCCAAGCACGCCGAAGATCGTCATCACGAACACGTCGAACACGGCGCTCCCCGACGAGAACACGCCGACGATGCAGAACATCAGGATCAGCGGGAACAGCACGTTGTACGGCACCTTCAGCACCTGCACCCACATGCCGATCAGAGGCATGTTGAGGATCAGCAGCATGACGTTGCCGATGTACATGCTGGCGACGATGCCCCAGAAGATGCCGGGGTTTTGCACCATCAGCAGCGGACCCGGCTGCAGGCCGTGAATGATGAACGCGCCGAGCAGCAGCGCCATGATCACGTTCGGCGGGATGCCGAGCGTCAGCAGCGGGATGAACGCGCCACCGGCCGCCGCGTTGTTCGCCGCCTCAGGACCGGCCACGCCCTCGATCGCGCCCTTGCCGAAGCGCTCCGGCGTCTTCGACAGCTTTTTTTCCATGGCGTAGGACGCAAACGACGCGATCACCGCGCCGCCACCGGGCAGAATACCGAGCAGGAACCCAAGCACTGTACCGCGTGCCATTGGCGCAGCACTCGCCTTCCAATCCTCGCGCGACGGCATCAGATTGCCGATCTGCGAGCTCACCATCTCGCGCTGAAACTTGCGCTCGAGATTGGCCAGGATCTCGGCCACGCCGAACAGCCCCATCACGACAGGCACGAGCCCGACGCCGTCGAGCAACTCCAGCCGGTCGAACGTCAATCGCGGCATCGCCGTGATCTGGTCGATGCCGATCAGGCCCAGAATCACGCCGAAGCAGGCCATCATCATCGATTTCGCAATCGAGCCCTGCGTCAGGAACGCCAGCACCGTGAGGCCGAGCACCATCAGGCTGAAGTACTCGGCCGGTCCGAACGCGACGGCCACCCGCGCCATCGTCGGCGCCACGAACATCAACGCCACGATCGAGAACGTACCGGCAAAGAACGACGCCAGCGCCGCCATGCCGAGCGCGGGACCAGCGCGACCCTGCTTCGCCATCTCGTGCCCATCGAGGCACGTGACGACGGACGCCGCCTCGCCCGGAATGTTGACCAGGATCGATGTCGTCGAGCCGCCGTACATTGAGCCGTAGTAGATGCCGGCCATCATGATGATGCCCGCTTCCGGGGTCGACGACAGCGTCACCGGCAACAACAGCGCCATCGCCGAAACCGGGCCGATTCCTGGCAACACGCCGACCAGCGTGCCGACGAAGACACCGATGAAGCACGCGATCAGATTCTGGAACTTGAAGGCGACGACGAAACCGTTCATCAGTCCTGAGAAGACATCCATGGATTGGCTTTCTTGTGCTCGAGGCTCTGATCAGCGGAAGATGAAACTGAAGACAGCGGCGATACCGTTGATGCCGCCCCGCGCGATCGCACGCAGCGCCGCCTCGGGAGCACCTGCAAGGATACCGGCCGGTAGCTGGATCTTCAGCGCTTCGGTCAGCGCCGCCCAGACCACGAACGTCGATCCGATCGAAACGAGCAGCGCCAGCTTCGGCTCGACCGGATCGATAAGGAACATCAGGATCAGCAGCAACCCCAGCGCGCAGACGATGAAGCCCAGGAATTCGAACAGGAAGCCGAACACCAGCAGCATCACGGTCACCAGCAGCACCTTCTGCCAGCGTGTCTCGTCCCAGAGCGCCGCGATGCTTTCGCTGCCTTTGATCACGGCCTGCACGATCACGGACGCCGACAGCGCGCACATGATGAGACCGATCCAGAAAAACGCGAACCCCGAGCCTGGCTCCGCAATTCGCCCCAAGCCAAGATCGCGCCCGGCCCAGGTCACGTAGGCCCCGATCGCAAGCCAGAAAAGCCCGCCCCACAACTGTGCGTTAGCCACCACGATCAAACCCTCCAGTCGATGCCGGCTCGTTGTCCGAGCCTTGCGTATTCTTCAGTCTGGCGACCGACATGTTATTCTTTTTTCGCGAGCCCGAGCTTGCCGATGATGTCCTTCTGCTCGGCCACCTGCTCGGCCGCGAATTTCGTGTAGGTTTCGGTGTCCATGTAGCGTTCCGGAAAATCGAACTTTTTCTGCAGTTCCTTCGCCTTTGGATCCTCGAGCGCCAGCTTGAACGCGTCATGCAGCTTTTTTACGACCGCAGGCTCCATGCCCTTGGGGCCGGCGAGCCCGAACGGGCTGTCGAACACGAACGGCAGGCCAAGCTCCTTCAGCGTCGGCACATCGGGAATTCGCGGATTGCGGTTCTCGGTCCACACGCACAGCACCCGCATGGTGCCAGCCTCCGTATGCGCCCACCACGTCGACGAGTTGGCCGCCGCCATGATGTGGCCGCCGAGCAGGTTGGGATCGAGACCCTGCGTGAACGGCACGTGCGTCCACTTGATGCCCTCGCGGAGTGCGATCTGCTCCATGCCGATGTGCGGCGATGTGCTCGCGCCCGCCGTGCCGTAGGTCAGCTTGCCTGGATTGGCCTTGGCGAAGTCCAGCATGTCGCGAAACGTCTTGAAGGGGCTGTCCGCGCGCACATAGGCGCCAAGCAGGAACCCGGACATGTTCATGATGTAGGTGAAATCTTTCACCGGATCGTAAGTCATTTTCTGTATCGCCGGAAGACGCCAGACGGTAATCGGGATGTGCGAGATCACGTAACCGTCGGGCTTGCCGGTGGCAGCCATGCCGGCCGGTCCTGCCGTACCGCTGGCGCCTGCCTTGTTGTCGACGACGACGGGTTGCCCGAGAATCTTGCTGGCCGCCTCGCCGAGCGCTCGGTGCCAAAGGTCGATCTGGGTTCCCGGCCCCCAAGGAATGATGAGCGTGATCGGCTTCGACGGGAAATCGGCGGCCGCCTGTGCGCTGGCCTTCAATGGCAGGGCCGGTACACTCAGGCCCGCCCCGATCCCTTTCAATACATCGCGACGTCGCATGATCACTCCCCTGCAGATCCCTCTGGCGCGGAGCGCGCCAGGATGTGCTCAGTCCTTGCGCAGCATACCCATCTTCTCGAGCGCCGCCTTCTCCGATGCGACGATCGTCGGCACGAACTTGGTGTAGTCCTCGGAGTTCATATAGCGGTCGACGAAGTCGTAGCGTTCGATGATCTCGGCAACCTTGGGATCGCCGAGCGCCTTCTGGAAGGCGTCGTGCAGCTTCTTGACGATCGCAGGGTCCATGCCCTTCGGACCGGCGATCCCGAACGGACTGTCATAGACCACCGGCACGCCCAGCTCTGTCATCGTCGGCACATCCGGCCAGCGCTTGTTGCGCTTCTCGGAAAACATCGCGAGGAGACGCAGCTTGCCGGCGTCGACCAGCGGCTGCCACACAGTCGAGTCGGCCTGGAAGTCCGTATGCCCACCGAGTGCTGCGGCATTCGTCTCGGCGCCGCCCTTGAACGGCACCATGGTGAGCTTGATGCCGACCCGGCCCGAGATCTCTTCCATGCCGATGTGCAGTGTCGTGCCGGGGCCGGTCGTCGCGTACGTGAGCCTGCCCGGCGCTTCCTTGGCGCCTTTCACCACGTCGTCCCACGTCTTGAACCTGCTCTCAGCGCCGGTTGTGAGGCCAAGCACATAACCGCTGAGGTGGATGATGTACGAGAAATCCCGCACGGGATCCCAATTGTGCTTGTTCATCAGCGGTAGCCGCATCACGGTGATCGGCACCTGCGAAATCGTGTATCCATCCGGCTTCGTCGAGAGCGCCATTGTCACCGGGCCGAGCGTGCCCGAGCCACCGGCCTTGTTGTCGACCACCACCGGCTGCCCGAGCTCTTTGCCCGCAGCCTCGCCCAAGGCGCGGAAGTAGATGTCGGTGTTGCCACCCGCGTTCCACGGCACGATCAACGTGATGGGCTTCGAGGGATAGTCGGCAGCTCCTTGCGCGATTGCCGGCCTCGGCAGGGCGCCAGCTGCAGTAGCGGCAGCAAGCTTCAGAACATCTCTACGGCGCATGCTCAGTGGTTCCCCAAACATCAAACGTAATCAGTCTTTTTTCAGCAACCCGATGCGATCGAGGAACGCGCGTTCCTGCACGACAAGCTGGTCCATGAAGCGCGCGTAATCGCTGCTGTTCATGTAGCGCGGCGCCATTTCCTGCCGTTCCATCATCTCCTGCACGACGGGATCTTCGAGTGCCTTCTTGAAGGCGTCGTGCAGCGTCGCGACGATCTCCGGAGCCATGCCTTTCGGACCGGCAAATCCCCATGGGCTGTCGAACACGAACGGCATGCCGAGCTCTTTCAGCGTCGGCACGTCCGGAAGCCGCTTCAGCCGTTGTTCGCTCCAAACCGCTAACGGTCGCACATCGCCCTTTTGTATGAGCGCATCCATGCTTGTTCCAGCCGCCATCAGATCGGTATGGCCGCCGAGCAGCGACGCCAAAGCCTCGGCCTGCCCCTTGAACGGGACTTGCGTGAGCTTGATTCCTTCCTGCGCTGCAATCTGCTCCATGCCGATGTGCAACGAAGTAGCGGCGCCCGGCGTCGCGTACGTGACCTTCGCTGGATTTTCTTTCGCGTACGCGACCACATCGGCCCAAGTCTTGAACGGCGTTTTGGCGTGCGTCGTTATGCCAAAAATGTAGCCCGTCAAATGAACGATATAGGTGAAGTCCCGGGCGATGTCCCAGGTCGCCTTCTGCATCATCGGAATGCGCACCATGCCGATCGGCATCTGCGCGATTGTGTATCCATCGGGCTTGGCTGTAGCGACCATTGTCGCTGCACCAAGCGTCCCGGAGGCACCAGCCTTGTTGTCGACGACGACCGGCTGGCCGAGCACCTTGCCGGCAGCGTCGGCCATGCCGCGCATGACGACATCCGTCGGTCCGCCAGCCGGCCACGGGCAGATCAGCGTAATCGGCCGCGAGGGAAATCCCGCCGCGCCTTGCGCGATCGCCGGTTTCGGCAGCGCTGCAGCTGCGACCGCACCGGCGAGAAACGCTCTGCGACGCATCATGCCCGCCTCCGCAATCGGGCAAGGGACCGACCGAAGCAACCACGGATCGACGAGCACGCGCAGATCGAACTGCTCACTTG